>NKIT01000041.1:18114-26615 GCA_002256185.1 Rhodobacteraceae bacterium PARR1 | reverse complement strand
CGTCGTCGCCCAGCAGGGTGTCGTTGCCGTCGCCACCGGTCAGGCTGTCTTTGCCCGCGCCGCCATCCAGCGTGTCATTGCCCTCATCCCCCAGCAGCGTGTCATTGCCGATCCCACCGCTGATGACGTCATTCCCCGACCCGCCCAGCAGCGAGTCATTGCCCGACCCGCCATCCAGCGTATCGGCCCCGACATCGCCAAAGATCGTGTCATCACCCGCGCCGCCCGTCAGGCTGTCGGACCCGTCGACGCCATCGCCCAAACGCGCCTCATAGTTCGAGGTGGCGCCGAAATAGGTGGTGACGTTGGCGCCATTGGTGACCGTGGTCAGCGTCAGCGCGCCTGATCCGCCCGAGGCGGGGACGGTCACCTGAAACAGGTTCGTCCCGGTGGCGGTGTAAATCTCACCGTTCGGTCCCAGCGCCAGACCGTAGGATTCGGTGGGCAGGGTGCCCAAAACTTCGGACGCGGTGACGGTGTTGGACGCATCCAAGGACAGGCGCAGCAGTTGTGTCGTGCCGCCGGGCGTGACCCAGGACACGAACATCCGGTCGCCGACGGTCAGGAAATCGCCCGCCGCATTGCCGCCGCTGGCGTTGGTCCAGACCGTGGTCGTGGTCCCCGGCACATCCGCGTTGAAGCGGATGATGCTGGACCCTGCCGAGGTGTACAGCAACCCGTCCGGGCCGAAGGATAGCGCAATGCCGCTGGCCCCGCCGCCGACCGTGCCGACTACGGTTGTCGCCGCCGTGGTTGTGTCGATGCGGTAAAGGACATTGCCCGCAATACCGAACAGCCGCCCCGTCGCGTCCATGGCGATGTCGCCCATGGTCTGCGCCGTCGTGCCGATCTGTGTCCGCGTGGCGACGTTGTCGGTCACCTCGATCCGGAACAGCCGGTTCGCCCCATCATTGGCCCACAGCGTATAGGTTGCAGGGGCCGTGTCGGTGCCGCCGTAGATCACATCGTTGCCATCGCCACCGTCGATGGTATCGCCCGTGCCGCCGCCCACCAGCGTGTCATTGCCCGCCCCGCCCAGCAGGCTGTCAACGCCATCGCCGCCGCGCAGCATGTCGTCGCCATCGCCACCCAGCAGCGTGGCATTGCCCAACCCGCCGCGCAGGCTGTCATTGCCTGCGCTGCCGTCGATGTAATCCGCCCCCGACGAGCCGATGGCGGTATCGGCCCCGGCGGTCAGGAGGGTGCGTTCCACCTCAGAGAAGCTGACGGTCAGGCCGCTGGCGGTGATCGTGCCGCTTTCCGGGGTGGCCAGCGTCAGCGTGACACCGGATGTCAGGCCCGAGGCATCCAGCACATCGCCCGTCGTTTCGCCGGTTTCGCCGCCGAGGATGGTTTCCGACCCGGTGGCAGAGGACAGACGGAACAGGTCATCGCCCGCTTCGCCCGACAGGCTGTCACTGCCCACGCCGCCGTCCAGCGTGTCATTGCCAATCCCGCCCAGCAGCGTGTCATTCCCGGCCTCGCCAAGGATGCTGTCCGCCCCACCACCGCCGATCAGGCTGATGTTGTCCAAGAGCACGCCCAAAGTGCTGTTCTGGGACGAGAGTTCGCGGAATTCCAGCCGCGCGCTGCCACCCGTGCCGGTGACGGTGACGGTGAAGGTGCCCCATGCCGTGCCCGGCGTGACGGTCGAGACGCGGACGCCGTTCCACCACACTTCGACGCTGTCGTTGACAGAGCCGCTGCGTTGGGCGGCGCTGAAGGTCAGGCTGTAGCTTTGGCCTGCCGTGGTCAGGACATCCTGAAACAGCGTATCGACGCCGCCTTCGACGTCCAGTTCGACAAAGTTGCTGCCTTCGGCGGCGGTGATGCCGTTCTGGCCGCTGCCCCAGATCTCCAGCCCGTTGCCGCCGCTGTTGACCCAGTCGGCCACAGTGGTTTGCAGGTTGTTGTTATTGGCGACGCCGAATTCCAGCCCGCCGTTGCGCAAGAGGTTGCCGTCGCCGGTCAGCAGGTCATTGCCATCGCCGCCGGTCAGGGTGTCGGCCCCTTCGCCGCCTGACAGCAGGTCATTGCCCGCCCCGCCCGACAGGCTGTCATTGCCCGTCGCGCCGGACAGGGTGTCGTTGCCCGCATCGCCCGCCAGCGTGTCGCGCCCCGCGCCGCCGATCAGGCTGTCATTGCCGCCGCCTGCGGCAACATTGACCCCGCCCGTGGTGGCCGAGGCATCGACCGTATCGGCCCCGCTGCCAAGGGTGACGCGTTCAATCTCGGAGAAACTGGCGCTGTTTGCGGCAAGACTGCTGCTCTCGACGACTGGCGCATCGATGGCTGCGCCCAACCGGACATCGTTGCTATAGGGCGAAAAACTGCCCGTCGCGACAACGTTCGATCCGCCCGACCACGGATAGCCGCTGGCGTTGATCAGCGTGAATTGCGTGCCGGGGGCAGGGGGGCCAACCCAGGATTGCGATGCCGGATCCCAGCCCGAGGTGATGACCGACCCGTCATAGCCGCCGATGTTGCTGCTGATGTCGATCTTGCCGACGAAATACTGATAGCCCCGCGTGTCCTGCACGACAAAGCCATAGTCCATCTCGACAGTCGCGCCGCTGGCGAAACTGGTGCCGTTCAGCGTGACGCCCTGCGCCAGTTTGGCATAGGCGATGTCATCGACATAGCCGATGTCCAAGCCAGCCTCGGCCCCGGTGTAGCTGTTCAGCGTCAGGGTTGATCCGGTGCTTGCCGTTCCGCTGGTGGTCGAATCGCGCAGCATGGCGGCGGGGTCCGTCCATGCCGAACGGTCCAGCACGAACATTTCCATCCGCGCATTGGCGATGGTCGACACGCCGTCAGTGGTGGTCGCGGCGCCGGTGGTGCCGCTGGCGCTTTCCGTCAGCGTGCCGCTTTCATTGCCGGTAAAGGTCAGCCGGACGCTGGCGGTCATCGCGCTGGCGTCAAGCAGGTCGCCCGTCGTCTCGCCGCTTTCGCCGCCGATCAGAACCTCGGTGCCCGAAATCGAATAATCATCGGCGTCGATGGGGCCAGAGGTCTGCACCCCGGTGCCGCTGCCATCATCCGCCCCGACCCATGAAACGATGAATTTCCCTTCGCCCGTCGCGGTGACCGTGAGGCTGTCCCAATCGAAAGAGTCGCTGTTGGACAGGCCAGCGCCATCGGCGGTGGTGACCGTCACCTCGCCCGACAGGGGATTGCCGTTGCTGTCAAAGACGCGGAACTTGACGGCGTTGCTGGTGGCCTGACCGTCACACCAAGCCGCGACGAAGCGGCCGGTGCCATCGTCCAGCGCCTCGATCACCGGGGGGCCGATCCAATCGGATGCCGGGATGCCAAGGCCGTTGATCGTGACGCCGCTTGCAACGGTGAAGCCCGTGTTGGCTGGCGGCACCGTGGTATCAAGCAGCACAAAGACCGGGTTTTCCGTGCCGCCGGTTGCGCCGCTTTCGACATAGCCCACGACGACGCGGCCATTGCCGATATGTTCGATCACCAGATTGTCGGTGTCGTATCCGTCACCACCATCGGCGGCCATCGTGCCGACCTGAAACTCGGCCGTTGCGGGCGTGCCATCGGCGTTGAAGATGCGCCCCTGCACCGACATCGAGCTGAGGTTGTCAGACGACCCGTCCTTGACCCAGACCGCGATGAAACGACCATCCGGCAGCGCAGAGACGACAGGCGGGCTTTCAAAAGTGGTGGTGTCGCTGCCCTGCATCTCGATGTCAGTGGCGACGGCAAAACCGGCAGTGCCGGGGGTCACGTTGGGGTTCAGGACGCTGAACACCGGCTCATCGTTGTCGATTTCGGCAGTGTTGCGGACATAGGCGACAACGACATTGCCGCCCGACAGTTCGGTGACCGTCAGGTTGGGCGTGTCGAAGTTGTTGAACCCGTCGGCATCCCAGGTGCCCACGGTGAATTCATTGGTCGCGGGCGTGCCGTTGGCGTTGAAGATGCGCCCTTGCACATCCATGCCGGCAATGTCGTCAGAGGCACCGTTGCGGACCCAGACCGCGAAGATGCGCCCGTCCGACAACACCTCGACCACGGGGGGGCTTTCGTAGATGGTGACGTCGTTTTGCTGGAATTCGACGTTCTGCGCGACGTAAAAGCCCGTGCCGTTTGGCGTGACCGACGGGTTGATGATCGAAAAGACCGGCTCTTCCTGTCCGATCAGGCCGGTTGTCGCGCCGTTGCGGACATAGCTGATCAGGACGTTGCCGTTGTTCAGCAGGTTCACGTTCAGCGCGTCGGTGTCGAACTGGTCAGACCCATCGACCGCCCAACTGGTCAGCGTGAATTGATCCGTCGCGGGCAGACCATCGGCAGTGAAAATCCGCCCTTGCAGCGTCATGGTGGTCAGATCGTCGGAAGCCGCGTCATTTGACCAGATATACAGCACCCGGCCATCGGCCAGTTCCACCACCTTGGGCGGGGACTGGTTGCCACTGATGGCGGTATTCACCTGCAAGGGATCATTGGCGATGTGGTCGGGCAGGTCCGCCCAATTGCCCACACCCGAAATCCGCGACAGGATCAGCCGGTCATCGCCAGCCCCCCCGCTCAGCGTGTCGCGCCCGGCGCCGCCATCCAGCGTATCATTGCCGCCATTGCCCGCGATGCTGTCATCCAGCCCGTCCGCGCCATCCACACGGTCGCCGCCCGCATCGGCCCAGGTGCCGGTGATGCTGTCCGCGCCCGCGGTGCCATCGACCGCCCCCGCCACGACCGGCCCGTTGACCGAGATGGACCCGGTGCTGAACGCGCCGGTGCCGCTGCCATCGGACGATCCGACCCAGTTGATGACGAAATGCGTGCTGTCCAGCGGAACGACGCTCAGGTTGTCCCAATCGAAGGTATCGAGGTTGGAAATCCCGCTGCCATCGGCCTGGGCCACGATCATCTCGGGCGAAAGCGCGGTGCCGTTGGCGTCATAGACCTGATATTTCAGGACGTTGGACGTGGCATTGCCATCGACCCATGCCACAACGAAATTCCCGCCGCTGCCGGGCAGGGCGGCGATGACCGGCGGCCCCACCTCTGTCGCCAGCGAGGTGGACAGTGAATTGACCTTGATGTCGCCCGTCACAGCAAAGCCCGTTGCGCCGGGGGTCAGCGATGGGTTGATGATGTTGAAGAAGGGGCTTTCCTTGCCCCCCGTGGTGCCGGTGTCGACATAGCCCACGACCACATTGCCGTTCGACAATTGCGTGATGGTGATGTTGTCGGTGTCATAGGCATCGTTGCCATCGGCGGCGGTGGACCCGATGCGGAATTCGTTGGTGGCCGCCGTGCCGTTGGCATTGAAGATGCGCCCTTGCAGGGTCATCGTCGCGCCGTCGCTGAGACCGTCCTTGGCCCAAACCGCCATCCAGCGCCCATCGGACAGCGCCGTCATGACCGGCGGGGATTCGAATGTGGTCGTGTCGGTCTGCTGCATCTCGACGTCCGAGACGACCGTGAACCCTGCCGTTCCGGGTGAGACCGAGGGGTTGATGATGCTGTAGACAGGCTCGTCGCTGCCCGAATTTGCGAAGTTGCGCTGGATGCCGATGACGACATTGCCGCCGGTCAGTTGCGTGACCGTCAGCGTGTCGGTGTCATAGCCGTCCGACCCGTCGACCGCGACGCTGCCGATCTGGAATTCGTTGGTCGAGGCGGTGCCGTTGGCGTTGTAGATGCGCCCCCAGACGGTCATGCCGGTGGTATCGTCCGACAGCCCGCCCTTGGACCAGACGAACAGAACCCGCCCATCGGCCAGAACCGTGGTGACTGGGGGGCTTTCGGTGGTCAGCAGAAAGTCGGATTGCTGGATTTCCACATCCTGCACGACGGTAAAGCCCGTCGTGCCGGGGGTCGCACTGGGGTTGTAGATGGAAAAGACAGGCTCACTGCCGTCGCTTTGCCAGTTTGACCGGACATAGCTGACCATGACATTGCCATTGCCCAGCAGGTTCAGCGACAGATTGTCAAAGTCAAAGCCGTCCGACCCGTCCACCGCCCATCCGCCCAAGGCGAATTGGTTGGTCAGTGGTGTGCCATCCGCCGAGAAGATGCGCCCTTGCAACGTGTTGGCCGTGCTGTCGCCCGTCGCGTTGTCCGTCCAGACATAAAACAGCCGCCCATCGGGCAGCATGACCATCTCAGGCGGGGATTGATCACCAGAGGTGGTCTGGTTCAACAGGATCGGATCAACAGGAGTGGTCACGCGCAACTTCCTTCGGAACAAGACTTATCTGGAGCCGAAACGACCGCTGCACGCGCCATGAGAGCGCCGCCGGACCTTTGGCGCGACACTCCAGACCAATGGCTGTGTCCAACCCATCCGCCATCCCTGCGCCCCATGGACTTTGACGCGGCGCGGCAGGGTCAGACGTCGCCCACCCCGCGCGGGCGCGCCTTATTTGCCAAGCTGCGGGCCTGCCGCCCTTGACCGTCACAGGCGGCGGTGCCATGTCGGTTCCCGACCGCCCCGGCACGGGGCAGAGACCGCCCGGAGGAAATGATGCCCGTTTACCGCTCACGTACGACCACGCATGGCCGCAACATGGCCGGTGCCCGCGGCCTTTGGCGCGCGACGGGCATGAAGGATGGCGATTTCGGCAAGCCGATCATCGCCATCGTCAACAGCTTTACCCAGTTCGTCCCCGGCCACGTCCACCTGAAAGACCTTGGTCAGATGGTCGCGCGTGAGGTTGAGGCGGCGGGGGGCGTTGCCAAGGAATTCGGGACGATTGCGGTCGATGACGGGATCGCGATGGGTCATGACGGGATGCTCTATTCGCTGCCTTCCCGCGAAGTCATCGCCGATGCCGTTGAATACATGGTGAACGCGCATTGTGCCGACGCCATGGTTTGTATTTCAAATTGCGATAAAATTACCCCCGGCATGCTGATGGCCGCGATGCGCCTGAACATCCCCGCCGTCTTTGTTTCGGGCGGACCGATGGAGGCCGGGAAGGCCATCGTCAAAGGCAAGGAAATCGCCCTCGATCTGGTCGATGCGATGGTCGTGGCCGCCGATGACGCCTATACCGACGAAGAGGTTGAGGCGATCGAGAAAGAAGCCTGCCCCACCTGCGGGTCATGTTCCGGCATGTTCACGGCCAATTCGATGAACTGCCTGACCGAGGCGCTGGGTCTGTCGCTGCCGGGCAATGGTTCGACCCTTGCCACCCACGCCGACCGCAAGCGCCTGTTCATCGAGGCCGGGCATCTGATCGTCGACATCACCAAGCGCTATTACGAACAGAATGATGAATCGGTCCTGCCGCGCAATGTGGCCAGCAAGCAGGCGTTTGAAAACGCCATGGCGTTGGACATCGCGATGGGGGGGTCTACCAACACCATCCTGCACATTCTGGCGGCGGCGCACGAAGGCGGGATCGACTTCACCCAAGACGACATTGACGTTCTGTCGCGCAAGGTGCCCTGCCTGTGCAAAGTGGCCCCGGCCAAGCAGGATGTGCATATGGAGGATGTCCACCGCGCCGGCGGGATCATGGCGATCCTTGGCCAGTTGGACAATGCGGGCCTTTTGAACCGCGATTGCCCCACCGTCCATTCCCCCAGCATCGGCGCGGCGCTGGATCATTGGGACATCAGCCGCACCAATCACGAAAACGTCCGTCAGTTCTTCAAGGCGGCCCCCGGCAATGTGCGTTCTGCCACCGCGTTTTCGCAATCCAAGCGCTATGTCGAACTGGACCTTGACCGCGAACATGGCGTGATCCGCTCGGCCGAACATGCCTTTACCAAAGAGGGCGGCTTGGCCGTGCTCAAGGGCAATATCGCGCTGGACGGCTGCATCGTGAAAACGGCGGGCGTGGACGAGTCGATCTTTGTGTTCTCTGGCCCTGCCAAGGTGTTTGAATCGCAAAACGACGCCGTCGCCGCAGTTCTGAACAACGAGATTGTCGCAGGCGATGTGGTGGTGATCCGCTACGAAGGGCCGAAGGGCGGGCCGGGGATGCAGGAGATGCTGTATCCGACCAGCTATCTGAAGTCGAAAGGTCTGGGCAAGGTCTGCGCTTTGCTGACCGATGGCCGTTTCTCGGGCGGCACCTCGGGCCTGTCCATCGGCCATGCCAGCCCTGAGGCGGCCTCGGGTGGGGCCATCGGTCTGGTGCGCGAAGGCGACATGATCGACATCGATATCCCCAACCGCACGATCAACCTGCGGATTTCGGATGCCGACCTCGCCGCCCGCCGCGCCGAACAGGACAAGCTGGGCTGGAAACCGGTCAAGGTGCGCCCGCGCAAGGTGTCCACGGCGCTGAAGGCCTATGCGCTGCTGGCCTCGTCCGCCGACAAGGGCGCTGTGCGCGTGCTGCCCGAAGGGCTGTAATCCCGCATCACATTCCTGCGAAGGGCGCTCCTGTAGCGCCCTTTTGCGTTTCCTGCCCCTAAATTGCGGCCAAATCTCCGAACCGTTCCGGCATTCACGTGTTAGCATGCACTCCAACGGTCCCGGAGGACGCCATGCGCCTTGTTCCCCTCTGTCTCGCTTTGCTGTTTCC
>NKIT01000041.1:0-18023 GCA_002256185.1 Rhodobacteraceae bacterium PARR1 | reverse complement strand
GCTGTTTCCGCTGCCCACCTATGCCATCCCTGTGGCCTATACCTTGCAGGCCGAGGCGTCGTCGGTCGGCTTTGCGCTGGATTTCGGGCCGGATCAGATCACGGGGCAAATGCCGGTGACGCTGGCGGATCTGACCATCGACTTTGACAGCCTCGCCAATTGCCGCTTTGACGTGGCGCTGGATGTGACCGGCACCAAAGCCAGCTTTCCCTTCGCCGAACAGGCCTTGAAAGGCCCCAAGGTGCTGGATGCCGCCAGCTTTCCGGGGATCACCTTTCGCTCTACCGCTGTGCGCGCGGATGGTGATGGTGCGTCTGTGGACGGTATCCTGACCATCCGGGGCGTTGAAAAGCCCGTCACCCTTGCGGCCACGATCTTTCGCCAACAAGGGACCGAAGCGGGCGACCGCTCCCGTCTGACGGTCCATCTGGTGGGTGCAGTCAACCGATCAGACTTTGGTGCCAACGGGTGGTCCGACATGGTGGGCGATCAGGTGCGGCTGGACATCACGGCCCGCATTGCGCGGGTTGGTGGATGAAAGCGCCGATGACTTGGCGCAACGGTCCGAACGGTTACGGGCTGATCTCACGCGCCCTGCATTGGGGGATGGCGCTGCTGATCCTTGTGCTCTTGTCGCTTGGGCTACGGCTCAGTGCGATGCAGCCTGACCTCTCGACGCTGTGGCTTTATGGCTTGCACAAGACGCTTGGGCTGTCGGTGTTGGCGCTGGTCCTGCTGCGGCTGGTCTGGCACCGCATCACCCCGCCACCCCAACCCTTGGCTGCCGGTTGGCAGGTCAGGGCTGCCAAGGCGGGGCATCTGGCCCTGTACCTGTTGATGCTGGTGATCCCGCTGTCCGGCTGGGCTGCAAGTTCCGCCACCGGCATCGACACGCTCTTTGCCGACCGCTGGGTGGTCCCGCCCATCGCGCCGGTGTCTGAAACGGTCGAGGCGACCGCCTTCGCCATTCACGCCGTCGCGACCAAGCTGTTGATGGCGCTGGTCACTGTGCACGCCCTTGCCGCGTTTCAACATGAAATGGCGGGCGAGGGCACCTTGACCCGGATGCTGCGCGGGCGGCGCTGAGGGGCGATTGCGCCACATCAAGGAACAACCGCGCGGATGGGCCGATACTGTCTCACACACAGACAGGAGACCAGCATGAACATCACCTTCACCGGAAAGACCGCCCTCGTCACCGGGGCCGGATCGGGCATCGGCGAGGCCATCGCCAAGGGCCTTGCCGCCAGCGGCGCACGCGTCGTGGTGCAAGACCTGCACGCGCAAGCGGCTGGCAGGGTGACGGCAGAAATCACGGCGGCGGGCGGTCTGGCCCATGCGGCGGTGGGCGATGTGTCCGACCCCGCCGTGGTCGAACGTCTGGTGGCCGAGGCTGTCGCGGCAGGGGGCGCACTGCACCTGCTGGTCAACAATGCGGGCATTGGCGGACCTTTGGCCCCTTTGGGCGACTACCCCTTGGACGGCTGGCGCAAGGTGATGGGCGTCAACCTTGACGGCGTGTTCTATGGGCTGCGCTATGCCATCCCCGAAATGCTGAAAGCGGGCGGCGGGGCCATCGTCAACATCGCCTCTATCCTCGGGTCCGTCGGCTTTGCCAATTCCGGGGCCTATGTCGCGGCCAAACACGCGCTTCTGGGCCTGACCAAGACGGCGGCACTGGAATATTCGGCCAAAGGCATCCGCGTGAACGCCATTGGCCCGGCCTTCATCGACACGCCGCTCTTGGCGGCCTTGCCCCCCGGCGCGAAAGAGGCGCTGATCGCCGCCCATCCGATTGGGCGTTTGGGCCGCGCCGAAGAAGTCGCGGACCTGACGCAATACCTGCTGTCGGACAGGGCGAGCTTCATCACGGGCTCTTACCACCTGATCGATGGCGGTTACTGCGCGCAGTAACCCCCGACAGTCTGCGCATCCGTGCCTCTGGCCCCTCCTTGGCCCGCGCGGTAACCAGCGCGCGGACCGGGACAAAAGGCGCGCAACATGGCACGGATTCTGATCACTTCCGCCATCCCTTATATCAACGGGATCAAGCATTTGGGCAACCTTGTGGGCAGCCAACTGCCTGCGGACCTGTTCGCCCGCTACATGCGTGCCCGTGGGCATGAGGTGATGTTCATCTGCGCCACCGATGAACACGGCACCCCCGCTGAACTGGCCGCCGCCAAGGCCGGCAAACCGGTCGAGGACTACTGCGCCGAAATGCATGAGGTTCAAAAAGAGCTCGCCGCCGGGTTCCGCCTGTCGTTCGACCATTTCGGGCGGTCATCGTCGCAGCGCAACCACCGCCTGACCCAGCACTTCGCGGGAAAGCTGGCCGAGAATGGCCTGATTCAGGAAGTGTCGGAAAAGCAGGTGTTTTCCATCGACGACAACCGCTTCCTTCCCGACCGCTACATCACCGGCACCTGCCCGAATTGCGGCAACACCTCGGCCCGTGGCGACCAATGCGAGGAATGCACCAAGCAGCTTGATCCGACCGACCTGATCAACCCGCGCTCGTCGATCTCTGGCTCCACCAACCTTGAGGTGCGGGAAACCAAACACCTTTATCTGCGCCAGCGCGCCCTGCGCGACAAGCTTGAGGCGTGGATTGACTCAAAGACTGACTGGCCGATCCTGACCACCTCCATCGCGAAGAAATGGCTGAACGATGGGGACGGTTTGCAGGATCGCGGCATCACGCGGGATCTGTATTGGGGTATCCCGGTCAAAAAGGGCGATGCGCCTTGGCCGGGGATGGAAGGCAAGGTGTTCTACGTCTGGTTCGACGCCCCCATCGAATACATCGCAGGCACCGCCGAATGGGCCGATGCCAATGGGCTGGACGATGCCGCATGGGAACGCTGGTGGCGCACCGACAAGGGCGCATCGGATGTCACCTATTACCAGTTCATGGGCAAGGACAACGTCCCCTTCCACACGCTGTCTTTCCCCGCCACGATCTTGGGGTCGGGCGAGCCGTGGAAGCTCGTGGATTACCTGAAATCCTTCAACTACCTGAACTATGACGGCGGCCAATTCTCGACCTCTCAGGGTCGCGGCGTGTTCATGGATCAGGCGCTCTCGATCCTTCCGGCGGATTACTGGCGCTGGTGGCTTCTGTCGCATGCCCCCGAAAACTCGGACAGCGAATTCACCTGGGAGAATTTCCAGGCATCGGTGAACAAGGACCTCGCCGATGTCTTGGGCAATTTCGTCAGCCGCGTGACCAAGTTCGCCAAGTCGAAACTGGGGGAGGCTATCCCCGACGGCGGCGACTTCACCCCGGCGGAAACCGCCCTGATCGCCGATCTTGGCGCGCGCATCCGCGACTATGAAACGCTGATGGCGCAGATGGAGGTGCGCAAGGCGGCGGCTGAGTTGCGCGCCATCTGGGTGATCGGCAACGAATACCTGCAAGCCGCCGCCCCGTGGTCTGCGGTCAAGACCGACCCTGCGCGGGCCTCTGCCATCGTGCGTCTGTCGCTGAACCTGATCCGCGTCTATGCCATCCTGTCGCGTCCCTTCATCCCCGATGCCGCCGCCACGATGATGACGGCAATGGGCTCGGACGATTGGACATGGCCCGAAGACGTCCCCGCCGCCCTGCGCGCCTTGGCCCCCGGCGATGCCTTTTCTGTGCCCGAAAACCTGTTCCGCAAGATCACGGATGAGGAACGCGCCGACTGGCAGCAGAAATTCTCGGGCATCCGCACCTAACCCCTCTCTCTCCTTTGCTCAAATATCCTCAGGGGGGTGAGCCCGGAACGGGCGAGGGGGGCGCGAGCGCCCCCCCGTTGCCCTGACCCGCGCCTTGCGCGGGGCGGGGCGCAGGGGCGTGCGGGTCTCTGGCCCGCTCCGCTTGATGTCAGGGCCTGCTCTGGACACTCTGCCTTTGCTGCCTAACTTTCACCCTTTCAGAACTCCAAGAGGCCCCCGATGACCCTGACCACCACCCCCTTTGGCCCCACGGGCCGCGATGTGACCCGGATCGGTTTTGGCGCTTGGGCCATTGGCGGCAGTTGGGGCGATGTGTCCGAGGCGGATGCCAAGGCCACGCTGTCGGCGGCGCTGGATGCGGGCATGACCTTCATCGACACGGCGGATGTGTACGGCGATGGGCGGTCCGAACGCATCATCCGCGATGTGCTGAAAACCCGCAGTGATCGGCCCTTTGTCGCCACCAAGGCCGGGCGCCGCCTGAACCCGCATGTGACGGATGGCTACACCCCCGCCAACATCGAGGCCTTTATCGACCGCAGTCTGACCAACCTTGGCGTCGATTGCCTTGACCTTGTGCAACTGCACTGCCCGCCGACGCAGGTGTTCTACACCCCTGCGCTGTTTGAGGGGCTTGAGGCGTTGAAAGCCAAAGGCAAGATCGCGGCTTGGGGTGTGTCGGTCGAAAAGGTCGAAGAGGGGCTGAAGGCCATCGACTATCCCGGCTGCGCCTCGGTTCAGATCATCTACAATATCTTCCGCCAACGGCCTGCATCTCTGTTCTTGCGCGAAGCCAAGGCGCGCGGGGTGGCGGTGATTGCGCGGGTGCCGCTGGCCTCGGGGATGTTGACGGGCAAGATGACCAAGGACAGCGCCTTTGCCGCCGACGATCACCGCGCCTTTAACCGGCATGGCGAGGCGTTTGACATGGGCGAGACGTTTTCGGGCGTGCCTTATGACGTCGCCCTGCAAGCGGTGGATGAGTTGCGTCCGCTGGTGCCGCAAGGCGCGACGATGGCGCAATTCGCCCTGCGCTGGATATTGATGTCCGAGGCGGTCACTGTCGTCATCCCCGGCGCGCGGACGCCCGCGCAATCGGTGGCCAATGCGGGGGCCGATGCTTTGGCGCCCCTGCCTGCATCGGTGATGGCAGCCTGCCGCGAGGTCTATGACCGCCTGATCGCCCCGCATGTGCATCAGCGCTGGTGAGCGGCTGCCAGTCTTTCTTTAATCGCAAACCGTTGGACGGGACCGGGGGCCAAAGCCCCGGTCCGCGCGCAGCCCGCCCCACCGGGCTGCGCGCCCGAGGGCGCACATCCCGGCGTGCTGCACACGGACCTATGGCGGCAAGGTGAAACTCTCTCCCAGAGAGTTTCACCTTGCCTAGCGCCTTTCAAAAGCCCCTCGACGACCCTTCACCCCCACCACCCCATCCGCGCCGCGCAGCACCTGCCATTCTGCCTCAGGCTCCATCCGGGCGCGGACGCGGCGCAGGGTCCAGGCTGCCCCCATCTCAACCAGCGTGGATGGCGAGGGCGCAGGGGCCATCCACCATCGGCTTTCCACCCCTGCCGCGCCACCATCCCCCGGCGTCAGCATCAGCCCCAGCACCGGGCCGCGTCCGGCGTGACGGGCGGCCTCAGTCCCGGCCTCAGCCGCCAGATGCAGGCGGCGCACCGGGGTCAGCCCGGGCGGTTGCGGCAATTCGGCCACCACAAGGGGCGCGGCCCCGCTGCGCAGCGCCTCTTCCGCCGCCCAGAGCATATCTTCGGGCCGCCGCGCGCGCACAAGGATCAGCCGCCCCGGATCGGCCAAGGGCATGATCCCGTCCGGATAGAGCCGCTCTGCCTGCCAACCGGGCAGGATCCAGATCACCGGCCCCCCCTTCGTTGATTGGGCCATCTGCCCCATCAACAGCACCGCCAGCGTCACCCGGGCTGGCCCACAAAATTCGTGCACCCGCGACAGCGCCAGACCCAGCCCCCCGAACAGGGGCTGCACCGCGCGGGCGGGCGGGGAGAGGCGTTGAACAATCGGCAGACTCATGGTGACCGGAAGATTAGCATGTTCCGCAAATGTTCTCAATTTCCCATCGCGGCGCGCCTGACCGCCCTTGCCCCTGCCGCGCCGTAAGCTACCCTGCCTGCCAACCGCAAAGGAGTTGCCCCGATGAAGACTGTCCCGCTTGGCCGCACTGGTCTGAACGTCTCGGCGCTCTGCCTTGGCACCATGACATGGGGCAGCCACAACACCGAGGCTGAGGGCCACGCGCAGGCCGACATGGCGCTGGAACGCGGCATCACCTTTTGGGACACGGCGGAAATCTACCCTGTCGCCCCCATCCGCGCCGAAACCGTGGGCCGGACCGAGGAAATCATCGGCACATGGCTGGCCGCACGCGGCGGGCGTGACCGTCTGGTGATCGCGACCAAGGTGGCGGGTGCGGGGCAAAAGGCCGTGCGCGACGGCGCGCCGATCACTGCGGCGGGTATCCGCACGGCGGTGGAAGGTTCGCTCAAGCGGCTGCAGACCGATTATATCGACCTTTACCAACTGCATTGGCCCAACCGGGGCGGTTATTACTTCCGGCAAATCTGGAACTACGATCCGCGCGGACGCGGCGATGCGGCGCAAGTCACCGACCATATGCTTGAGGTGCTGCGCACCCTGCAAGCCTTGGTGACCGAGGGCAAAATCCGCCATGCGGGCATCTCCAATGAAAGCGTCTGGGGGGCGGCGCGTTGGCTGCATCTGGCGCAGGTCAACGGTCTGCCGCGCATGATGACGGTGCAGAACGAATACTCGCTGCTGTGCCGCCAATTCGACAGCGATTGGGCAGAGCTTGCGGTGATGGAGGATATGCCGCTTTTGGCCTATTCCCCGCTGGCGGCGGGGTTACTCTCGGGCAAATACGCGGGCGATGTGACGCCGGACAAGACCCGCCGCTCCCATGTCGCCGATCTGGGCGGGCGCATCACGCCGCAGGTGTTTCCGGCTGTGGCGGCCTACCTTGGCGTCGCCGCGCGGCACGGGGTGGACCCCTGCCAGATGGCGATTGCCTGGGCGATGGAGCGGCCTTTCCCCTGCATCCCGATCATCGGGGCCACCACGCTGCCGCAACTGGCCACCAACATCGGGGCCGCTGGTCTGAAGATGACCGAAGAATTGCGCGATGACATCGCCGCCGCGCATCGTGAGCATCCCCAGCCCTATTGAGGGCTTGCAGGACTTGGCCGCTTTGGTCCAATTGAGGGCATGATGCGCAAGCGCCTGCTGACCCTTTTGCTGTGCCTTGGTCTGCCGATCCTGGCAGGCTGCCAACTGGCCTTGCCGGGCAGGGCGGACAGGGCGGCGGCACCTGTGGCAAACCCCATCACCGTGGGCGCGGTGCAGGTCACGTCGCTTGATGCGCCGGCGTTGCCTGCCGCCCAGACGGCTGGGGTTCCTCCGGCGGCGCGCAGTCCTGCGACTGCGCCCGCTGCTGCCCCACAGACCACGCCGCAGCCGGCCCCTGCTGCGCCAACACCCCGCGCCCAAACCGCCGCGCCCCAAGCTGGCGTGCCCCAAGCGGCCAGCGCCCCGCCAGAGGTGCCGTCGATCCCGATCACCCCGCAGGCACTGGAGTGCAAGTCCACGGGCGGCGTCTGGGGCCGGGTGGGGGACACCGTGGCCTTTAGCTGCTTTCGGCAAACGCGCGATGCAGGCAAATCCTGCCGCCGCCAGACCGATTGCGAAACCGAATGTCTGGCCCGCTCGCGCACCTGCGCGCCGATCACCCCCATGATCGGCTGCAATCCGGTGTTGCAGGCTGATGGCCGCGAGGTGACCCTTTGCATCGACTGATCGCCGTCCTGCTGCTGCCCCTACTGCTCATCGCCTGCGCGCAGCTTCCCGTGGAAACCACCTCTTTCCGCCGCGCCCAGACGCAAATCTGGGCCAATGCGGTGACTGATCCGGTGCAACTGGCGGGGCGTTGGACGCAGGTGGCGACCTTTGCCACCCGCGCCGATCCGGGATGCGCCGCGGGTGGGATGGAGCTTTCGCAGACCACCCAAGGGCTTTACGCCACGGCGCAGCTTTGCCTGAACGGCGTCAGCACCGTCTATCGTGGCCCGCTGGCCATCGTCGGGCCGGGGCAGTTGCGCCCGGTGGACAGGGCACAGGCCCCGCTTGACCGCCCATGGTGGGTGCTGTGGGTCGATGCCGATCTGCGCACGCTGGTTCTGGGCACGCCTGACGGCAGTTTTGGCGTGATCCTGAACCGTGATGCCCGCCTGCCGGAGGATCGCCGCAAGGCTGCGCGCGATATCCTGCGCTGGAACGGCTATGACCTGTCGCTGCTGCGCGAATATTAAGATGAGGATTTTGCGGCAGGTGATGGCGCATTCTGTCTAGCGCGACGCATCGAGGCGCACTAAACGCAAGGAAAGCCCTGCTGGACTTGCCCCGAAGATGCGCCAGACCACACCCGCCGTCGAATGGCCCACGCTGCTGATTTTGGCGGCGACCTACGCGCTTTGGGCGGTGGGCACGACAGTTCTCTATGACCTGTTACCCGCCGTGGCCATCATTTTGACCGGCGTGGCGGCGGCGCAATTTTCGTCCCTTCAGCATGAATTGTTGCACGGTCACCCTTTCCGCGCCGTCTGGCTGAATGAGGCGATTGGCACCCCGGCGCTTGGGCTGACTGTGCCCTATGGCCGCTTTCGGGATACGCATCTGGCGCATCACCATGACCCGGTGTTGACCGATCCCTATGACGACCCGGAGTCGAACTACATGGACCCGGCGGTCTGGGGGCGTCTGCCCGGATGGCTGCGGATGGTCTTTCGCGCCAACAACACGCTGGTGGGGCGGGTGGTCATCGGTGCGGTGCTGGGCAATATCCTTTGGCTGCACGGTGAGGCGCGGTTGCTCCGCCAGAACGCCCCGGGTGTCCGCCGCGATTGGGCGCTGCACCTGCTGGGACTTGTGCCGGTGGTGGCGTGGCTGTGGTGGGCCGCGATGCCATGGTGGGCCTATCTGGCCTCCGTCTGGATTGGCCATGCGCTGCTGAAAGTCCGCACCTTTCTTGAACATCGCGCGCATGAGGCCGCCCGCGCCCGCACCGTGATCGTCGAAGATCGCGGCCCGCTGGCGCTTTTGTTCCTGAACAACAATCTGCATGTGGTGCATCACATGCACCCCGCCGTGCCGTGGTATCAACTCCCTGCGCTTTATGCCCAGAACCGCGACCATTACTTGCGCCGCAATGACCACTACGTCTTTGGCAATTACCTTGAGGTGTTCCGCCGCTACGCCCTGCGCGCCAAAGACCCCGTGCCGCATCCGCTGATGCTGGGCGGTGAAGTGGCACAGGTGGAACGCGCGGAATACATTGCCGTGCGCACGCAGCCTGCCGAATAGTCAGACCAGACGGCGAAAGGTCGGAACCGCGCCAGAGTTGTCAAAGAACGGCACGCCTTGATCCGGAACACCGGACAGCATCGCCGCAACCTCGGCCAGAACCACCTCGGTGATGAAGGGCAAATCCAAGGCCCGCGCAGCGCCAATCCCGATCCAGTGCAGATGCGACAACTCATCCGATGCGGCGCTGAAATCCTCGGCATCGCCGACCACATGGGCGGCATCGACAAGGAAGAACCGCGCGTCAAAGCGGCGACTGCGGCCCGGTGGCGTGATGGCGCGGAAGATGAAACGCAGATGGGCGGCACCTTCGGTCAGGGTCAGGCCGGTTTCCTCGGCCAGTTCGCGCAAACCCGCCGCTGCCAATGCGTCCGGGGCAGGGGAGTCGTCCGGCACATGCAACGACAGGCGATGACGGCACAGGTCTGACAACGCCGCCACCGTGCCTGCGCCATGGTCGGCTGCATCGACGCCACCGCCCGGAAAGACGTATTTCGACGGCATGAACACCGCCTGCGCGCCGCGCATGCCCATCAACACCTCAGGCTCCGTGGGGCCTTGGCGCAACAGGACCAGCGTTGCGGCAGGGCGGATCGCCTCGCTCACACCCGGCCCCCGAAGCCGTGCATCCGCTTGGCCCATTGCAGGGCGACCAAAGCGCCCTTCAGACGCGGCAAGAGATACAGCGACAGCGCCACGGCCCCCACTGAAAACACCGACGAGGCCACCAGCGGGTCCGGTTGGTATTCGGTGAACACATAGAGCATGATCGGGGCCAGAAGATGCCCGACGATCAGGATCGTCAGATAGGCCGGCCCGTCATCGGCGCGTTGATGGTGCAATTCTTCGCCACACACAGGGCAATGATCGCGCACCGTCAGATAGCCGCGCAGCAAAGGTCCGGTGCCGCAATTCGGGCAGCGGCACCGCCACCCGCGCAGCATCGCGGGTTTCACCGGGCGGTCGGTTTCGATCGCGCCCTGCAATATCTCTTGCCCGTCCGGCATGCGTGCCTTCCGC
This sequence comes from Rhodobacteraceae bacterium PARR1, assembly GCA_002256185.1. Taxonomy (GTDB): domain Bacteria; phylum Pseudomonadota; class Alphaproteobacteria; order Rhodobacterales; family Rhodobacteraceae; genus Paragemmobacter. The sequence goes on along the minus strand of NKIT01000041.1, from coordinate 7,877 downwards.
CTTTGTCCCGTTGTCTCTTGAAAGCCCGCCCTTGCATCACGGCCCCGGCTTTCGCGGCACGATAGGGCAAGCCAAGTGCATAACCTAGGGGGTTGGGCCGGGAATGTTGAGGGGACAGAACGCCACAGTGCGGGTTTCGGCGCACAGATGCGGCAATTCGCGGGAAAATCAACCTCTCGCTTCCGTGATGATAATTTCTGCGCAGAGGGCGACGGAACCCGTCCGGGGTCACGTTTGACCTTGCAGATGGGCAGACGAAGTGTCGGCCCGACCTGAGGAGACTGGGATCATGACCTACCGCAATGTCCTGACCGCGCTTGCCCTTGCCGCTGTGACGGGTGCCGCGTTGTCGTCTGCCGCCTTGGCTGAACGTGGGCCGATGGGCGATATGCCGGGGATGGAAATGGGTGGACCGGGCATGGGGCCGGGGCCGCGCTTTGACTTTGCCGCTGTCGATGCCGACAAGGATGGCAAAGTGACCGAGGCGGAACTGACCGCCTACCGCGCCGCCGAGGCCACCAAGATCGACGCCAACAAGGACGGCAAACTGTCTGCCGAAGAGCTGACCGCCGCCCGCGTGGCAGACATGACCGCCCGCGCGACCGAGATGGCGACCAAGATGGTGGCCACTCTGGATACCGATGGTGACGGTCTGCTGACCGCCGCCGAAATGGCCGCCCGTCCCGGTCCGGCGATGCTGTTTGATCGTGCTGATGCCGATGGCGATGGCGCGGTCACACAAGCCGAACTGGATGCCATGCGCGCCGAAGGCCCCCGTGGTGACGGCGAAGGACGGGGTGGTGAAGGCCGGGGCCATCACGGCGGCCACGGCTGGCGCTTCTGGCAGAACTGAATGTGCTGTCCCGCCCCGGATCGCCCGGGGCGGGGCGGATTTGCGAGTGCCGCTGAAACCGGCTATCGGAACCGGATGGACATGCCACGGGACACCACGACCGAAGCACTGGACGATGCGCCCGATGAGGCGCTCTTGGTGCTTTACGCCAATGGCGACCGCTTGGCCGCGACGGCGCTGACCCGCCGTCTGGTGCCGCGCGTGCTGGGCTATGCCACGCGTCTGTTGGCGGACCGGGCCGAGGCCGAGGATGTGACGCAAGAGGCGATGCTGCGCCTGTGGAAGATCGCGCCCGATTGGCGGAGCGGTGAGGCGCAGGTGTCCACATGGCTTTACCGTGTGGTGCGGGCCCGTCTCCGTCGCGCCGCGACAACCTTGGACGATGCGCCCGAAGTGGCGGACGAAGGCCGGGGTGCCGTGGCGGGGATGATCGAGGCGGACCGTATGGCCGCGCTGGATGCCGCGCTTGCCCACTTGCCCGACAGGCAGCGGCAGGCGGTGGTGCTGCGCCATCTTGAGGGGCTGTCCAACCCCGAAATCGCCGCCATCATGGACATCGGAACCGAGGCGGTCGAAAGCCTGACCGCGCGGGGCAAGCGGTCTTTGGCCGCGATCCTGTCGGGGCAGAAGGCCGCGCTGGGATATGAGGATGAGGAGTAAGGCAGATGCAAGATCGTGACCGCACAGTGTCAGAACCAGGATTTGACGACCTCGACGCGCTGTTTGGCGCGGCGCGGGCGCGTCCTGCCGTTCCGTCAGACGCCTTGATGGCGCGGGTGATGGCCGATGCGCTGGACCTGCAACCTGCGCCGCGTGTCCTTGCCGCCCCGCCGCCCGCCCCGCCGGGCCTGTGGCGCGGGGTGATTGATTTCTTTGGCGGATTTGGCGCGTTGGCGGGCATGGGCAGTGCCGCCGCTGCCGGGCTGTTCCTCGGTTTTGTCCAACCTACGGGCGTGGCGGACCTGTCCGCCGCCCTGATCGGCGGGCAGATCGACAGCCTGTCCCTGATGCCCAGCGTTGACGATTTGATCACCGAGGTGACGCCATGACCGACCTTCCGCCCGTTGCCCCCGCCAACTCCAAGGCCGCCAAACGTCTGCGGATCGCCTTGGCGGTGTCTGTCGCGCTGAACCTTGCCGTCATCGGGATCATCGCCGGGGCTTTCCTGCGCGACGGCCCGCGCGGGCGTTTTATCCGCGAGTTGGATTTCGGACCCTATGGCGAGGCCTTCTCGCCCGAGGATCGCGCCGCGATGCGCGACGCCTTCTTGTCGCGCGACGTGAACATGCGCGACCTGCGCGACCAGATGCGCGCCGAAGGGGCGGCGCTGGTGGCGGTGTTGCGCGCCGAAACACTGGATCTGTCCAAGCTCAGGGCGCTGATGCAGGCGCAACAGGGCCGCATGGTGGGCCGGATCGAGATGGGGCGTGATCTGGTCGCCGAACGCATTGCCGCGATGTCAGCGCAGGACCGCCGCGCCTTTGCCGACCGGCTGGAGCGTGCCTTCCAGCACCCGATGCGCGGGCGCGACTGATCCCGTCAGGCCACATTCCGCGCCAGGGTCACACGGTCGCGCCCGCGGTCCTTGGCCGCCAAGAGCGCGCGGTCGGCGCGTTCCAATGCGTCTGTCACGGGCTCCGACCCCGCCAGCATCGCCAAACCGACAGAGATGGTCACCGTGATCGGCGGCAACTCTTCCAACGGCACGGCATGACTTCGGATGCCGTCACACAAAGCCTCAGCCAAGCGGCGGGCGTCCTGTGCGGTGGGGCAGGGCAGGGCGACGAGGAATTCCTCCCCCCCGATGCGGGCGATCAAGGGGGCCTCTGCCGTGGCTGACAGGATGTCGCGCAACCGCTGCGCGACACCGACCAGAACCGCATTCCCGGTGCTGTGGCCGTAACGATCATTCACCGATTTGAAACGGTCGATGTCCAGCACCATCACCGCCAACCCATGTGCCTTTGCCTGTGCTGCTTCGGCCATGAGGGCCAGTTGAGGCAGCGCATAACGGCGGTTCCATAGCCCCGTCAGGTCATCCACCGCCGCCAAGCGCGCCGCGTCGTGCAACAGGCCGTGCAAGCGCCGACCTTCACGCCGCCGGGCGATCACGGCGGACAGGCGCAGGGCGATTTCGGGCGCGGACATGTCGGGGGTAAACACCTCATCCGCGCCAAGGTCATAGGCTTGCGCCGCCTCTGCGGCATCGTTGCCCGACTGCCACAGGCAGATGCCCGCATGGCGCGTTTCGCCCCGGCTGCGCAGTTCCGACAACAGGCGCAAGCCGCCACCGGGCAAGAGCCCGCCATCCAGCACGAAAACATCCGGCTGCGGCAGCGCGCTGCACTCGGCCGCCAGCACGGCATCGCGGCGCAGGGTCAGGATTTGATCCGCCATCGCCCCCGCAAGCATCCGCCGCAGGGTCAGCGCCACCTCAGCCCTCTGAAACACCAGCGCCACCCGCCCCGGCGCGGCATAAGCCGCCTCTGGTTCTGCCATGCCGAAGAGCGGCAGGTTCGTGTCCTGCACATCGGCGCGCAGGCGCAGAAGGTTGCGGATGCGTGCCAGCAACACCTGATCGTGCAAACCTTTGTCCATCACATCCACCGCACCGGCGGCCAGCGCGCCGCGCCGCAAGGCATCGTCTGGTTTGCGGGCAAGAAGCACCACCGGAATCCCCGTCGTGCGTGGATCACCCCGAAGGTCACGCAGCACCGCCAACCCCGGCAGATCGGGCAGGGCATGGTCCAGCAGGATCAGGTCCACCCGCTGTTCCCGCGCCATCCGCAGGCAGGTCGCGCCGTCAGCGGCGGTCAGTGTGACGTGAAAGGCAGCATCCAGCTTTACCTTGAGCACCACACGATTGGTGGCGATGCCGTCCACGATCAGGATTCTGCCCGCCGCCATTGCCGCCCCGTTTGCCCTTGCCCAAACCACTCGTCACGTCTTGCCGTTCCCCTTCTGGCGGAAAGTGGTTAAGAAAAGATTGCCCATTCCTTTACGAATGGATCACGGATGCGCGGGGGCAAACGCCCCGTGCCGAGGGGGATAACATGGCCAAAGCACAGGCGAATGCAGAGACGCTGGGACTTCAGGCGCTTGGCTGGCTGGCCGGGCAGGAGGAACTGTTTCAGACTTTTCTCGGCGCGACAGGCGCTTCGGCGCAAGAGGTGGCGGCACGTGCGGCAGAGCCAGAGTTTCTGGGCGCGGTCCTTGATTTTCTGTTGATGGACGATCAGTGGATCATCGGCTTTTGCGATGATGCGGGCCTGCCTTATGACCGCCCGTTACAAGCGCGGGCCATGTTGCCCGGCGGGCAGGGGCCGCATTGGACCTGAGGGCGGGTGCTTGATTCCCGCAAGCGCCTCGGACAGGGTGGCGCTGGGATAGCAGGGGCAGGGCAATGATCGACGGCATCATTTTCGACAAGGACGGCACGCTGTTTGACTTTCGCCTCAGTTGGGGGGCTTGGGCGCGGTCGCTGTTGGACGAATTGGCCCAGACGGAAGAACGCCGCGCAGAATTGGGCCGCGCAATCGGCTTTGATCCTGTGACCGGGCAATTTGCGCCAGACAGCACGGTGATTGCAGGCACGCCCGACCAGATTGCCGAAGATTTGATGCCCTGTTTTCCCGGTGCCGATGGGTCTGCGATGATCGCGCGGATCAACCGGCTTGCCGCTGTTGCGCCAATGGTGCCCGCCGTTGACTTGCGCGCGGTGCTGGGGGCATTGCGCGACCGGGGGCTTGTCTTGGGCGTCGTCACCAATGACGCCGAAGCGCCTGCACACGCCCATCTGGCGGCGGCGGGGATTTCGGACCTGTTCACCTTTGTCGCCGGATTTGATTCCGGTCATGGCGCGAAACCGGCCCCCGGCCCGCTCATGGCCTTTTGCCGCCAGACCGGACTTTCCCCCGCGCGCGTGGCGATGGTGGGCGACAGCCGCCATGATCTTGAGGCCGGTCACGCCGCAGGCATGCACCGCATCGCCGTGTTGACGGGCATCGCGACTGCCCCTGACCTTGCCCCTCATGCTGATGCCGTTCTGCCTGATATTGGCGGCTTGGCGGCTTGGATTGACGGACTAACCGCGCCCTGACCCAGCGGCAACCGCGCCGAAAGCCGCTTGGCACGCGAAAAACGACGCTTTCGCGTCGCCCGTCGGCTGTCCATTCCCCCGCGCTTTCGTCCATCTTGCACCAAAGGCCCAAATGGCCCGCAAGACGGAGGGGATGCCATGACCGAAGAACCGGCCCGCAAGCGCCGCGCAGGGGGCCGCGCTGGCAACAAGCAACGCGCCGGAACCGCTGTGATCGACCAGATGCCGTGGCGAATCCCGGTCAATCCTGATCGACCCGTAGAACCGCTGGATGCCGAAGGCGTGCAGCGTATCCATCGCGGGGCCATGCGCATCCTCAAGGAACTTGGCATCGAGATGCTGAACCCCGAGGCGGTCGCGATCCTGAAACAGGCCGGCTGCAAGGTCGATGGCACCAATGTGAAGTTCGAAGAGGACTTCATCATGGAAATGGTGGCCAAGGCCCCGTCGCAATTCACCATCACCCCGCGCAACCCCGAGCGTGAGGTGATCATCGGTGGCAAGCATATGGTGTTTGTGAACGTTTCCTCCCCGCCAAATGCGTGGGATCTGGAGCGTGGAAAACGGTCAGGCGATTTTGAATCCTTCAAGGAATTCATGAAGCTGACGCAGTATTTCAACTGCATCCACATCGCAGGCGGCTATCCGGTGGAGCCGATTGATATTCACCCATCGGTCCGGCACCTCGATTGCCTTTATGAAAAGCTGACGATCACCGACAAGGTCGTTCACGCCTATTCGCTGGGGGCAGAACGGGTTGAGGATGTGATGGAGATGACCCGCATCGCGGGCGGTCTGTCCGAGGATGAATTCCGCGCGCGTCCCCGCATGTATACCAACATCAACTCTGTCTCGCCCCTCAAGCATGACTATCCGATGCTGGATGGTGCGATGCGTCTGGCGCGGCGGGGACAGCCGGTGATTGTGACGCCCTTTACTCTTGCGGGTGCCATGGCCCCGGTCACGATGGCGGGGGCGGTGGCGCTGTCACTGGCCGAGGCGCTGTCGGCCATTGCCCTGTTGCAATACATCGCGCCGGGCTGCCCGGTGGCGATTGGCACATTCACATCGAATGTCGATATGAAATCGGGTGCGCCCGCCTTTGGCACGCCCGAATACATGCGCGCGACCCAAATGACCGGGCAATTGGTGCGCCACTACAAGCTGCCGATGCGCTCGTCTGGCGTCTGTGCCGCCAACGTGCCGGATGGGCAGGCGATGTGGGAAACCTCAAACAGCCTGTGGGCCGCCGTGCAGTCGGGGACCAACATGGTCTATCACGCGGCAGGCTGGCTGGAGGGCGGGCTGATCGCCAGCCCCGAAAAGTTCGTGATGGATTGCGAAGTGCTGCAAATGATCCAGCGCTATTTCGAAGAGGCGACCTTTGCCACGGGCGAGGATGACATTGCCTTTGACGCGATCAAGGAGGTTGGCCCCGGCGGGCATTACTTCGGCTGCCAGCACACGCAGGATCGCTATACCACCGCCTTCTATACGCCCTTCGTTTCGGATTGGCGCAATTATGAGGCGTGGCAGTTGGATGGGTCCACCTGGACCGCGGAACGGGCGCATCAAATCTACAAGCAAATCCTTGCGGAATTCGAAGAACCCGCAATGAATGGCGACCATAAAGAGGAATTGCGCCGCTTTGTCGCCCGCCGCAAGCAGGAAGGCGGCGCGCCAACGGATTTCTGACCCGACCGGGGCAGTGACCGGGTTCGACTAGGGCTGTGATCTACCCGAAAGTATAGGGTCTTGAGATAAGTATTGCGCGTCGGACCATCACGTCTGGCGCGCTTTTTCATGGGATTCTTCGTAAGTGTTTGATTTCCCCTTGAACGGGTGCCGATTGCCCCTTGGCGTCCATGGCAGCTGCGGCGTCATCGCCGGCATGGGTGTGGATGTGTCTGCGCCTTGGCGTGATCGAAGGTTTGGTTAGCGCAGCTTTGATGGTGGGATTTGATCGGCCAAAGGTATGGCCATGGCGCATGGAACGCGCTGCGCTGCGCTGGTGTTCATCGGCAAGGCGACTGGAAATCCCGGTCTCGTTTGATAGGTCAGCAGCCTGAGCGGTGATGAGGTGGGGGACGTGGTTTAGGCCTTCTCCACACGGGTGACGCTCTCAGACAGTGCTGTCGGTTTCTTGGCTTGGTATCGCAGTAAGCGACGATGACATTGTAGTTTTAAAATGTGCAAATCCTTCGTTGTGAGGTCCCGACCGCCGCCATGGGCTGGCCATCTGCGGATGAGTGCCGCCGCCCATGAACGGTGACCTCTGGCGACATCTTGCGCTGACGGATCAGAAAGGAATTCCTGTGCCTAGGTCGCAAGACAATTCCAAGGACGGTCTGCCGGCCGATGCCGCTGCCCGTCTGACCCAGCCCCCCAAAACACGGGATGCCGATCACGGCGATGAGGTTCGGCGTCTGGCCGCGCTTCAGCGCTTGCGCGATCTGGTGCCGACCGAGCAACCGCGTCTTGACGGCATTTGCCGGGTGGCGAGTTGCGTCACCGGATCGGATGCGGCGGGTCTGGCCTTTCTCAGCGACCGGTTCCTTTATTTTGCGGGCCGTTTCGGTGATTTGCCGGAACGCGAGGTGCGCGGTTTTGCCATGCAGGACCTGTATCACAAGGTGATCCACATCCCCGAGGCGCGCCTTTATCCGGGGCATGCGCGGATGAATTGCTTCAACGGCAAGTTTGCGGCCTACCAAAGCCTGATCGCCGTCGCCGTGCATTATGAGGCGCAGCCCGTCGCCCTGCTGGCCTGTTATTCACAGCAGGCGCGGGACGGATACAGCCCTGACGCGACCTCGTGCCTGTTTGAACTGGCCTATCTGGTCGAGGCGCATCTGGCGCAAGAGGCGACGTTGGCGCATCTGGCCCGTACCGCCGTTCAGACGCTGGAACGGTTGCGCGCGCCCA
>NKIT01000258.1 GCA_002256185.1 Rhodobacteraceae bacterium PARR1 | reverse complement strand
GCCCCATCCGGTGCGTCCGCCTCAAAGGCAGGCATCACAAGGTCCAGCCCCGCCACGACCAGTCCCAGATACAGAACCGCCAGCCAGACCCAAACCCCGCCCCAAGCTGCCGCGAACAGGCATAACGCCAGCGGGATCAGCGCCATCGCGGCAAAAGACGTCACCTGCACCCGCATCCAAACCCCTTCCAACCCGACACCAAAACCCTAGCACGCCCGGCCAAACCCGTCAGCCCTTCCCCTTTGCGGCAAAAATGCCTAGGTGGAAGGGATGCCTGCAAGGATGATATCTGCAAGGAAGCCGGGGCCATGTCCTTTTTCAAGAAGCTGCGCGACCGCATGTTCCGATCCTCGGACAAGATCGGCGAGGGGCTGGAGGCGCTGGTCACCGAAGACACCGCGCCGCGCGAAGAGACCAAGCCGGGGCTGATCGGTCGCCTGCTGGGTGCCACGGATGCGCCGCGCCGTCTGGTCGATGATGCGATGCTGGAAAGCCTTGAGGAGTTGCTGATCCAATCCGACATGGGGGTGGAAACCGCCACCCGCGTCACGGCCAACATCGCCGAAGGCCGCTTTGGCAAGCGCATATCGACCCCGGAACTGCGGCAAGCCTTGGCGGATGAGATCGCCCGCATCATGACCCCGGTCGCCAAACCGATGCCGATCTATCCCAAGCGCCCGCAGGTGGTGCTGGTGGTCGGCGTCAACGGCTCGGGCAAGACCACGACCATCGGCAAGCTGGCGTCCCAATTCAAAGCGGCGGGCAAGACGGTGATCATCGCGGCGGGCGACACCTTCCGCGCGGCAGCGGTGGAACAGTTGCAGGTCTGGGGCCAGCGCGCGGGCGTGCCGGTGCTGACCGCGCCCGAAGGCTCTGATCCCGCGAGCCTTGCGTTTGACGCGCTGACGCAGGCGCAGGAGACCGGGGCGGACCTTCTGCTGATCGACACGGCAGGGCGCTTGCAGAACCGCGCCGACCTGATGGAGGAATTGGCCAAGATCGTCCGCGTCATCCGCAAGAAAGACCCCACCGCGCCGCATAACACGCTCTTGGTGCTGGACGCCACCACGGGCCAGAACGCGGTCAGCCAAGTGGAGATTTTCCGCAAGATCGCCGATGTCACCGGCCTTGTGATGACCAAACTGGACGGGACTGCCAAGGGCGGCGTCCTCGTCTCGCTGGCGGATAAATTCGGCCTGCCGATCCATGCCATCGGCGTGGGTGAGCAAATCGACGACCTCTCGCCTTTCGACCCCGACGACTTCGCCCGCGCGCTTGTCGGGCAGGACTGAGCCACTGCTTTTCTTCTTTCTCTTCATCTTGGCTAAAATACCCCACGGGGGGCCGCGGGGGGTGTGAAACCCCCCGCTCCTTGGCGCAGGCGTGATCGCTCCGCCCCAGAACCGACCTTGCCCCCTGCGGCATTCCGCGCCACAACTCCGCCAAGATCACAGGGGACACAGCATGGCCGAAGCACGCAAGATCAACGGGGTGGTGAAGGCGGCGCTGGAGTTTGGGCCGATCCTTTTGTTCTTCATCGGCTATCTCAAGCTCAAGGATCAGACCTTCCACATCCTTGGCACCGATTATCAGGGCTTCATCGTGATGACGGCCTTGTTCATTCCGGTGATGCTGGTCACCACGGGCCTGCTTT
>NKIT01000040.1:2245-27792 GCA_002256185.1 Rhodobacteraceae bacterium PARR1 | reverse complement strand
GATTTCGCCGGGGGGGCGGATGAGACCTATGCGGTGGATTGGCTGCGGGGGTGACCCGCAGCCGCTGGGAGCAGTCGCGCAACAACTCGTTGATGCTGGTCTTGGAGCGGGTCTGCGCGTCCACCTTCTTCACGATCACCGCGCAGTAGAGGTTGATACCGTTTTTCGACGGCATGGACCCTGCCACGACCACCGATCCCGCCGGAACCTCGCCATAGGTCACGGTGCCGGTTTCGCGGTCGACGATCTTGGTGGATTTGCCGATGAAGACGCCCATGCCAAGCACGGACCCTTCGCGGACGATGCAGCCTTCGACGACTTCTGACCGCGCGCCGATAAAGCAGTTGTCCTCGATGATGGTCGGCCCCGCCTGCATCGGTTCCAAGACGCCGCCGATGCCGACGCCGCCCGACAGGTGCACGTTCTTGCCGATCTGCGCGCAGGAGCCGACCGTGGCCCAAGTGTCGACCATCGTGCCCTCATCGACATAGGCACCGAGGTTGACGAAGGATGGCATCAGGACCACGCCCTTGGCGATGAACGCCGACCGGCGCACCACGCAATTGGGCACGGCGCGGAACCCTGCCGCGCGCCATTGGTCCGGGCCCCAGCCGTTGAATTTGCTGTCGACCTTGTCCCACCAGCCGCCGCCTTGCGGGCCGCCGGCGTGGACTTCCATATCCTTCAGGCGAAAGCCCAGAAGCACGGCCTTTTTGGCCCACTGGTTGACCTTCCATTCGCCATCGGCCTGACGTTCAGCGACGCGCAGCGTGCCGCTGTCCAGCGCGGCGAGCGTTGCTTCGATCGCGTCGCGGCCCTCGCCCTTGGTGGCGGGGGTGATCGCGTCGCGGGCCTCCCATGCGGATTCGACGGCGGCTTCAAGCGCGGCGTAGGACATGACCTTCCCCTTTTGATTTCTCTTTGCGGTTGCCGCCCTATAAAGCTTGGGCAATCCCCTTGCAATCAAGGACAGACGATGACCCCCAAGGACGAACCGCGCAGCCATCCGTTTCGTGACAGCACGCAGGATGCGGCGGCACAGGACCGCTTGCCCGACACCGCCCAGACCCGCGCACCGGCCTATCGGCTTGCCTTCACCGATACCGATTTCATGATGCGTGAGGAGTTGCGCCCCGTGCGGTTGCAGTTGGAGTTGCTGAAGCCGCAGTTGGTGCTGGATGAACGGGGGGTGAAATCGACTGTCGTGCTGATGGGATCGGCGCGTATCCGCCCCGATGGCACAGGGGCGGACCCCGCCTTGATGCATTGGTATGACGAGGCGCGGCGTCTGGCGCATCTGATCACGCAGGAAAGTCTGAAATCCTATGGGCGTGAGTTGGTCGTGGTCACCGGCGGCGGGCCGGGGATCATGGAGGCGGGCAATCGCGGCGCGTCAGACGCGGGCGGGCAGTCCATCGGGCTGAACATCGTGCTGCCGCATGAACAGGCCCCGAACCCCTATGTGACGCCGGATTTGTGCTTCAACTTTCATTACTTCGCTATCCGCAAGATGCATTTCCTGATGCGCGCGCGGGCGATCTGCATCTTTCCCGGCGGCTTTGGCACGCTGGATGAGATGTTTGAGAGTCTGACCCTGATCCAGACCGGGCGGATGAAGCGGGTGCCGTTCATCCTGTTCGGGCAGGAATTCTGGGACAAGGTGATCGACTGGAAGGCGCTGGCCGATGCGGGCTTGATCTCGCCCGGCGATCTGGACCTGTTCCGCTATGTGGACAAAGCCGAGGATGCGTTGGAGATGATCCTGAACTGGGACGATCCCAGCGATTAACTGCAAACCACCTCCCGCGGCGGTCAGCGGCAAAACACCCCCCGCGGCGTCAGCCGCAGACTAGCCTCCGCGGCGTCAGCCGCAAATTACCCACAGCCAGCAGCTTTCGCGCAGGCGCAGCGTGGTGACAAAGGGCGGGCCGAAATCTGGCGGCTGGTCGAGGAAGGCGGCGATGGGGATGGTCTTGGTCGCGGTCAGGCCGTCGTCGGACAATTCACCCGTGGTTTCGACAATCGCGGGGGCCTTGATGCGGAAGGTCAGGGCATGTCCGGCAAAGGCGGCGCGCAGCATGTCTTCGGCCCCGCCTTGGTCTTGCGGCGGGCGGTCGGCCATCAGTCCGGTCAGGTCCATCGTGACGCGCAGGGTGTCATCGTCAAGGCGTTCGACAAGGGCCATCTTGTCCGCCTCGATCCCCTTTCCCGCGCCTTGCTTGCCTGCGACCATATCGGCGATTTGCACCGTGCGGGTGGCGCGGCAAGTGACCTGCTTTTCGCCCACCACCAGATCGGCCTTTGATCCCTGTTCGGCCTTGGGGCAGATGCCTTGGCCCTTGCCGCCGCCGGTCAGGTCGTAAAACTCGCGGCTCATCTCCATCGCGACGGTCATTTCTGCGGTGTCGCTGTCCTTGAAATCCATTGTCACATCGACGTCGAGACAGCCCGACAGCGGCAGGATCAGGGAGAGTAGGGCAAACACGCGACGCAGGGACACAGGCACGGGCGAAACCTTTCGCAACGGGAACCGCCCGATTGTTAGGTTCTGGCGGCGCGGCGGTCCAGCGGATAGAAGGGCCTTCACGCGCCAAGGAAGGAGCCTGCGATGATGACAGACAGTGACCTGCCCGAAGGCGCAGACCCCGACCGTGACGAGTCCGACCGCGACGAGTCTGATGCCGAGGGCGCAGCCGAAGGCCGCCAGAAACCGGCCAAACCCAAGCGCCCGCAAAAGGTGTTCACGCTGGTGGTCGAAGTGGGCCGCAAGCCGGGTGACGGCCTGCCCGACAAATCCACTGGTGCTGCCCTGATGTGCTATGCCAGCGGCGTGGACGAGGAAGAGGCCGTGCGCGAAACCGTTGCCATCCTGAAACAAGCCGACCTCGCGCCGTTGGACGTGTCGGGGTATGGCACGCTTGAGGATCGGATGAAGGCCGGGGATGAGATTGACGGCGAAGAACGCGCCCTGATGCAGCGCGCCTTGGATGAAAACAGCGTCATCGTGGCGCAGATGACGCCGTTTTTCGACTGATCTCAGGTTGACTGACCCCTAGACGCGCTGCCGGATCGCCATGCGCGAGTCCCGCAGCGCCATCAGGGGCACCGCCTCGAACGCATCCAGGGTGCGGCGCGGCATCTGCAATCCCGGCGCGACGTGGCTGCAGGTCAAGACGCCATCGCAGTCGATCAACTCGGGCGTGCCAAGGTCCAGCGAAAGCCCAACCGCCACGCTGCGACGGTCGTCCCACAGGGCGGCGCGGCCATCGACCAGATGGCGGGCGGGAACCAGCACCTCATCCTCGGCGAACAGGTATTCGGTGGCGGGGCCGGAATAGAGCACGGATTGATCCGCCGACATGAGGATGTCACCGCGCGTCTGGAAATAGCCCGCCCGCAGCAAGACCGGCGCGCAGGAGCCACGGCTTGGCGCGAGGGTGCGATGCACGTGCAGCAGGGTGACGGGGCCATTGTCGGCGGTTTCGATCCGGTCGCCGGGGTGCAGATGGCCTGCGGGGCGCAGACCTTGGGTCGTCAGCACGGGCGTTGCCATGCCGATCCACGGGCCAGCATCTGGCAGGGCCGCATCGCGTGTCACGCCGAACCACAGGACTGACGGATGCCGCCGCGCGTCAGGCTTGCACAAGGTTTGCAGGTCCGACAGGCGCGGGGCCATGGGCTTGGTCCCCTCGGTCCGCAGGACATCGCCTTGCGGCAGGGTCAGCGTCAGGGTCCAGCGATCCGCCGCCATGTCCCAGCCATAGGTCATGCGCGCGGTGCCTGCCCGATCCGGCAGCGGGCCGCGCAGCAGGTGGCGCACCAAGCGGTCGCCCTGTCGCTGCATCACCGCAAGGCCGATCTGTGGATCATGAAAGACCGAAAACACGCGCGGCAGGCCATCCTCGGACCGCAGGTCCAGCAAGACCGGGCCGGGGGCGGCGGGCAGGGCTATTTCTAGGGTGAACTGCGCCTGTGGCAGGGGCAGCGACGGCTCGGCGCTTGGGGCGGGATGATCAGACAGCGCTAGCCAGCCCGCTGCGGACGGGATGCCAAGGATCATGTGCCACCCCGCAAAAGGGTGCCAGTGTGGGAAAACATGCTCTGCCTCATCTTTCGCCGGCTTCTGTGGCCGGTCGTTGTTCGAAAAGTGATAGGCCTTGCCGGGGCCTTTGTCACCTCTGGTGCAACGGTGGGTGGAAAATTCCGCGCGCGCCATGGCTTTGCTGCCGCAGGTGGGGTGATTGCAGGCGGGCCGTGGCGGCGGTAATGCTGGCGAAACCCCGGAGACCGCCATGACCCATACCCCCGTCGATCCTGTTGCGCTGACCGCTGATCTGATCCGCTGCCCCTCTGTCACACCTATTGAGGGTGGGGCTTTGGTGCTGCTGGAGCGGCTATTGGCTGGCGCGGGGTTTACCTGCACGCGGGTGGATCGGGGGAATACGGCAAACCTATTTGCGCGGTGGGGGGCCAAGGGGGCGAACAAGTCCTTTGGGTTCAATGGTCACACCGATGTCGTCCCGGTGGGGGATGTGGCGGCTTGGACGCGTGATCCCTTTGGGGCAGAGGTTGTGGACGGCTGGATGTATGGGCGCGGGGCGACCGACATGAAATCGGGGGTTGCGGCCTTTGCCGCCGCTGCGGTGGATTTTGTCCGTCAGACCCCGCCCGATGGTGCGGTGATCCTTGCGATCACCGGGGATGAGGAAGGCGACGCCACCGATGGCACGGTTGCCCTGCTGGACTGGATGGCCGGGCAGGGCGAGCGGATGACGCATTGCCTTGTGGGCGAACCCACTTGCCCGAATGTGATGGGCGAGATGATGAAGATCGGCCGTCGCGGGTCGATGACGGCTTGGATCACCGCAACTGGGGTGCAGGGCCATTCGGCCTATCCCCACCGCGCCAAGAACCCGATGAGCGCGCTGGTCAATCTGCTGTCCCGGCTGGAAGCGCAGCCCTTGGATCAGGGGACGGATCATTTCGATGCCTCCACCCTTGCCATCACCACGATTGATTGCGGCAATCCGGCCAATAACGTGATCCCGGCCAAGGGAACGGCGACGGTCAACATCCGCTTCAACGATCTGCATTCGGGCGCGTCGCTGTCCGACTGGCTGCAAGGCCATGCGCGGGCGGTCGAGGCAGAGACGGGGGTGACCCTGTCGCTCAGGATCAGCGTTTCGGGTGAAAGTTTCCTGACCCCGCCGGGGGATCTGTCGGCGCTGGTCGCCCGCGCGGTCCAAGCCGAAACCGGACGCGTACCGGAATACTCCACCTCGGGCGGGACGTCCGATGCGCGCTTTGTCAAGGATCACTGCCCGGTGGTGGAATTCGGATTGGTCGGCAAAACGATGCATCAGGTGGATGAACGCGTTGAGGTCGTCCAGATTGGCCAACTCAAGGCCATCTACACCCGCATCTTGCAGGACTATTTCGCATGAGCTTTTTGATTGAAGTGACCGACGACATCGCCGCCTGCCGCGCGCTGCGCCGTATCGTGTTCATCGAAGAACAAGGCGTCAGCGAGGCGGATGAGGTGGACGATCTGGACGGTCAGGCCATCCATTTGCTGGCCACGCTGGACGGCGTGCCGGTCGGATCGGCGCGGCTGTTGCCGATGGGTGCGGTCGGCAAGGTGGGCCGCGTTTGCGTGCTGGCACAGGCGCGGGGCACGGGGCTGGGGGCGGCGCTGATGCGGGCGGCGGTGGATCATTACCGCAGCCTGCCGGGGATCGAAACGGTCAAGCTGGGCGCACAGACCCATGCGCTGGGGTTTTACGCTCGGCTGGGCTTTGTGGCGGTGGGGCCGGAATACCTTGATGCCGGCATCCCGCACCGCGACATGGTGCTGGCGCTTTAGCAGGACGCCATCAATAGGTCGGCTGCCCGATGTCTTCGCCGGGCAGGCGCAGGTCTTCGGGCAACAGGGCCGGGGGGGCCGCGCCAGCGACAGGATCGGACAGGATCAGGCTTTCGGCCAAGGTGCGGTTCGGTTCACCGCCACCCAGCAGCGCACGGATCGCCGCGCTGTCTGCGGCAAAGCGGTCTGCGGTGATGGCGTCGGCGTGGTGCAGTTTTTCAAGCTCTGCCAGAACCTCATCGCCATATTGCGCCATCCCGGCCAGATCGAGCGTGCCATGCGTTTCAGAGTCCAGCCGGATCGCATGGGCAAAGCCGAACAGCACCACTTGGATCAGCGCGTCACCGGCGGCCATGCCCTTGGCCATGCGGTCGGCCACCAACGCCTCGCCGGCAAAGGTCATCGGCATGGCAATGACGTCCAGCATATCCCGCAGGCCGTCGATGATCGCGGGGGCGACCTGAAAGGCCGGGACCAGCGCCACATCCTCATCCGGGATGCCGCCCAATTCGTCGGTATAGGCATTGACCGGCAGCGGCTTTGGCCGTGGGCTGCGGGCGCGGGGTGGGGCCGGCGCAACCTCTGGCGTTGGGGCGGCGTCGACGGGGGCGTCCAACGGGGCGTCTGCGGGCGTCTCTGGTAGGATTTCAAGCGCCGTTTCGATCGGCGTTTCGATTGGCGCATCATCGGGCGTGGCGGCTGTTTCGGCAGGTACATCCGCCATTGGAGCCAAGAGCGCCAGACCGGATGCCGTGGGCCGAATCTGTGCGATGGGTTTGGCACCCAAGAGACGCGACAGGAAGAAGGGCTTCTTCACCACCTCTTCCACCAGTCCCGCGCCGCGCAACACGCTGAGCGCGCGACCAAATTCCAGCCCCTGACCACGGGCTTCGACCGACAGCATGTCGCGGTTGATCGGTCCGCGGGTGGCGTGCAGGCGGACGATGACCCCCAACAGGTCAAGCTCAGCCTTTTGCATCGGTTTCTGCGGGTGCATGATCGTCTCCAAAGCGTGCCGCGCAATCGCAGATCGCCCGAGTTGCGTCAACACACGTCGCGGCAGTTTGCCGTCGCGGCACCCCGGCTGTGCCTTCCATGTCCGTCCGGACGTGTGTTTCCCGGCGTGACCTTCGCGCCCGTCTGTGCTAGGGGCCAAGGATGCAGCAGCTTCCCACAAAAGAGCAGATCCTTCAGTGGATCACCGACAATCCCGGCCAGGCGGCCAAGCGCGACATCGCCAAGGCGTTCTCTATCAAGGGGGCCGCGCGGATCGAGTTGAAGCGCATTCTGGCCGAGTTGGAGGACGACGGCGCGCTGGAAAAGAAAAAGCGTGCCTATCGCGATCCGGGCAAATTGCCGCCGGTGTCCTTGCTGACGGTGATCGGGCCGGATGACGCGGGCGATCTGTTCCTGCACGCGATGGAATGGCAGGGCGAAGGCACGCCGCCGCGCATCCTGTTCATCCCGAAAAAGGGAGATCCGGCGATGGGTCCGGGCGACAAGCTGCTGGCGCGGCTGTCAGAGGTGAACCTTGAGGACCGCGAATATGAGGCGCGGCTGATCCGCAAGCTGGGATCAAACGCGATCAAGGTGCTGGGCATCTATCGCAAGGGGTCTGACGGCGGGCGGATCGTGCCCATCGACAAGGGCGCGGACAAGGACTGGCGCGTCGGTCGCGACGATGACCTGAACGCGCGGGATGGCGAGTTGGTTGAGGCCGAACAGGCCGGACCCAAGCGGATGGGTCTGCCATCCGCCCGCATCATCGCGCGCTTGGGTGATCCGGCCGGGCCAAAGGCGGTCAGCCTGATTGCCATCCACCAGCACGGCATCCCCGACCGTTTCCCCGATCAGGTGATGGCCGAGGCGGACGCCGCGCAATCCGTTGGTCTGGCGGGGCGCGATGACCTGCGCGACCTGCCACTTGTGACCATCGACCCCAGCGATGCCCGCGACCATGACGACGCGGTGTTTGCCGAGGCCGATAGTGATCCGGCCAATCCCGGTGGGCATATCGTCTGGGTCGCCATCGCCGATGTCGCCCATTACGTCCGCCCCGGTTCGGCCTTGGACCGTGAGGCGCGCAAGCGCGGGAATTCCACCTATTTCCCCGACCGTGTGGTGCCGATGCTGCCCGACACGCTTTCGGGCGACCTATGTTCGCTGCACGAAGGCGTGGACCGGCCCTGTATCGCGGTGCGGATGCGGCTGGACGCGCAGGGCCACAAGATCGGGCATCGCTTTGTGCGCGGTCTGATGCGCTCTGCCGCCAGCCTGCATTACGGTGAGGTGCAAGAGGCGCAGGACGGCAACGCCAACGACCGTTGCGCCCCCCTGCTGGACCGCGTGATCCGCCCGCTTTACGCTGCCTATGCCGCAGCCTGCATCGCGCGGGCGGAACGCCAGCCGCTGGACCTTGAACTGCCCGAACGCAAGGTCATGCTGTCTGATGAAGGCAAGGTTACCTCTGTCGCGTTCCGCGACCGCTTTGACGCGCATAAGCTGATCGAGGAATTCATGATCCTCGCCAACGTCGCGGCGGCCGAGGAATTGGAGCGATTGAAACGTCCCCTCCTCTACCGTGTCCACGAAGAACCCACACCGGCAAAGTTGGATGCGTTGCGTGAGGTGGCCGAGGCGTCAGGGTTCATCCTTGGCAAGGGGCAGGTGCTGAAAACCGCGCATCTGAACCGGCTGCTGACGCAGGCGCGGGGGTCGGATCAAAGCGAGTTGATCAATATCTCGACCCTGCGGTCGATGACGCAGGCCTATTACCACGCGCAGAACTTTGGGCATTTCGGCTTGGCGCTGCGGTCTTACGCGCATTTCACCAGCCCGATCCGGCGCTATTCCGACCTGATCGTGCATCGTGCCTTGGTGGCGGGGCATCGCTGGGGCGATGACGGGTTGTCGGCTTGGGATGTGGAAAATCTGGATGAGACGGCAAAGCTGATCTCTGACGCCGAACGCCGCAGCATGGCGGCGGAACGCGATACGGTGGACCGCTATTTGGCGGCCTATCTGGCGGACCGGGTGGGGATGACCTTTACTGGCCGGATTTCCGGGGTGCAACGCTTTGGGCTGTTCGTGAAGCTGGATGAAACCGGGGCCGACGGGTTGATCCCGATCCGCGATGTGGGGCGTGAGTTCTTTCACTTTGACGCGGACAGCCAGACCCTGATGGGGGCCGACACCGGCGTGATGATCGGCATCGGTCAGCGCGTGACGGTGCGGCTGGCAGAAGCGGTGCCTGTAACCGGCGGTCTGGTGCTGGAACTGCTGGAGCTGGAGGGCGGCAGTCTGCCCAATGGCCGCGCAGGCAAGAAAAAGCCTGGCCGCTTTGCGCCAAGGAAACCGTCGCAGCGGGCGGCGCGGGATGCAGGCGTGGCGCGCAAGGTGGTTCGGAAGCGAAAGTAGAGGCCGAGTGTGCAACGATTGGGATTGCCCGGGTGCCCAAAGCACCCGGGCCGCGCCCGACCGCCCCCTCGGGCGGGCGCGCAAAGCGCACCCACCCGGCGGTCAGACGCAGCCCTGTGGCGGCGGATTGCGACGCTCCCCCGGAGCCTCGCAATCCGACTTGCGCCCGCCATTAAGGGGTCTGGGCCTCACCCCCGCCCCCACTCCGCCCCTTGCATCTCTCGCAACCGGCTCGCCGTGCGTTCAAACTCGAACGAGCCTGACCCTTCGGAATACAGCCGCTCAGGTATATCGGCGGCAGAGCAGACCAGCCGCACCTTGGCCTCATACAAAGCGTCGATGAGGGTGACGAAGCGCTTCGCCTCGTTGTAATTCGATGATGACAGTTGCGGGATATCCTCAAGGATCAGCACCCGCACGGCCCCTGCGATGGCCAGATAATCACCGGGGCCAAGGGGGCGGGCGCAAAGCTCCCAGAAACTCGCGCGGCCTACGCCATTGGCAAAGCGCGGCAATTCGACCGTGCGCCCATTCACCGGCAGGCGCAGCACCGCGCCCGGATCGCCCCCGGTCAGATCGTCCCAGACCTGCTGGATATGCCCGCGTGCGGTGCCTGCGGGGTGGAAATACACCTGCGCGCCGTTCAGGCGGTGCTGGCGATAGTCGTTCGGCCCGACCAGTTCCACCACCTGCATCCGATCCCGTATCATGCCGATGAAGGGCAAGAACACCTCGCGGTTCAGGCCGTTCTTGTACAGGTCTTCGGGCACACGGTTCGAGGTTGTGACCACCACCACCCCGGCGGCGAACAGCTTTTCAAACAACCGCCCCACCACCATGGCATCGGTGATGTCGGTGATCTGCATCTCATCAAAGGCCAAAAGTCGCACGTCGCGCGCCAGCGCTTCGGCAACGGGCGCGATGGGATCATCCACCCCCTTTTTCCGCGCCTCATGCATCCCTTTGTGGATGTCCTGCATGAAGGCATGGAAATGCACCCGCCGCTTTGCCTTTATGGCAAGGCTTTCGGTAAACAGGTCCATCAGCATGGACTTGCCCCGTCCCACACCGCCCCAGAGATACAGCCCCTTGGGGGGGGTGACAGGCTTGGCAAAGAGACCCGCGAACAGGCCGACGCGGCGGTCGGCGTTTGCTTCCAGCCAATCGCGCAAGTCATTCAAAACCGGCAATATTTCACGCTGTGCAGGGTCTGCGCGCAGGGTTCCGGCGGCAACGCGGGCGTCGTATATCTGGGTCAGGGTCTGTCGCATACCGTTGTATACCGCGTTTGCCACCGCAAGAAAAGCCGCCCACCCGCGCCACAGGCCCGGCTAAACCTGCCCGTTTAATAGCCGTAGCAGGATTTGACCCAAAATGGAGGGACAAGAATGACCCGTCAGGCAATCTGGAGCCTGCAAGCCACCGATCCGCTGGATATGGAGGCGGTTGCCGAACTGGCCCGCCGTATCGCGGGCGGTGGGTCGTGCTGCATCCGGCTGAACGATGATGGCTTTGGCCGTCCGGTGATGCGGCTGTTCCCGCACCGTCCCGGCATCCTTGATGTCGGCCCGAACCTGCCCGATGGCCACATGCCCTCATCCGCCCCGCCCTCGGCGCACCTGCCGAAAATGGGCTTCTGGGCCGATTTTCCGATCACCGGTCCGGATGGTGAGGTGGTGGGTTTTGCCGCCGTGTTCGACGACCATGCGCGCGATCTGCCGCAATATGCGCCGTCAACGCTGCGGCTTCTGGCGCGGGCATTTTCGGCCTCGGTCCGGGTGGCGATCCATGCCGGGCTGGAACAGATGATCCCCCCGCCCGTCGAGGCGATGGCGGTTTGTTCAAATTTTGAGGCCTTTGCCCGACTGCGCATCGGCGAAGCAGTGCATGATATCGGGCGCTGCGACACGACCGACCGCATGGCATTCCGCCCCACCGGGACGGAACAGGACTGGCTGCCGTTGATGCACAGCTTTGAACAGGGCTGGCCCGAAATCGCAGCCGAGATCATCGCCCGCACCCGCAACGCCATGCGCGATTACATCCGCATGCACATGATCCGCCACCGCGAAGTGGCCATGCCTGAGGGAGAGCGGGAATATGACCTCTATGGCTTGCTCTGGCGCGTGCGCGGCACGCAAGAGGCGGCAGAGGTCTGGAGGGACGGTGCGGGCTGGGTGGAGTTTGACACCAGCCCCGTGGCCGAAAGCCACGACCCGCGCGACCTTGCGGCACAGGCGTTGATTGCGGCGATCCCGGAACTGGATGAACGCATCGGTGCCGATGTGCAGGGCTGGGCGCGGCGGCTGGCGCAGGGGGCACAGATCAGCCCGATCCTGCAAGCGGCTTGATCCGGACGGCTTGATCCGCTTTGGACCCAGACAGGGGCGCGCTTGCGGGCGCGCCCTTTGCTATTCGCCTTCCATTTCCGTGATCGACTCGCGCAGGCGACCGACGGCGGCTTTCTTGATCTGGCTGACCCGGCCCGTGGTTACGCCAAGGATATCGGCGATCTCGTAGACGTTCAGTTCTTCGACGAAGTAAAGTTGCAGCACCAAGGCCTCGCGCTGCGGCAGGCGTTCCAAGGCGCGGCGCAACAGGCGGCGCATTTCGTCATTCTGCATCTTGTCTTCGACGGTGCGCGCCCCGTCTGAAAACAGCATGGAATGATCGGTATAAACCTCATCCAGCGATTTGATCTGGCTGGCGCCGAACTGGGTTTGCCAATCCTCCAGCTCGCCCACGGTCAGGCCCATTTCGGCGGCCAATTCGCCCTTTTCGGGGGCGCGCATCAACTGTTGTTCCAGCTTCAGCGTGGCGGCGCGCATCTTTTGTTGCATCGCGATGGTCGCGCGGCAGAGCGAGCTTGAGGCGCGCAGGAAGTCGATGATCGACCCCCGGATGCGGATGGCGGCATAGGCGGCGAAGGTCGCCCCTTGGCGCGGCGTATAACGCTGGGCGGCATCGACAAGGCCCATGTAGCCCACTTGCAGCATGTCGTCGATTTCGGCCATCCGGCCAACGCGCCCGTGCAGGTGCCATGCGATTTTGCGCACAAGGTCCATATGGGTCTGGACCAGCCGGTCGGGCGAGGGGGTCTGTTCGGGGTAACGACGGGCCAGCATCAGGCCGTTCCTCCCAGTGGGGCGCGGTTGAAGAGTTTGAACGCCGGGCGTGCAGCGGTGGCCGCGGCGGCAAGCGATACCGGGGGTAATGCATCTGCCGTGCCAGCCGCGCGGATCGGGGCGGGAATGGCGGTGGGATTGGTGGCGGGCTTGGGCGCAAAGGGTGCCACGGGCGGCGGTTCGCGGCGCAGATCGGATGCGGCGCTGTCGTCGGTCCGGGGGGCAAAATGGCGCGACAGCGCGCCTTTCAGCGGGCCGATGCGGCCCCGGCTGGCGGGCGCGGCGGGCGCGGGTTCCGGGTCTTGCGCCACGGCAGACGGCGGGGTCTTGGGCGCGGGCTGTGCCGGGGTGTCGGCATTCCAGCCTTCGGCCCAGTGGTGCAGGTCGGCCAGTTGCGGCACGCGCAGGCAATCCAGCAGCCCCGGCCCATCCGCCAGCAAGGCCAAGGGCAGGCCATCGGTCCCGGCCAGTGCCAGCATCTCATCGGGTTCAGGTTCCCACAGGTCCAGCCGGGTCAAGCACAGCCGGGCGCTGAAGGGCTGCCACAGCCCGCATTCCCGCGCCATCCGGGCGGGGTGCAATCCGGCGGGCAGGACCAGCAAAACCTCTGTCCCGCGCGCCAGCAGGGTGGCGGCAATGTCGGGGGCGTGGTCTGGCACTTCGGACAGGTCGATGATTTCGGGCTTGGTCGGATCAGGGGCGGGCAAGGCCAACACCTCGGCCACGAGCGGTTGTTCCGGGACCAGCCCCATCAGCCGTGCCCAGCCGCGCAGGCGGTCTTCGGTCAGGCGGGGGCCGGACAGCGGCACGATCAGGCGCGGGCGGGCGTTGGGTGTCTCGCGCCGGATATGGGCGGCCAGACGTGCCGCCAGCATGGACTTCCCTGCCCCCGGCGGACCCACCAGCAAGATGCGCGCGGGCATGCGGCGCAAAAGGTCCGGGCCGCCCAGCAAGCGGTCGGCCAGATCATCGGGATCGACGGCATAGGTCGGGCGCGGTTCGGTCAGCGGCAGGGCGGTTGCGCGCGTCCCCACAGCGCGCGTCGGCGCGGCGGCGGCCACTGTCCGCGCCATGGGCAGTTCCCGCGCGGCGCGCATTTCGATCATGCCGCCGGATTGCGCGGTGGACAGGATATAGGCATCCGCGCCAAGGCGGCGCATCACCTCGTCCATGGCCTTTTGGGTATCCGGGGCGCGCACGATGAGAACGGTCATCTATCAAGTCTCCCTGCGGAATGGCAGTTGGCTTTGGCCCCCGATCGAGGCGACAACCTCGACCCGGCGGGATTGCGGAAGTTCGTTGATGCCCAGCACGATGGCATCCGGCAGATGCGGGCGCAGGAATTGCGCGAAGGCGCGGCGCAACTGGCTGGCCACGATCACCACGGGCTGTTTGCCCTGACCGATGGCATCCTCCAGCGCGTCGCCCAGAGATTTGACGACGGTGCCCGCAAGGCCGGTGTCCAGCATCAGCCCCTCTTCGCCTTGGCGGCGGGCGCGGATCAGAAGTTGTTCCAACTCGGGGTCCAGCGTGACCAAAGGCAACGCGACGTTGATCGGTGTCATCTGTTGCAAGAGCAGCGGCACCAGCATCGGGCGCAGCGCCTCGGCCATCTCGGCGGCGGTCAGATTGCGGGCGGACAGGTCAGCCAGCCCTTCCAGAATGCGGCGCAGATCGCCAATCGGGATGCGTTCGGCCAACAATCCGCGCAGAACGGCAGTGACAGTGTGCAGCGGGATCAGCTTTGGCACGACCGCAGACACCAGCGTGGGTGCGGCGCGCGACAGGCTGTCCAGCAGGGTTTGCACATCGTCCGGGCCGATCAGGTCGGGCGCATGCTTGACCAGAAGCTGCGACAAATGCGTGGCGATGACGGATTCCGGTTCGACCACCACGTGGTCATCCGCCTCGGCCTCGGCCAACTGATGCGGCAGAATCCAGACGGCATCGAGACCGAAGGACGGGTCTTTCACCTCGATCCCTTTCAGCTTGCGGGTCGAGGTGCCGCCGGGGATAGCCAGTTTGCGGTCGGGGTAGACGACATCCTCGCCCCGGATCACTTGGCCGATGCGGATGCGGTATTGATTGGGCGACAGGGTCAGGTCGTCGCGGATGCGCACACCGGGGACGACAAAGCCCATGGCCTTTGACACCTCGCGCCGGATGGCGGTGATGCGGGCGACCAAGGCACCGCCGCCTTCGCCTGCCAGCGGGATCAGGCCGTAGCCGATTTGCAGCGATACCGGCGCGTGGTCGGTCACATCGTCGGGCGTGATGCCTTCGGACGGGGATTTTTCGCCCCCCGGTCCGGGCAGGGCGTCGGGGCCCTGAACCTCGCCATCGACGGCTTGGGCTTCGGGGTTCAGGTCGGTGCGGCCGAACCACGCGATGACGCCGCAGAAGGCCGCGCCCAAGAGGAACATCGCATTGGGCATACCGGGCACGATGCCGATCAGCGCCATCACCCCCGCCACCGGGAGCCACGCTTGGCGCAGGTGAATCTGGCTTTTGATCAGCCCGCCCATGTCATGGCTGGACGACACGCGGGTGACGATGATCGCGGTGGCGATCGACAACAGCAGCGCCGGAATCTGCGCGACCAGACCATCGCCGATGGAGAGCAGCACATAGGTCTCTGCCGCCTGCCCAAGGCTGAGGCCATGTTGCAGCGTGCCGATCAGGATGCCACCGACGATGTTGATGGCCAGGATCAGGATGCCCGCCATCGCATCGCCTTTGACGAATTTTCCGGCACCGTCCATGGAGCCGTAGAAATCCGCCTCTGCCGCGACCTCGGCCCGGCGGGTGCGGGCTTGATCCGGTGTCAGAAGTCCGGCGTTCAGGTCGGCGTCGATGGCCATCTGCTTGCCGGGCATGGCGTCCAGCGTGAAGCGGGCCGACACTTCGGACACGCGGCCAGAGCCTTTGGTGATCACGACGAGGTTGATGATCACAAGGATCGCAAAGACCAGAAGGCCCACGATGAAATTCCCGGCGATAACGAATTCGCCAAAGGACTGGATGACCTTTCCCGCCGCCTCATGCCCGTCATGGCCATGGGTCAGCACGATGCGGGTGGACGCCACG
Source organism: Rhodobacteraceae bacterium PARR1 (assembly GCA_002256185.1). Lineage (GTDB taxonomy): Bacteria > Pseudomonadota > Alphaproteobacteria > Rhodobacterales > Rhodobacteraceae > Paragemmobacter. Next base: position 12,300 of record NKIT01000040.1, on the reverse strand, counting down.
TTCAGCGCCAGCCGGAAAATGGTGGCGATCAGCAACAGGTTGGGAAAGCTGGAAAAATCAAGCGGGCGGTAGCTGTACAGGGCGACCATCAGGATCACCAGCGACAGCAGGATGTTGAAAACAAAGAACAGGTCCAGCAGGACCACGGGCAGCGGCAGCACCATCATCGCGATGATGATCAGGATGCCCAAAGGCAGCACAAGACCGCCCAGCGTCTGGACCAAACCCTGCGGTCTGGGGGCGGCGGTCATGCGGCGCTCCGGCACTGGGGGGGCGTCTGGCCGCGTGTGGTTTCGGTCTGGCGCATGGCATCTGTCCTTGTCGCGGCACCGGGTCGGGCCGCTGCACGGAATGCGTGCAAGCGCCGTGCCAGTCGGAAAGCCGACAGCGGCGCATTTCGCCGGTGGGACGGTGCGGCTTGGCACGGGCTTTGCAGACCCCGCCGCAACGCCGACCCGCCGTAACGCCGACCCGCCGTAACGCCGACCCAAAGTGCCCAACCTGTCAGGAGGCCCGATGCCCCGCCCCGCCCCGATCCTGCTTTTGACGCTGGCCCTTGCGGCCTGTGCCTCGACGCCTGAAACCGCGATTGACGCCTTGCCGATGGATGCGACCGGGCTGACGACGCAGCTTGCCACGGTGAAAGATGATCTCGACGCCGCGGATGTGGCGGCTGCCCCTCCGCCCCCGCCCGTGCCGCCGCCTGTGCCGCCGGTCGCTGCAGCGGATGCGGTGCCTGCGCTGAAAGGCTTGGGCTTTGCCCAGATTGCCGGACAACCCGGCGACACGATGAACGAAAAGCGCCTGATGGCGATCCGCGCGGCACGGATGGATGCGCTGCGCGATCTGGCCGAACAGGTCCATGGTATCCGCCTGTCATCCAGCACCAGCATCCGCGATGCGGTGGTGCTGGATGACAGCCTGTCCGCGCTGGTCGAAGGAACGATCCGGGGCGCGCGCACCGTGCGTGTCACGCCCAAGGGCACCGACAGTTATGAGGTCGAGATGATGCTGGACCGCGACACGGTGGCCTATATCGTCCGCGCGCTGAAGGGGCGGGTCTGATCCATGCGCGCGCTGATCCTTGGCCTGATGCTGCTGATCTCAACCCCCCTGCACGCCGCCGAAGGGCTGTGGGTCGAGGTGACGGGATATGGCTTCCTGACCGGGAATGATCCGGACTCTGCCCGTCGCCGTGCTTTGGCCGATGCACTGCTGGCGGCCGCCTTGGCGGGCGGGGCAGAGGTGCGGGGCCATACGACGGTGGACAAGTCGGTGGTGACGTCTGACCTGTTGATCGTGCGCCCGGTGGGCCGCGTCCTGAGCCATGAGGTGCTGGGCATCCGCCAGAGCGGCGATCAGGTGGCCGTGACGATCCGGGCCAAGGTGGGCGTCGATGCAGGCGGGCAATGCGGAAGCCGCCGCAATCTGGTGGTTACGGCCTATGCGCCCGATATCCGCGTTTCGCCCTATGCGCCCGCATGGGCTGAACCGATGGCGACCGAGATCGTGGCCGCGCTGCTCGATGCCTTGGGCCGTCATCCGGCGGTGGAGCATGTCCGCACCACGCAGCGCGCCCTTCCCGGCATGACCCCGGGGCGCGAGGCGGTGGATTACGCCACCCTCACGCGCGGATCGGTGCGGCTGGCGGCGGGGGATCATGCCTTTGTCCCCTCGGTCCGGTTGGATGTGGACGGCGGCGGGGTGGCCAAGCAACTGGTCCTGACGCTGGACCTGAACTTTGTCGGCGGTCAGGGCGAGGTGATGCAGCGCCGCATCGAACGCCGCGTGACCCTGCCGGGGCCGAACCCGCTGGGTCGGGCAGGGGCACTGGTGGCCCCGAAACGCGCGGCGATGGTGGCCAAGCTGACCAAGGGTCTGGATCGCGAATTCGCCGCCATGCTGGACGGGGAAACCTGCAAGCCGGTTGTGGCAACGCTCGCGGCGGGCGGCGGCAAGATCACCGCGCCGTTCGGATCGCGTCAGGGGCTGTCGCGCGGGTCCATCGCCTTTACCGTGGACCGCAGCAACACGACCGAACTGCTTGAGGTGGTGTCGCTGTCGCGCACTGCGGTCGAGTTGCGGCCGCTGGACCCCAACCGCCCGGTTGCCGCCTTTGACGGGCGGGCGGTGCGATTCCTTGAGACGGGGATGTAAGCCATGCGCGTGGCGGCGGTGATCCTGATGCTTTCAGCCACGGCGGCGCTGGCGGGCTATCCCGATGGTGTGCCGGGGGCCGAGGTCGGGCGTCTGGTCCGCGCCGCGCTGTCGGCGGCGGGGGAAAAGGCCAGCGTTACAGATCCGATCCGCCCCTATCCCCCTTGCGATGCTGCGCCTGCGGTAACGGGGCAGGGGGGGGCTTGGGGCAATGTGGAAATCACCTGTGCCGCGCCGCGGTGGCAGCGCGTGCTCAGGACCGGGCTTGGACCCGTGCCGCGCATCACCCTGACCCCGGATGAACCGGTCGAAGAACCCAAGGCGCTGACCCTGCGGCGCAGTCTGGCCAAGGGTGCGCCTGTGGGGGCCGATGATCTGGAACTTGCCCCCATCGCCGGGCTCAGCCCGGATCAGGTGTTCACTGACCCTGCCGATGTGGTGGGGCGGCATCTGCGCCAAAGCCTTGGCACGGGGCGGGCGATCCTTGCCCGGCATCTGGAACCGCGCTGGATGGTGACACCCGGCGCGCCGCTGGTGCTGGTGGCACAGGCGGGGGGCCTGTCCGTATCTGCCCCGGCCGAAGCGCGCGAGGCGGGCGGCGAGGGGGATGTTGTGCTGGTGGTCAACCTTTCGTCTGGGCGCGAGGTCAAGGCGGTCGTCACTGGTCCGAATACTGTGACGGCACAGACTAACATGCGGTGAAATGGTGCCGTAACCAAAGGCACAGGAGGGTCTCATGGTAGAACCGATTTCCACATCCCCGGCACGCCCGCGCATCGCTCGCCCGGGCGAAGATATCGGTATTCCGGCGAAGGCAGCCGGAACGACCGAGGCAAAAAGCACCGTGGCGGCGGCACCCGCCACGGGCGATAGTGTTTCGCTGAGTGCGGCGTCGCAGACCTTGCCCGCCGAACTCAAGGACGCCGGGCCCCCCATGGACCTGGAGATCGTCAAGCGGATCAAGGATGCGATTGCCGAAGGGAAGTATCCCATCGACCTTGAGAAGATCACGGAAAGCCTGTTTCAGGACTATCTGGAACTGGTGAACTGATCGGCTCTTGCCCCTGACCTAGCAGACCCGGAGTTTCCGAATGACCCTTTCCGCTGCCGTCATCATCCTTGCCGTGTTCGCGGTGGGACTGGCGCTGATCGTTTTTGGCTGGCGCGCCCGCCGCGCTGCTGCTGCTTCTGCGGTGGTGGCCCTTGCCCCGCTGCCCGTGGTGACGGAAGATGCGGTCGAAGCCGCAGCCGATCCGGTCGATGCGATCAGCCAACGGGTCGCGGCGTTGCTGCATGACCACGAACGCCGCCTGACCGACGCTTTCAGCCATGTGCGCGAAGACCTGTCCGGTCTGAAGTCGGATGTGGAATGGCTGGCGGGGGAACGGATGATCGAACAGGCCATTGCCTTGGCGCAGACCGGAAGTGACGCTGAAGAAATCGGTCAGGAATTGGGCTTGTCGCGCGATCAGGCGGCAACGATTGCGCTTTTCCGAAAGCACTGAGCGCGACTGCGCGGTGAATAGGCGAGAAAGCGCATGGGATGTGTATCGAAAGGTCTTAATTCCATCCTAAAGTATAGGTTAGAGCCGTAAGGTTGTGGCCCCGATCCCGGTGTTGCGCGTTACCCTTCTGAATGAATGTCAGTCGGGCAGGCAAACATGGGCATTGTTAACTCGATTCTCGACTCGGTGGCCGACCCGGCCATCCTTTTGGACGAGACCGGCGTGATCCGACGGGCCAACAGCCTGTGGTCGGAACTGTTGGGGCTGGACCCTGAAACGCTGATCGGAAGCAGATGGATCGACCATCTTCATCCTGCCGACCACGCCGCTGCCGCTGCCGCTTTGGACATCCTTGCCGCCGGTGACCGGGTGGATCAATTGACCTGTCGCTGGCGGGATGGGGCCGGGGGCTGGCATGATCTGGACTGGTCGGCCCGGCACAACGCGGTCATCGGCGGCAGCGTCGCCATCGGCCGCATCCTTGCCCCCGGTCACAATGCCATCGAACGGTTGGAAGAACTGGAGTCGGTCTCGGGCGTCGGCAGTTGGGAAGCGTCGATCGATGCCGGTTGGATCTACTGGTCGCCCCTGACATTCCGGATTCACGATGTCTCGCCCGATACGCAACCCGATCTTTCCACCGCGCTGTCCTATTTCGATCCCCAAGGCCGCGCTGTGATCGAGGCAGCATTCAGTCAGTTGCGCCTGCATGGCACCGCCTATGATCTGGAACTGCCCTTCACCACTGCGAAAGGTCGGTCGATCTGGGTGCGCGCGACGGGGGCCGCGAAATTCCGCGGCGGTCGGCTGGTGCGCGCTTATGGGACGTTTCAGGACATCTCGGACCGTCGCGCCCGTGAGGTGCATCTGCAAGACGCGCGTCAGGCGGCCATCGACGCGCGCGAACAGCTTGTCACCGCCGTCGAAAGCTTGCCGGATGGATTTGTGCTTTATGACCAGAATGACCGTCTGGTGATCGCCAATCGGCGCTACCGCGAAATCTATACAGACAGCGCGGCGGCGATGATCCCCGGCACATCGTTCGAAGCCATCCTGCGCCATGGTCTGGCGCGCGGCCAATACCGCGACGCCATCGGGCGCGAAGAGGCATGGCTTTCTGAACGGTTGCACCGCCATCAGAACCCCAGCGGCGTGATGGAACAGCGGCTGAGCAATGGCCGCGTGCTGCGCATCTTTGAACGCCGCACGCCCGAAGGCGGCACAGTCGGGCTGCGCGTCGATGTGACCGAACTTTACGAGGCCCGGGAAAGGGCCGAAGCCGCGAACCGCGCCAAGGCGCAATTCCTTGCCAACATGAGCCATGAGATCCGCACCCCGCTGAACGGTATCCTTGGGATGGCTGATCTTTTGGCGGCCGATTTGAACGATCCCGAAAAGCTGGCCCTTGCCGACAACATCCGCGACAGCGGGGAAACGCTGCTGGCAGTGTTGAACGACCTGCTCGACATGTCCAAGATCGACGCTGGCCGGATGGAGTTGGAGGACGCGCCCTTTGTCCCCGCCGATGTGCTGCGGCGGGTCGAGGCGCTTTATGATCTGCGGGCGCAGGAGAAAGGGCTGAAACTGTCGGTCGATCTGGACAAAGCGGCAGAGCAGCCGCGCCGGGGCGATGGGCATCGTGTGTCGCAAATCCTGCACAACCTGCTGTCCAACGCGGTGAAGTTCACCGCCTCGGGGCAGGTGTCGGTGACGCTGCGGGCGGATGGGCCTGTGGTCCTGACCGTGCAGGACACGGGCATCGGCATGACCCCCGATGAGGTGGCGCGCATCTTCGACGATTTTGAACAGGCTGACCGGGGCACCAACCGGCGCTTTGGTGGCACGGGTCTGGGCCTGTCCATCGTGCGCAAGCTGGTCGCCTTGATGGGCGGTCAGGTGGTGGTCGAGACCGTCAAGGGGCAGGGCACCAAGATCAGCGTGACCCTGCCGCTGCCCTTGATCCACGCCCCCGGCACGACAGAGCCGCCCCCGCCCGAGCCGTGCCCCGTGGCGCGTCTGACCGGCAAGCACGCGCTGATTGCGGATGACAACCCGGTCAATCTGCAAATCCTGCATGCCTATCTGACGCGCTTTGGTCTGTCGGTGACGATGGCGGAAAACGGGCGGCAGGCGGTTGATCTGTTCCGGCCGGGGGCGTTTGACCTGATCTGTCTGGACATCTCGATGCCGGAACTGGATGGAATCGCGGCGCTGGCAGAGATTGACGATATCGCCCGCAAGGCAGGCCTGCGCCGTCCCCCCGCCGTGGCGGTGACAGCCCATGCCATGCCGCATCACGTGCAGGAATATCTGGCGGCGGGTTTTGATGCCCATCTGGCAAAGCCGATCCGCCGGGATTTGACCGGGCGGACTTTGGCGGCGCTGATGCCCGTTGGCCCTTAGATCGCCACCATATCCACGGCTTGGCTGGAGGTTTGGCCCCCCGCGATGCGCAACACGCCCGCCACCGGGGCCACGTCGCCATAGTCGCGTCCATGGGCGACGGTGACGTGATCCTCGCCCGCGAAACAGGCGTTGGTGGGGTCATAGTCGATCCATCCTGCGCGTGGCCCGGCCCAGACCCGCACCCAAGCGTGCATGGCGTCCGCGCCCTCCAGCCTTGGCTGTCCGGGAGGTGGCAGGGTGCGCAGGTAGCCCGAGACATAGCCCGCCGGAATGCCCATCCCGCGCAATCCGGCGATCATGATCTGCGCGAAGTCCTGACAGACCCCGGTCTTGTTGGCGAAAGCCTCGGACGGGGGGGTGTCCACGGTCGTGGCGTTGGGATCAAAAGTCAGCGTCGCGTGCAGGGCGCGGCCCAAAGCCTCGGTCAAGTTTACGAGTCCTTGATGGCCTGCGATGGCATCGCGCGAAAAGGCGGTGATGGCGGCATCGGGCAGGATGCGCGGTGAGGGTGGCACGAAATGATGCGGTGCGTCGGGCGCGATGGACAGGTGAGCAGCCAGAATGGCGGGCAGTTCGGCCAACGCCACATCGTCCTGTGGCAGCAGTTGTGCCGGGCGGTCCACCACAGCGCGGGCCTCAAACTCTACCGTGTCATGGCCTGCGGGCAGCGACAGTTCCGTGACCTGATTGCCGAAGAAGTCTGTGAAATTGCGCCGCTCGATGGGTTTTGGTGAAATCGTCAGCACCGAGGACCGCAGGGATTGCCGCCCCGACAGATGCGCAGGAAGCAGCCGCAGAAGATGCCGCCCTCCGCCTGCCGGGGTCGCGTAATCGTAGCGGATCACCAGTTTGATGTCGTAAAGCATCAGCGCAGGTATCCTTCGGTCACCAGATCCGACACCGCCGCCAATTCGGCGCTCAGGGACCAAAGTGCCTTAGTGTCCAGCCTGTCCGGCGTGGCCCTGTCCAGCCGTCCCTGCAACTCTGCCACCGCCCGCGACAGGGCCACTGTCGCGCCGCGCCCGCTGGCACCGGGCAGATGCGAAAGCTGGTCGCGGATGCCATCCAGTTGAAAGCGGATGGCGCGGGGGTTCATCTCATCCAGCGCCAAAAGCTCCACCACCGTCTCGCGCGCGGTCACAAGAGCAAAGCGGCGGCGGTGGGTCATCACGCTGTCGCCCACCTCGATCGCCAGATCAAGCGCACCTTCGGGCGCATCAGGATCGGCCAGCGTGGCAAGAATCGCCGTCATCCCCATCGCGCGTTCATGGTGCTGGCCCAGTTTCAGGAAGCGCCAACCCAGAAAGCGATACATATTCTCATGCACCAGACCCGAAAAACCGGTCAGTTTGCGCAACAGCTTGCCAATCGCGCGGGCGGCATCGTCGCCCACGGTCACCCGCTGCGACATGCGGCGCATGGTCTTATCAAGGTCTGCCAGTGCAGACCAACCATCCGGTGAGAAACGGTCGCGCACCGCGCCTGCGCTGTAGATCGCGGCCCCCAGCGTCTGGATCAGTCCCTGCGGGATGCCTTCGTTGGGATCGACACCCAGCACGGTCAGCAGTGGGTCCATTCCGGAGAAAAGCGGACTGGCCGCTCTGCCGCCTTCGGCAAGTCTTGCATTGCGGGCGCGCAGCAGGCGCAGGATGCCTTCGGTGCGTTCGACATAGCGGCCCAGCCAGAACAGGTTGTCCGCCGCGCGTGCGGGCAGGACCGATAGGCCGCGCCGCGCGACATCGCCGCCGGCAGGCAGCAGTGTCGCTGACTCCACGGGGCGCGGGCTGACGATCCAGACATCCGCCGCAGCACCGCCCTTTTGCATGGCAATCGCGGCGGCATCACCGGCGCGCCCGATCCGGGCAAAGCCGCCGGGCATCACCTCCCACCCTTGCGAGGTGCGCAGAAGAAACACCCGCAGGCTCATGGGACGCGGGCGCAGGCGGCCATCGACAAAGGCGGGGGTGGTGGACAGGGTCACCCGTTCTTGGCCCACATATTCCGCGCCATGCTGCGCCAGCCAATCGGGCAGGGGGCCGATGGGGCGGTGATCCTGCCAATCCTCATAGGGCGGGCGGGTCGACAGGGCGGGAGAGATGAACATCCGGTCGGCATTGGCCGCGACATGATCGCGTTCAGCGGGCTGCCCGCACCACCATGTGGCGACATTCGGCAGGATCAGGTCTTGGCCCAGCAGCGCCCGCGCGATGCGGGGAAGGAAGGCAAGGAATGCCCGCGTTTCCAGCACGCCCGACCCAAGTGCGTTGACCATCGTCGCGGTCTGGTCGCGCAGGGCCGACACCATCCCCGGCGTGCCCAGACGGCTGGCGGGGTCCAATTCCAACGGATCGGCCCAACCGGAATCCAAGCGCCGCCACAGCACCGAAACCGGGGTCAGCCCCGCCACAGTGCGGATCATCAGGCGGCCATCACTGACGGTCAGATCCTCCCCTTGTGCCAGCAGGAACCCCAGATAGCGCGCGATATAGGCGTGCTCGAAATAGGTGTCGGTCAGCGGCCCCGGCGTCAGGATCGCCACCCGGCTGTCAGGCTCGGCCCGCAGGTCCATCAGCGCGTTGCGGAAACTGCGAAAGAACCCGGCCAAGCGGTGCACATGCGCGCCGGGGTAAAAGTCGGAAAACACGCGCGAGGTCGCCACCCGGTTTTCCAGTGCGAACCCGGCACCCGATGGCGCTTGCGTGCGGTCCCCAAGCACCCACCAACGGCCATCGGGTCCGCGCCCAATCTCGAACGCCACGAAATGCAGATGATGCCCGCCGCGCGGGGTAATCCCGACCATGGGGCGCAGCCATTCGGGGTTTCCGGCCACCAATGCGGGCGGCAAGTGGCCCTCTGTCACCAGCCGTCCGGGGCCGTAAAGATCAGCCATCACCTGTTCCAAGAGGTTCGCGCGTTGGACCAAGCCACGGGTGATGTCGCCCCAGTCGGATTCTTCGATCAGCACAGGGACATGGGACAGCGGCCATTCCCGCTCAGCGGGGCCAGACTCGCCATAGTGGCGCAGGTACACGCCTTGATCGCGCAGGTATTGATCGCCGCGTGCAAAGCGTTGCGCCCAATCTTCGGGCGCGGTGGCCGACAAATGCGCCAAAAGCCCGGCCCAGACGGGACGAATACTGCCATCGGGGGCCAAAAGCTCATCCGCGACCCCGGCAAGAGGGCGATAACCCGCCAGAAGCGGCGGCAAAGGCAGCGGCAGTGTTTCCATTCCTGTTTACAGACCGGGTGCACGCCGAAGGTCAAGCGTCATCGGAAATTCCGGGTGCGGATGTTCGGGCGGCGGGGCATAGCGTCCGGGGGTATGGCCATGCGGTTCAAAGCGCGACAGCCGCCGCGCCTCGGCCTCGTTGCCGTTGATCGGGAAGGTTTCATAGTTCCGCCCACCGGGATGGGCAACATGATAGACACAGCCCGCCAAGGCCCGGCCTGACCAGCGATCAAAGATGTCAAAGGTCAGCGGCGCATCGACGCGCAGCACCGGGTGCATGGCGGTTGCCGGTTGCCATGCCTTGTACCGCACGCCCCCCACCGCTTGGCCCGCCTGTCCGGTCGCGCGCAGTGGCACGCGGCGACCATTGCAGGCGACGTCATAGCGCGACGGATCGGCGGTGGTCAGTTGCACCTGCACCCGTTCGGTCGAACTGTCGGTATAGCGCACCGTCCCGCCGATGGCCCCGGTTTCGCCAAGCACATGCCACGGTTCCAGCGCCTGACGGATTTCCAGATGCACGCCTTCGGCCTGAACCTCACCACAGAAGGGAAAGCGGAATTCCAGATGCGCGGCGAACCAGTCGGGGTCAAAGTCAAAGCCATGCGCGCGCAGATCGGCCAGCACATCCAGAAAGTCGGTCCAGACATAGGCGGGCAGCATGAAGCGGTCATGCAGCGCCGTGCCCCAACGGGTCAGCGCCCCACCCGCTGGATTGGCCCAGAAGCGGGCGATGATGGCGCGCAGCAGCAGTTGTT
>NKIT01000040.1:0-2235 GCA_002256185.1 Rhodobacteraceae bacterium PARR1 | reverse complement strand
TTGTTGCGCAAGGCTCATCTTCGCGTCGGGCGGCATTTCAAAGCCGCGGAACTCCACCAGACCCAACCGCCCCGTGGGACCATCGGGCGAGAACATCTTGTCGATGCAAATCTCGGCCCGGTGGGTGTTGCCGGTGACATCGGTCAGGATATTCCGCAACAGACGGTCCGTCAGCCACGGCAAAGGCGGCACGCCTTGACCGGGGGCGGGGATTTGGGCCAGCGCGATTTCCAACTCATAAAGACTGTCGTGCCGTGCCTCATCGATGCGGGGGGCTTGCGACGTGGGGCCGATGAAGAGGCCGGAAAACAGGTAAGACAGCGACGGATGCCGGTTCCAATGCAGGATCAGGCTTTTCAGCAAGTCCGGTCGCCGCAGGAAGGGGCTGTCGTTCGGCGTGGCCCCCCCGACCACCACATGGTTGCCGCCCCCCGTGCCACAATGCTTGCCGTCGATCATGAACTTGTCGGCGCCAAGACGGCACAGGCGGGCCTCCTCGTACACCGCCGTGGTGATGTCGACACAGTCTTGCCAGTTGGTGGCGGGGTGGATGTTCACCTCGATCACACCGGGATCAGGGGCGACACGGATCACATTCAGGCGCGGGTCATGCGGCGGGGCATAGCCTTCGATGTGGACGGGCATGTTCAGCCGTTTCGCCGCCGCCTCTGCCGCGCGGATCAGGTCGAGGTATTCTTCCATGCTCACGGTCGGCGGCATAAAGACGCAAAGCCTTCCATCCCGCGCCTCAACGCTGACGGCGGTGCGCACGTGGCCGTCGATTTCCACCGTGGTCTGGGCCACCTGGGTCTGATTGCCGACATTGGGCAGGAAGCTGGCCATCGGCTGCGCCTTGCGCCCGCCCTCGATGGGGGCGACGTCGGGCAGGGGGGCGCGGTCCACGGTGGGATCGGTCGGGTTGATGTAAGGATAGGCCGAGGGCGGCACCCAAGGCAGCGCCGACAGGGGCAGGCGATAGCCCACAGGGCTATCCCCCGGCACAAGGAACATATGCCCCCGCCGCAGCCGCCAACGTTCCGACCGCCAGCGCCGCTGGTCGGTCGATGCTCCCTGCCACGCCTGAACCGGCAGGACAAATCCGGTGGGCACGGTCAGACCCCGGTTAAAGACGGTGGCCAGACGGTGGCGTTCTTCGGGGTCTTCCAGTTTGGAGTTGGCGGGCGTGACATTGGCGGGAAGGTTCGCTTCTTTCACCAGCCACTCTGCCGGGTCTTCATAGGCGGGCAGGATGTATTCCTCGGTCACGCCCAGTTCTGCCGCGATCTCGCGCAGCAGTTCCTGCGCGTCGTGCGAGGACACATTGCGCGCGTCGCCTTCCTCGGCCACCAGCGCAGCATCCTGCCAGATCGGCTGCCCATCCCGCCGCCAGTACAGCGAGAAGGTCCAGCGCGGCAACGTCTCACCCGGATACCACTTGCCCTGCCCGTAGTGCAGGAACCCCCCCGGCGCGAAACGGTCGCGCAGACGGCGGATCAATTGATCGGCAAGGGTGCGTTTGGTTGGCCCGACAGCGGCGGTGTTCCATTCCGGCGCTTCGAAATCGTCGATCGAGACAAAGGTCGGCTCTCCGCCCATCGTCAGGCGCACATCGCCTGCCGTCAGCGCTGCATCGACCTTTTGGCCAAGGGAGTTCAGCGCCTGCCAGCCTGCATCGTCAAAGGGTTTGGTGATGCGCGGATGTTCGGAAACCCGCGTCACCTGCATGTCAAAGGCGAAATCCACCTTTTCGGCGACGCCGAAATAGCCGCCCGAGATGGGCGCGGCATTGAGGTAATGCGGCGTGGCGGCCAGCGGGATATGGCTTTCGCCCGCCAGAAGGCCGCTCGTCGGGTCCAGCCCAATCCAGCCCGCGCCGGGAAGATAGACCTCAACCCAAGCATGCAGGTCGGTGAAATCCACCTCGGTTCCGCTTGGGCCGTCCAAGGCTTTCAGATCGGGTTTCAACTGGATCAGATAGCCCGACACAAAGCGCGCGGCCAAGCCCAGATGGCGCAGCGCCTGCACCAGAAGCCACGACGAATCCCGGCAAGAGCCTGACCCGATGCCAAGCGTTTCCTCGGGCGTTTGCACCCCCGCCTCCATCCGGATGGTGTAATTCACCACCTGCGCGATCTGGGCATTCAGGCCGACGACGAAATCGACGGTGCGCTTGCGGTCACGCGGCACGGTTTCAAGGAACGCGCGCAGAAGGTCTCCCGCCGGTTCGGGCGTGGT
>NKIT01000039.1:13356-27861 GCA_002256185.1 Rhodobacteraceae bacterium PARR1 | reverse complement strand
GATGCGCGCGCCGCCATGGGGCAAAGCCGTGATCGGCGGCGATGCGGTCCAGCGCCATGAAGCCGATGTTGTGGCGGTTGCCCGCGTATTTCGTCCCCGGATTGCCCAGACCTACCCAAAGCCGCATTGACCGCCCTCCGTCGCCCTGTCCCCCTCTTGCCCAAAAGCGTGGGCGGTTGCCAGTGTCGATCCACAAGTGTCGATCCACCCGTGTCGGTCTGCCAGTTTTCATTTGCCAGTCTTCATTTGCGAGTCTCGATCCACTCTCCTCGTCGTCGTGGTGACGACCATACCCTCCGTTTGCGCCACAGAATCATCCTTTTTGGCGGGGTTGCACGAAAACAAGGCGTTCCCCCTCAAATCCCGCGGCCCTTTGGCCGTTGAGTCCTCAGATAGACACCAACTCGTCGATGCATGGCGGGTTCTTGCATGAAGGACTGACATGCGACTGACAATCAGGATGCGGATGAATCTGACGCTTGCCCTGATGGGCGGCATGTTCATCGGAGCAGGGGCCTTGGCCAGCCGCACGATGGAAGATCTTGCCGCGCAACAGGTGCAGCTTGTGAATGTCGATATGGCATCGCTGGACTCGGTGCAGCAACTTGGCATGCTGTTGGCGCAGACCCGCGCAGAAATCCGGGCCTATGTCTTTGCTCAGAATGACGCGCTGCGCAGCCGATCCAAGGCGGCGCTGGAACTGATCGCCAAGGAAGAAGCAAAGGTGCTGGCAGAGGCGCAGGCCATGGCCTCTCCGGGTGAGGCGAACCTTTTGAAAGGCTACGCCGATGCCGCTGCCCGTCTGGCCGAGGCGCATGCGCTTGTCATGAAGGCCGCCTCGAACGGTGGGGCCGTTGTGGCCAGCAATATCATGACCAAGACCGCCGACCCCATCGTTGTTGAGATGGACAAGGGCGTGAAACGTCTGGTTTCGCTGGAGCGCACCAGCATGAGCGCCTCTGTCCAAGGTGGGCAGGCGCGGGTGAAGTTCGCCAACAACGTCATTCTTGGTGCATTGGCGGCGGCATTGATCCTTGGCGGTTTGGCGATGGTCTGGACCCAACGTGTCCTGACGCGCGGGTTGCGATCCGTGGCAGGGCTGGCCGATGAGGTGTCCAAGGGCAATCTTGGTGCGCGTGCGGTTGTGCGCGGCAATAACGAATTGACCGATCTGTTGAAGGTGATCGACGGAATGGCGCAGGCCGTGCGCGTGGTGGTCGCTGAAGCGGCAGATGGCGCAAGGTCCGTGGCGGGTGGTGTTCAGATGCTGTCGGAAACCGCCCAAGGGCTGGACCGCACCTCACGCGGGCAGGCGGCGGACAGCGACACCGCATCCACCGCGATGGAGGAAATGTCGGCCAACATCGCCGAAACCGCCCGCAACGCCAACATGACCGAAGAGGCCGCCCGCCGCGTGTTGACGCTGGCGCAGGACACTGTGTCGACCGTGGAACGGGCTGTGGCGTCGATGCAGGAAATTACCGACCGCATCGGTGTCGTGCGTGACATCGCCCGTCAGACCGACCTACTGGCACTGAACGCCGCGGTTGAGGCTGCGCGCGCAGGCGATGCCGGTCGCGGCTTTTCGGTCGTGGCGGCAGAGGTGCGCAAATTGTCCGAACGCAGCAATTCCGCCGCATCCGAAATTGACGATCTGTCGCGCGTAACGATGAAAGCCTCGACCGAGGCGGGCAAGATGCTGGCCGGGTTGCTGACCGACATCGACGGCACCCTGTCGCGCGTTGCCGAAATCAACCGCGCCAACGGGGAACTGGCGCTTGGCGTGCGGCAGGTGGCCGAAGTGGTGCGCAAGGTGGATGGCGCGGCACAATCCACGCGGGAGGCGTCGCACAGCCTGTCGTCGACCGCCGCCGATCTGGCGGATCGGGCAGAGTCCCTGCGGCGGACCGTGGGCTTTTTCTCGGTCGACGGTGGGGATCAGACAGAAGAGACGGATCACGCAGAACGAATGTCAGAGCCTGCCTCTTTCGACTTACCCCAGTCGGGCCAAATGCCGCCGTTGTCGCGCGTGGCCTGAAAACGGCAGGCGGGGCCAATACGGCCCCTCTGCCTTTGCTTCAAATAAAAAGGCGACGGGTTGCCCCGCCGCCTTTTTATTTGTCAGCCATTGCCCCGAAGGGCAGGGATCATTCCGAAGCGGCCAGACCGGTGGGCGCTGCGATATTCGCGATGGCGAAGTTACGCGACACGGTCGGCACGGCACCTGCGGGCAGTTCGATGTCATTGACGTGGATCACGTCGCCAACTTGCTTGCCGGTCAGGTCAACGGTGATGTGGTCCGGAATGTCACCGGCCAGCACTTCCAGTTCGACTTCGTGACGGATCACGGTCAGCGTGCCGCCGCGCTTCAGGCCCGGCGAGGCTTCGTGGTTCACGAATTCAACATGGATGAACAGGTTGATGCGCGATTCGTCGTGAATGCGCATAAAGTCCACGTGGGTCGGCAGATCCTTGACGACATCGCGCTGGACGCCGCGGCAGATCACATGGGCTTCTTCGCCACCCGCAACCTTGATGTTGAACAGGGTCTGCAGGAAACGGCCCTGACGCAGGCGCTTCAGCAGGTAGTTGTAGTTCATGTTGATCGGCGTCGGTTCTTTGCCGTCACCATAGATGATCCCGGGAACGCTGCCCTCACGACGAGCTTGACGAGCGGCCCCCTTGCCTGTCCCCGTCCGTGCCTGGGCTTCAAGATCAATGATCTCACGAGCCATGTTGTCTCTCCTATCGAGTTTCAGTCCGCCGCCCTCCAAGGGTGAAACGACGCGACCGGCGGCGGATAGCAGGGAATCGGGGCAAAGGAAAGCAGGAAAGGCCAAGATTTCCCCTGCTTTCACAGGGGGCGCCGGGGCCATGGTCGCGCGGGCGGTGTCGCGTGTCGCGGGTGGCGTAGCCCTTGCCGTGGGCTGGCCTATCCTGCCTGTATGGACCGCCTTTTCCCCGCCTTTGGCAAGACCCTTTCCGCCGCCCGTGCCCCCATCGCCGCTTTTGCCGCGATGGGCGTGCTGTGGGGCACTTTCGCCGCCGTCCTGCCGGACCTGAAGGCGCAACTGGGCGTGGATGAACGCGAGCTTGGGCTTTTGCTCTTGGCCACACCCTTGGCTGCGGTGGCGGCGATGCTGGCCGCGCCGATGATCGGGGCGGCGCTGGGGCGGGTGGCCCTGCCGGTGGCGGCGGGGATCATGGCGCTGGCTTTTGTGCTGCCGGGGCAGGTCTGGGTGCCGCTGCTGTTTCCCTTTGCCATGATGGCCTGCGGTGCGGGGACCGGGCTGACCGATGTGTTGATGAACGCCCGCGTCTCGGCCTTGGAAAACCAGCGCGGCCTGCACCTGATGAACCTGTGCCACGCGGCCTATAGCTTCGGCTATGCGGGCGGCGCGATGGCCACGGGCGCGATGCGCGGGGCAGCCTGGGGGCCTGCGTGGGTGATGGGCACCTGTGCACTTCTGGCGTTGGCCTTGGCCCTGATGACGGTTGAGCGCGATGGCCGGATTGAGGGCCTGCGCAAACCCAAGGACGGCAGCGCCGCCACGCTGGGCCTGATCCCGATATTCGGCGGAGTGATCGTGCTGATTGCGTTCCTGACCGAAAACGCGGCCGAGAACTGGTCTGCCCTGCACATCGAACAGACCCTTGGCGGCAGCCCGGAACAGGGGGCAATGGGGCCCTTGGCCGAGACGCCCGCGAGGGCCTATGCAGGGGTCATCGCGAGGGGCGTTGGATCGTCCGTCTTCGCGCCCACCGGATTGTCACTTGGCGGGCGGCTGGCAGAGCCTGCGTCCCGGGCGCGGGCGGTGGCACGGGCGACGCTGCTGGGCTATTTCGGTTACTTCTTCGGCCCGCCCATGCTGGGCTTTATTGCCGGGACGTTCGGCCTGCGTTTCGCCTTTGTCTTTGCGGCGGCGATGCTGCTGACGGTGCTGGTGGTGGCCCCGTTGATGCGGCGGGCAGGGGACAGGCCCGCCGCATAGCGCCCAACCGGTTCACTTCCGCCGCTTGTGTTCCTCAAGCCTCGGGAAAATCTCAACGAAGTTGCAGGGGCGGTGGCGATAATCCAACTGCCATTTCAGAATTTCATCCCATGCATCGCGGCAGCCGCCCGGACTGCCGGGCAGGGCGAAAAGATACGTCCCCCCCGCCACACCGCCACAGGCCCGCGACTGCACCGCCGACGTGCCGATCTTCTGCATCGAGACGATGGTGAACACGGTTCCAAACGCCTCGATCTCTTTTTCATAGACGTCGCGATGCGCCTCAACCGTCACATCACGCCCGGTCAGGCCGGTGCCGCCGGTGGTCAGGATCACATCCACCGCCGGGTCCGCGATCCATGCGCGCAGGCGGGCGGCGATTTCGGCGCGGTCATCCTGCACGATCCCCCGGTCTGCCAACAGGTGCCCCGCCCCGGTCAGCCGTTCCACCAGCGTGTCGCCCGATCTGTCATCGGCTGCGGTGCGCGTGTCGCTGACGGTCAGGACCGCGATGCGCACGGGAACAAAATCGCGGCTTTCGTCGATGCGCGACATAGGATCAGCCTTTCTGCAAAAGGGCCAACCGCAGCGCGAGGCCCGCAAAGATCATCGCACTCGCCCGGCCCAGCCACCGCGCGAACCCGGCAGAGCGGGCAAGCCGCTGGCCAATCCCGCCCGCAAAGACCGCGACCGCGCCGTTGACGACCAAGCCGCCGAGCGAAAACACCACGCCCAACGTCAGGAACTGCGCCAGCACAGGGCGTGAGGGATCCACGAATTGCGGCAGGAAGGCGAGGATGAACAGGATCACCTTGGGGTTCAGCAGATTGACCAGCATCCCGTCCAGAAACACCCGCCCGAGTGGGCGCGGTGCGACCTCGGCCTTCAGGTCCAGCGGACCGGCGCGCAGCGATTGCGCGGCAAGGATCAGAAGATAGGCCACACCGGCCCAGCGGATCGCGTCAAAGGCCATCGGATGCGCCGCGACCAAGGCCCCCAGACCCAAACCAGCGACCAACGTATGGATCACCCCCCCCGCCGCGATGCCCGCATTCGCGGCCAATCCGGCACGCGGCCCGGCGCGAAGCCCTTGGGCCAACGTGAACATCATATCGGCCCCCGGCGTCAGGTTCAGCGCCAGTGCAGCGGGGACAAAGGCCAGCAGGATCAGGGGATCAACGGGCAGCATCACGACGACAGCCGCGCTTTGATGGCCAGAAGATCAGCCCAAGCCTCGCGCTTATTCGCGGGGTTGCGCAGAAGGTCTGTCGGATGGCTCATTGGCATCACCGGCTTGCCCAAGGCGGTGGTCCATTTGCCGCGCAGACGCAGGATGCCCTTGGCCCCCAACAGCGCAGCACAGGGGGCGTTGCCCATAAGCACAATCACCTCAGGCTTTGCCAATTCGATATGGCGTTCGACAAAGGGGCGCATCATCGCCAGTTCTTCGGGCGTCGGTGCGCGATTTCCCGGTGGACGCCACGGCATGACGGTCGTCAGGTAAAGCGCGGATTGCAGGTCATCGCTGGCCCGCGACAGGCCGATGGCCGCAAACATCTTGTCCAGCAAGTCCCCCACCGCGCCGACAAAGGGCTTGCCTTGCAAGTCTTCATCCCGGTCCGGGGCCTCGCCCAGCACCATGACCCGCGCGCCGGGTTTGCCGCCGGAAAACACCAGCGACTTGGCGCCCTGTTTCAACTCGCAATGCTCAAAGGCAGCGAGGGCGGCGCGCAAGGCGTCAAGGTCAGGTGCGGCACGTGCAGCCGTCTGTGCGGAGGCGACACCTTCATCCGCCGCAAGTTGCTGGCGTTGTTCGGCGCTGATCTGGGGCGTGAAATCTGCCACCGGGGCACGTTGTGGCGCGGCTGCGCGCGATGCAGACGGCGTGCCCGGAGCCGTGGTCGCGGCTGTCGGCGCTGCAGGCTTTGCCGACCATGGCGGTTTTTCCGGCAGGTCATAGGCATTCACGGGATCGTCGCCGATGAATTCGGTCACACCGCAGTCGATCTGCCACGCCAAGGCCGCCAGCGCCGCCTGAACCCCTGCGGGGGTGGATGTGTCGATCTCGATTCCCATGGGGGGACGGTAGGCCGCTGGGGCAGGGGCGGCAAGGTGGACATGGTGTAGCGCAGCATTGGTCGCACTATTTGTAATCGCAGCGACAGGGATTGTCCCGATGCCCAAAGCATCGGGGCGCGCACAGCCCGGCGTGCAGAGTCTGAACGGGGGGGCTGTGCGCACGTATACGTGCACCCACCCCGGCGTGCCGTGCGCGCCCCTGACGTTGCGCCAAAAGTGTTTGCTGCATCCCAGTTCGCGCGTCCCCCCAAACCCCGGCTTTCTATAACCCGCCCAACCGCCGCAGCGGAGAGATGCCCTTAAGGAGCAGCCCATGTCCTTTCGCGCCCGCCACCTTCTTGGCATCGAGCATCTGTCGCCGCAGGAAATCGTCACCATTCTTGATCTGGCGGATCGCTATGTCGATCTGAACCGCCGCACGGTGAAACAGTCCGACGTGCTGGCGGGCATGACGCAAATCAACATGTTCTTTGAAAACTCCACCCGCACACAGGCGAGTTTCGAGCTGGCGGGAAAACGCCTTGGCGCGGATGTGATGAACATGTCGGTGGCGTCCTCAAGCGTGAAGAAGGGCGAGACGCTGATCGACACCGCGATGACGCTGAACGCGATGCACCCGGATTTGCTGGTGGTGCGGCATGGGGCATCGGGTGCTGTCAACCTGCTGGCATCCAAGGTGAATTGTGCCGTGTTGAACGCGGGCGATGGGCGGCATGAGCATCCGACGCAGGCACTGCTGGATGCTTTGACCATTCGCCGCGCCAAGGGGCGTATCCAGCGCCTGACCGTGGCGATTTGCGGTGATATCGCACATTCCCGCGTGGCGCGGTCGAACCTGATCCTCTTGGGCAAGATGGAAAATCGCATTCGTCTGATTGCGCCGCCGACCCTGATGCCCGCCGGTGTGGGCGAGTTTGGCTGTGAGCTTTACGACGACATGAAGGCCGGGCTTGAAGGCTGCGACGTGGTGATGATGCTGCGTTTGCAGAAGGAGCGCATGGACGGTGGCTTTATTCCGTCTGAGCGCGAGTATTACCACCGCTATGGTCTGGACGCCGAAAAGCTGGCCTATGCCAAGCCCGACGCCATCGTGATGCACCCCGGCCCGATGAATCGGGGGGTCGAGATTGACGGCGAGATTGCCGATGACATCAACCGGTCGGTGATCCAAGAGCAGGTCGAGATGGGCGTCGCCGTCCGCATGGCCTGCATGGACCTGCTGGCGCGCAACCTGCGGGCGGAACGCGGGGCCAAGGCGATGGGGGTGATGGTGTGAGCATTATTCCTTTTGTCAAAAGCGCGACGGTCTGTGTTGCCACGATGCCCAAAGCATCGGGGCGCGCACAGCCCGCCCCGCAGAGTCTGAGCGGGGGGCTGTGCGCACGTATACGTGCACCCACCCCGGCGGGCCATGCGCGCCCCTACCGTCGCTCCCTTTTGCTCGACATTAAAACGGAACCACACCCCATGACCCCCGACCCGAACCGCAAACCCACCAAGGATGAAATGCGCGCCGGGGGCATGGTGGCCATGGCCGTGCTGGTCTTCCTTGCCTTGTTCGTGGCCGGTTTCATCTGGCTTGCTGCCTGACCCAAAGGTTCCCCATGATCCTGCATTTCGAAAACGCCCGCCTGATCGACCCCGAAGCCGGGACCGATGTGCTTGGCACACTGACGGTCAAGGACGGGCTGATCGTGGCGCGCAACGGGGCCGCACCGAAACAGGCCGAGGTGATCGACGCAGGCGGAAAATGCCTTGCCCCCGGCATGGTGGATTGGGGCGTCAAGATCGGTGAGCCGGGAGAGCGTCACCGCGAATCCTTCCGCTCTGCCGGACTTGCAGCGGCAGCGGGGGGTGTGACCACCATCATCGCCCGACCCGACACCACCCCCGCCATCGACACGCCCGAAACGCTGGAATTCGTCACCCGCCGCGCGACCGAAGCCCCCGTCCGCATCCGCCACATGGCCGCCCTGACCAAAGGCCGCGCGGGGCGCGAGATGACGGAAATCGGCTTCCTGCTGGATGCCGGGGCCATCGCCTTTACCGACGCCTTCCATGTGGCGACGGAAACCAAGGCGCTGTCGCGGGCTTTCACCTATGCGCGCTCGCTTGGGGCCTTGGTGATCGGCCACCCGCAGGAACCCGGGCTGAGCACGGGGGCGGCGGCGACCTCGGGCAAATTCTCCTCGCTTCGCGGTCTGCCGGGCGTCTCCCCGATGGCCGAACGCATGGGGCTGGAGCGTGACCTCGCCCTCGTGGAAATGACCGGGGTGCGCTACCACGCCGACCAGATCACCACCGCTCGCAGTCTGCCCGCGCTGGAACGCGCCAAGGCGGCGGGGCTGGATGTCACCGCCGGAACCTCGATCCACCATCTGACGCTGAATGAAATCGACGTTGGCGATTATCGCACCTTCTTCAAGATGACCCCGCCCTTGCGATCCGAAGAGGACCGCATGGCGATTGTCGAGGCGGTGGCGAATGGGCTGATTGACGTCATCTCATCCATGCACACCCCGGCGGATGAGGAATCCAAGCGCCTGCCGTTCGAAGAGGCCGCCGCAGGTGCCGTGGCGCTGGAAACTCTGCTGCCCGCCGCGATGCGCTTGTATCACGCGGGGGCGATGGATATGCCGACGCTGTGGCGCGCGCTGTCGCTGAACCCCGCCCGCCGTCTGGGCCTGCCGCAGGGGCGTCTGGCCGAAGGATCGCCCGCCGACCTGATCCTGTTTGATCCCGATGCGCCGTTTTTGCTGGACCGGTTCACCCTGCGCTCGAAATCCAAGAACACCCCGTTTGACGGCCAGCGGATGGAGGGTAAGGTTCTGGCAACCTTCGTCGCCGGGACGCTGGTATTCAAGGCGTGACCATGCTTCCTGACCTCACCTCTGCCCCTGTGCTGCTGCTGGCCGTCGCGGCGCTGTCTTACCTGCTGGGTTCGATCCCCTTTGGTATCGTGATCACCCGCGCTTTGGGTCTGGGCGATCTGCGCCAGATCGGATCAGGCAACATCGGTGCCACCAATGTGCTGCGGACAGGCAACAAACCCGCCGCTTTGGCCACGCTGCTGCTGGACGCGGGCAAGGGCGGCATCGCCGTCCTGCTGGCGCGGTGGTTGGTCGGCGAGGACGCGGCACAAGTCGCGGCGGCGGCGTCCTTTCTTGGCCACCTCTTCCCGGTCTGGCTGGGCTTCAAAGGCGGCAAGGGGGTGGCGACGTTCCTTGGCACATTGCTTGCGCTGGCTTGGCCCGTGGGGATTGCCGCCTGCCTGACTTGGGCGGCAACGGCGGCGGTCAGCCGTATTTCGTCACTTTCCGCGCTGGTCGCTACGGCATCCGCCCCGGTCTGGCTGGTGGTGCTGGGTCAGCCGCAGATGGCGGCGCTGGCGGTCGGGTTGGCGGCGCTGGTCTGGGTGCGCCATTCGGCCAATATTGCGCGGCTGAGGGCGGGGACCGAGCCGAAGATCGGCAAGAAGAAGGCTTGAGCCTGCCAAACTCACAAAACCGTTGACCGAACTCCCCTGTTCAACCGAAGATTCCCGCGCCCGCCGATCAATGAGCGGGCCTTAGTGACATACGAGGGAACGGGTACATGACCATGATCGAGGCGGTGAAATCCGTCTATTCCAACTACGCCACTTTCTCCGGCCGCGCGCGGCGGTCCGAGTATTGGTGGTGGGTTCTGGCTTACATCATAATCATCTTCGTTTTGGGTTTTCTGGAAGGATTGGTTTTCGGCAGCGGCACGGCTGAGGTTTCGGCGGGCGACGGCGGTTTCAACGCCAGTTTCACCGGGGGAATCCTGACCAACATTTTCATGATCGCTTCATTCATCCCAGCGCTGGCCGTGGGCGTGCGGCGTTTGCATGACATCGACCGCAGCGGATGGTGGCTGCTGATCTCGTTCATTCCGCTTATCGGCTGGCTGATCCTGCTGTACTGGAACGTGCAGCCCGGCACGCCGGGGACGAACCGCTTTGGTGATCCGGTCTGAGGACTGCGCTTACAGACTTGACGCCGCATAGATCGGCGTCAGGTCGCCCTTCCAGTCGCCGTGGTAGAGGTCCAGCCAACGGTCGGCCTGCGTCTTGCCGGTGGCCAGCGTCTGCATCAGGGGCGCGAGGTGACGTTCCTCATCCAGTCCACGCGCGGCAAGGCCAGCATGCGACAGGCCCACGGCGGCACGGGCGAGGTCGATGATCTTTACCCCACCCGCCTCACCGGCCAACCCATCCACCGATGCAGCGACACGCAGGCCTTCGCGGGTGTCCGCGTCCAAGCCCTTGACCAGATCCCATGCCGCATCCAAGGCGGTCTGGTCATACATCAGCCCCACCCAAAACGCCGGCAGCGCCACGACATGCGCCTGATCGCCCATGTCGGCACCGCGCATTTCGATGTATTTCTTCACCCGCGCCTCAGGGAACACGGTTGTCATATGGTCGGCCCAATCGGAAAGCGTGGGCTTTTCGCCGGGCAGGGCAGGCAGTTCGCCTTTCAGGAAATCGCGGAAGGATTGGCCCAAAGCGTTGATGTATTTCCCGTCGCGATAGACAAAATACATCGGCACATCCAAAACCCAATCGACATAGGCTTGGAACCCGAAGCCCCCTTCAAACGCAAAGGGAAGCATCCCTGTGCGGGAATTGTCCAACCCCCGCCAGATGCGCGACCGCCACGATTTGTGCCCGTTCAGCTTGCCATCAAAGAATGGGGAGGAGGCGAACAGCGCCGTCGCCACCGGCTGCAAGGCCAGCGACACGCGCAGTTTCTTGACCATATCCGCCTCGGACGCGTAGTCGAGGTTCACCTGCACCGTGCAAGTGCGATACATCATCTGCGTGCCATGCGTGCCGACGCGGCCCATATAATCTGTCATCAGCCGGTAGCGGCCCTTGGGCATGACCGGCATCTGATCATTGGTCCATTCGGGGGCAGCCCCGATGCCCATGAAACGGATGCCCAGCGGGTCTGCGATCCCGCGCACCTCATCCAGATGGTTCTGCAATTCGGCGGCGGTTTCGTTCAGGTTTTCCACTGCCGCGCCCGAAAGTTCAAACTGCCCGCCGGGTTCAAGGCTGACGGTCGCCCCACCGCGTTTCAACCCGATGACGTTGCCGCCTTCGGACATCGGCTCCCACCCATGAAGGGCGGTCAGGCCGTCGAACAGTGCCTTGATCGAGCGATCCCCGGCATAGGGCAGGGGTTTGCGGCTGTCGGTCAGCCAGCCGAACTTTTCATGCTCGGTCCCGATGCGCCATTCGGATTTCGGCTTGTTGCCCGACTCCACCAGTTCCACCAATTGTTCGAACCGTTCGATCGGCCCGCCGCCGGATTGGGGAATGGACATGGAAAAGCTCCGCTCAGGTCTCAAGGTGCCAAGAGGTGCTTTGACCTGACGGTCAAGTCAAGGGTCCGTCGGTGACAGCGCGTCAGGATGGGTTTCGCTGCCACGCAGGCGTTACATTTGACTCACTGCCGCACAACGCCCTGACCGCGCCGCCGCCAGATCACGCGGTTTTCGCCGATGTCGGTAACAAGGGCATTCGTTCCTGCCGGACCTTCCAGCGCTGCGACCACCGCGCCAAGATCAATCCCGGGCAGGCTGGCAAAGGCGTCAAACAGCGCATCGGCCCCTGTGGCCTGTGCCGGGATCAACAGCGCCTGACCATCGCCCTGCTTCAACCGCCACACCGCCCGCCCCCGCATCCTCAGCAGCCGCAATTCGGCCAGATCGGACATGCCGACCGATCCGCCCATCGTCGGGCCAAAGTAGGTGACGCGGCCTTCGTCCACCTCAACCACGCCCGGCGCGTCGCCTGTCGCCTGAAACCGCAAACGGCGCAGGGCGGTCCAGACCCAAGCCGCGCCAAGGGCGGCGACGGCAAGGCCAAAGGGCAGCAGGATCAATCCGCCGTAAGAGGCGATCCACAGCCCAAGGGCCAGCATCACGGCCCCGGCGATCACCTCGCGCCCTTGCCACAGCGCCTCACGCGCACCATCGCGCAGGGGGATCATGTCCAATCCCCAAGGGTGGACTGCCATAGGGTCAGCGCGGCGATGGCCGCCGTTTCTGCACGCAAGATGCGCGGGCCAAGGCTGACCGGCACCACAGCGGGATGCGCGCGCAGGCGGTCACGTTCTTCGACCGAGAAGCCGCCTTCGGGGCCGATCAGCACGGCCCACGGTCCGGGGGTCAGGGCCGCCAGCGTCTGGCGGGTGGTGATCAGCGACTCATCGGCCCAAAGGATGCGGCGACCTTCGGGCCATCCCGACAACAGGCGGTCCAAAGGCTGCACCTCCTCCACCGGGGGCACAAAGGTCGCGCCGCATTGTTCAGCAGCCTCGATGGCATGGGCGCGGGCCTTGTCCACGCGCAACCGTTCGGCATTGGTAAAGCGCGTCTGCACTGGGCAGAGGCGCGCCGCCCCCA
Organism: Rhodobacteraceae bacterium PARR1; assembly: GCA_002256185.1. Classification (GTDB taxonomy): domain Bacteria; phylum Pseudomonadota; class Alphaproteobacteria; order Rhodobacterales; family Rhodobacteraceae; genus Paragemmobacter. The sequence continues at coordinate 15,355 of NKIT01000039.1, read as the reverse complement.
GTTCCACCGCTTTTTCCACGATGAACTGCGTGCGTTCCTTTTTCACCGGTGCGAAGAGCAGCCACAGGTCCGGCGGCATCACCTGCGGGCGGGCAGGGTCCAGACAGACCAACCGACCGGTGCGCTTGCCGCCCTCGGCCACTGTGGCCAGCCATTCGCCGTCGGTGCCGTTGAACACCAAGACACCCGCGCCCAAAGGCAGGCGCATCACGGCAAAAAGGTAATTCGCCTGACCCTCGGACAGGGCCACGCCTTGCCCCGCGCCAAGGGGGCAGTCTACAAAGAGCCTGATTTTCGCATCTGTCATGCAGGCACCCTATGACCCAAACCCCGCAAATTCCAGAGCCCGAACGCGCGGGCGTGGTGGCCGATGCGCCGCGCGGCAATTGGGTGGACACGCTCGCCCCGGATTGGAGCCGCCCCTACCTGCGCCTGTCGCGCGCCGACCGTCCCATCGGGACGTGGCTGTTGTGGTTGCCCTGCCTGTGGGCGGTGGCCTTGGCGGGGGCGGCGCAGGGAGGCTACACGGCGCATGACCTGTGGCTGGTGATCTCATCCGGGATCGGGGCCTTCCTGATGCGCGGGGCGGGCTGCACATGGAACGACTTCACCGACCGTGATTTTGACGCCGCCGTGGCGCGCACGAAAAGCCGGCCCCTGCCATCGGGTCAGGTCAGCCCGAAACAGGCGCTGGTCTGGATGGCGGTGCAGGCCGGTTTGGCCGCGCTGATCCTGTTCAGCTATAACTGGCTGGCTATTGGCCTTGGCGTTGCCTCACTGGCCTTGGTGGCGGTCTATCCTTTTGCCAAGCGGTTCACATGGTGGCCGCAGGTGTTTCTGGGGCTGGCGTTCAACTGGGGCGCCCTACTGATGTGGGCCGCGCAGGGCGGCACCGTTCCGCCCGCCGCGCTGGTGCTCTATGCGGCGGGGATCGTCTGGACGCTGTTCTATGACACGATCTATGCCCATCAGGACACCGAGGATGACGCCCTGATCGGCGTGAAATCCACCGCGCGGCTGTTTGCCGATCAATCACCGCGCTGGCTGGCGGGGTTCAAGGTCGGAACGGTGACATTGCTGGCACTGGCGGTAATCCTCGCGCTGGTGGATCGGCCTTCGCCCATGTCGGTGCTGGTCGGGTTGGTGGGGGTGATGGCCTTTGGCGCGCATCTGCTGTGGCAATTGCGCCAGTTGAACATCGCTGATCCCGGCACCTGCCTGCGGCTGTTCCGATCCAACCGCGATGCCGGGCTGATCGTTGCGCTGTTTCTTGCCGCGTCGGCCCTTGTCTGAGCGACCTCTGATTGATCCCCGGGCCCTTGCCGCCTAAAGCAGGGTGGGCGGGGAATCCCCTTCGGCCATCCTTATGGGGGTCGTGGCCCGCCTTTAGGACGACCCGCCCGCAGGACGAAAAGCCGAAAGCCAACTGATGCGCCTTGCCATGCCGCGCCTGCCCGCCCCGACCCTCGTCACACGCCTGCCCGTCTGGCTGCTGGCGATGCTTGCCTTTGCCGGTGCGGGGCTTTTGTCGCTGCTTGTGGCTTGGGGTGCATCCGTGTTGATTGAAAACCGCTCTGTCGCGGCGGTGAATGCACGCTACGCCGAACAGCAGATCGAGGGGATCAGAGTTGCCTCTGACGGGCTGCGCGTGATCCTGACCGGCACCGCGCAGTCCGAGGCCGCGCGTTTCCGTGCCGTCAATCAGGCGGGCCGGGTGGTGGACAGCGGGCGTATCGCCGATGAAATTCAGGTCGCGCCGTCCAAGGTGATCGAAGCCCCGCGCTATTCGGTCGAGATGTTGCGCAATGACGATGGCATCCAGTTGATCGGCCTGTTGCCGGATGACACATCCGAAACCACGCTGACCACGGCTGCGGCGGCCCTGGGGCAGGCGGGGGTGTCGGCGATGCTGGAAACCGCCAGTTTCGATCCGCCCACCACGTGGCAACCGGCCTTTGCCTTTGGTGTCGCCGCCTTGACCATGTTGCCGCGCAGCAAA
>NKIT01000039.1:0-13346 GCA_002256185.1 Rhodobacteraceae bacterium PARR1 | reverse complement strand
TGGCTGCTGATGGTGTGACCGTGACCGCGATTGCGGCGTCCGAGGCTGAGAAGCGCCAGTTTGAGGCTGAGCTTGCGGCCATCACCCCCAAAGCGCCCCCTGTCACCGTGGCCATCTCTGCCCCGCGTCCGGTGCTGACGCCCTTTACCCTGCGCTTTGTGATTGATGCCGCAGGGCCGCATTTCGACTCATGTTCTGCCGATACCGAACGTGCTCGCGACCGTATTCTTGCCGCCGCCTATGCGGTGGGGATGGATGGTGCGGCCAATTGCGTGATCGGGCTTGGCGTGCCCACCCCCCGCTGGGCCGAGGCGGCAGAGGCCGGGATCAAGGCGCTGGCCACCTTGGGCGGTGGGACGCTGACCTTTGCCGATGCCGACATCACGCTTCTGGCAACGGAAACCACCGATCAGGCCACCTTTGACCGCGTCTTGGGCGAATTGCAGACCGCGCTGCCGCCGGTGTTTTCGCTGGATGCGACGCTGCCGAAGAAACCCGATGCCCCCATCGCCGGCCCTGCCGAATTCACCGCCGATCTGGCCGAGTCCGGTAAGGTCGAATTGCGTGGACGGCTGGTCGATGAGGCCGAGCGCGCCATCGTCGAAGCCTTTGCCAAGGCGCAATTCGGGGTGAAGAACGTCTATGTCGCCACCCGGCTTGATCCTGACCTCCCTGACGGCTGGCCCGTGCGCGTGCTGGCCGGGCTTGAGGCCTTGGGCGAGTTGGCGCAGGGTAAACTCGTTGTCCGTGCCGACACCGTCGAGGTGACAGGGGTAACGGGATCGCAGCAGGCCCGTTCGCGGATCAGTCAGATCCTGTCGGGCAAGCTGGGGCAGGGCCAGACCTTCAAGGTCAGCGTCAGCTATGACAAGGCGCTGGACCCGCAGGCGGCGCTTCCCACGCCTGCGCAATGTCTGGCCGATGTGCAGCAGCTTTTGAAATTCAAGAAGATCAGCTTTACCCCCGGATCGGCGGAAATCGAAGCCGCCGCCGTTGGTTTGGTCACCTCGATCGCCGATGTGCTGTCGCAATGCCCGCCGATGGAATTGGAAATCGCCGGTCACACGGATGCGCAGGGCAGCGAGGACGGCAACCGCGCCCTGTCCCAAGCGCGGGCCGAGGCTGTGCTGGTCGCGCTGCAAGGCCGCCGCGTGGATGTGTCCAAGATGCGTGCCGTCGGCTATGGCGAGGCTTACCCCATCGCAGAAAACGAAACCGATCTGGGCCGCGAGGCGAACCGCCGGATCGAATTCACGCCCTTTGGCGCAGCGGCCAAGGCGGCCCCAGTGGCGGATGCCGCCGCAAAAACCGATGGCACGGTGATCGCGGCAAAGCCTTTGCCAGAAAACGCCCAAGCCTGCGTGAAAAACGCACAGGACGTGTTGGCCAAGCAGAAGATCACCTTCGATCCCGGTTCTGCCCGGATCGATTCCGCCGCTGATGGCGTGATGGCGGCGCTGGCCACAGTGCTGAAGCAATGCCCTTCGCTTCCGGTGGAAATCTCGGGCCATACCGACTCGCAGGGGACAGAGCGCAATAACAAACGCCTCAGCCAGCAGCGGGCCGAAGCGGTCGTGGCCGCGCTGAAAGAGGCGGGCGTGGACACGGGCCAGATGTCGGCGATGGGTTACGGTGAAGAAAAGCCGATTGCCGACAATGGTGACGAGGATGGGCGCGAAACCAACCGCCGCATCGAAATCGCGCTGACGGGCGGCGTTGCGGCCCCCGCAGCCTTGCCCCGCCTGCCCGATGGCAGCCCGGATTTCAGCAAGGATACTTCGGCTTCGGTGGCACCTGCGGAAAACAGCTTGCGCCCCAAGGCCCGTCCCGCGATTAACGAGTGACAGGGATACAAGCGGAAGCGCCATGAACCGGACCGAATTCATCATCGTCACCGCCATCATCCTTTTGGCGGCCTTCGCCCTTGGCTGGTTCGCGCATTGGCTGCTGCACCGCTTCACCCGCATCGCGGGCGGCGACATGGCGGAAATGGACAATCTCGCCCAATCCCTGCACGAGGCCGAAGAGGCGCGGGATCAGGCGCTTTACTACCTCGAACAGCGCGAGGCCGAGTTGATGAACCAGATCGCCCAGACCGAGGCCGAATTGCGTGCCGCGATGGAGGGTCTGCGCGACGCAAGGCACGAGGCGCAGGAAATGCGCGACTACATCGAACGCATGCACGCGGCGGGTTGAGCGCTCCCCCGTCAGTTCCTGCCCTTTTCCCCGTTGCTCAAATATCCCACGGGGGTGCGGGGGTGTGAAACCCCCGCTTCCTTCGGCATAACTTGCGCAGGTTTGTCAGAACGGTCAGCGCAAACCGTCCAAGCACGCCCGCATCAGGGGCGAACCCCCATCCTCCAACCCGTCGATCACGTCGAAATGGTGCCGCCCCGGATCAACCGTCCAGTCGCAGCCCCAACGTTCCGACAACAGCCGCGCCTGCCACAGGAACAGCGGGCGCTCTTGGCCGCCCACCCAGACGTGGGCTTCGACGTCATCGCGCAAGCTCAGGCGGGCGGGGCTTTCTGCTGCCACCTCCTCTGCGTCCAGTCGCAGGTCATCTTGCATCGCGGTGTCCAGCAGCGGTTCAAGATCTGCCACTGGCGCAATCGGCACCACCCGCACCACGGCGGGCAGGTCGATGTCGGCGCAAGCCATCCGTGCCGACAGATGCCCGCCTGCCGAATGGCCGGTCACCACCACTGGTCCCGGCACTATGGCGCTGGCGGTGCGGATGGCCTGCGCGACCTCTGCCGTCATCGCGGCGATGCGGGCCGTTGGCGCAAGGGTGTAGGACGGCATCGCACAGGCCCATCCCCGCGCCACGGCCCCGGCCGCAAGGTGGGACCAGCCCTTGCGGTCGAAATCCAGCCAATAGCCGCCATGGACAAAGACCAGCAGACCCTTGGCGTCGCCATCAGGCAAGAACAGGTCGAACGCGTGCCGGTCACCCTCGCCATAGCGCAGGTCAAGCCGTGCCCGCGCGCCCATGGCGTCGCGAAACGCCGCTGCCTTGGCCTGCCAACGCGGCACAAAGCCTTCGGCCCCCGGAATGAACGCGCCATTGGCATGGGCGATGTCCGCCTCTTGCCGTGTCAGAAACCGCATCGCAGCGCCCTTTTGATCAAAATTCAGCCGTCGCCCCCGCATTCCACCGTGCCGGAACTGGACAAGTGGCACGCTCGGGTGCAATCCATCCTTAACCCGGATCATGGGAGGCCCACATGCTCGATTCCGCCACCAACCTTTCGTCTTTGCTGAAAGACCCGTCGCTTCTTTGCACCAAGGCCTATGTGGCGGGTGCTTGGGTCGATGCGGCGGACGGCAAGACCTTTCCCGTCAAGAACCCCGCGCGCGGCGATGTGATCTGCCACGTTCCCGACCTCAGCCGCGCCGAAGTGGCCCATGCCATTGATGCCGCGCAGACCGCGATGAAGGAATGGGCCAGCCGCACCGGCAAGGAACGCGCCGCGATCCTGCGGAAATGGTATGATCTGATGATGGCCAATCAGGATGACCTTGGCAAAATCCTGACCGCCGAGATGGGCAAACCGCTGGCCGAGGCCAAGGGCGAAGTGGCCTATGGCGCGTCCTATATCGAATGGTTCGGCGAAGAGGCCAAGCGCGTCTATGGCGAGACGATCCCCGGCCACCAGCGTGACAAGCGCATCACGGTGATCAAACAGCCCATCGGGGTTGTCGGGTCCATCACGCCGTGGAACTTTCCCAACGCGATGATCGCGCGCAAGGTGGCACCGGCACTGGCGGCAGGCTGCGGATTTGTCGCGCGCCCGGCATCGGAAACGCCTTTGTCCGCGCTGGCGATGGCGGTGCTTGGCGAACGCGCCGGGTTGCCGGGGGGCATCTTCTCGGTCGTCACCTCGTTGCGGGCGTCCGAGGTCGGCAAGGAATTCTGCGAAAACCACGCCGTCAAGAAGATCACCTTCACCGGATCGACCGAAGTCGGCCGTATCCTGCTGCGGCAGGCGGCGGAACAGGTGATGAAATGCAGCATGGAGCTTGGCGGCAACGCGCCCTTCATCGTGTTCGACGACGCCGATCTGGATGCTGCTGTGGCGGGTGCGATGATTTCCAAGTTCCGCAACAATGGTCAGACCTGCGTTTGCGCCAACCGGATCTACGTGCAGGCCGGGGTCTATGACGCCTTCTCGAAAAAGCTGGCCGAGGCTGTGGCCAAGACCAAGGTGGGCGACGGCCTGTCTGACGAGGTGAACTTCGGTCCGTTGATCAGCGTTGATGCGGTGGAAAAGGTCGAAGAACACATTGCCGATGCCCTTGCCAAGGGTGCCAAGGTTGCGATGGGCGGCAAGCGTCACGCCCTCGGCGGCACGTTCTTTGAGCCGACGATTCTGACCGGGGTCACCCCCGACATGATCGTGTCGGGCGAGGAAACCTTTGGCCCCGTCGCCCCCCTGTTCAAGTTCGACACCGAAGAAGAGGTGATCCGTCTGGCCAATGACACGATCTTTGGCTTGGCATCGTATTTCTACGCCCGCGACATCGGCCGCATCACCCGTGTGCAAGAAGCGCTGGAATACGGCATGGTCGGCGTCAACACCGGCCTTATCTCGACCGAGGTCGCACCCTTTGGCGGGGTCAAGCAATCCGGTCTGGGCCGCGAGGGCAGCCATCACGGGATGGAAGACTATCTGGAGATGAAATACATCTGCCTGAGCGTGTGATCTTCTTTGCATCTGACACGGACGGGGCCCTTTGGGGCCCCGTTTGCGTTTGGGGCACCCGGCCGGGTGCACGGCCAATGGCATCGCATGACCGCGGCGATGGCCTCGGCCATTTGCGGTGGCCTGCCAAATGCCCCCTCTACCCCCAGTTTACCCCGTTGTTATCCAATATCAGCGCCGCGATTTTGCCTAGCGCCGGGGGATGGCCCATGTCTGGTGCATCGAATTCTGGACCATCGACGTCGAACACCGACGTGAACCCGAAAGGACACATGACATGCTGCCCAGCGTCACCACCCTCACCGCCGCCCCGCGTCTGTTCATGGCCGCGCTGGCGATCACCGCCGCCGTTGCCGCCCCGGTTGAGGCCCGCGACCGCGCCGTCAGTCAGGATGATCTGCTGAAAGGCGTCGTTGCCTCTGTCCTGATCGGCACGGTGGTCAACAGCATGATGCAGCCGCAGGTGCGCCAGCCGCAGCCGCTGCCTGTGCGCCCCGCGCCGGTGTATCAGCCTGCGCCCGTGTATCAGCCCGCTCCGGTCTACCAACCCGCGCCTGTCTATGTGCCGCAGCCGGTTTATGCGCCTGCGCCAGTGTCGATCTATCGCACCCCGGCAGGGCGGGCCTTCAACAGCTATTCGCGCCATGAACGCCAAGCGATCCAGCGCCGCCTTGCCGTTGAGGGCTACTACTATGGCGGGATCGACGGCTCATTCGGCCCCGGCACCTATAATGCCGTGGTGGCCTATGCCAGCGATGCGCGCCTGTCGCGTGAGCTTGGCTCGACCTCAGGCGCGTTCGGGGTTTATGACAGCTTGCTGTACTGAGAGTGATAGGGCCGCCCCCAAGGCGGCCCTTTGCACGGCCCTATTCGCCGTAGGGCACCCAGATGGTTTTCACCTCGGTCGCTTGGCGCAGGAAGTCGCGCCCTTCGCCCGTCGCCCCGAACCAATCGCGGGCGCGGGCGTGGTTGACCCAGGTGCGTTTGACGTTGCCTGCGCTTTCGCTTTCCACCTGTGCCGACAGGTCGGTGGAAGAGAACGACCAGACCGCATCCACATCCAGATGCCCCGCCAGCGGTTTGGCCAGTTCGGCATGCGTGCCAGTGACGACGTTCACCACGCCAGCGGGCAGGTCAGAGGTTTCCAAGATCTGATAGAAATCCGTTGCCGCCAGCGGAAAGGGCTGTGAGGACACCAGCACACAGGTGTTGCCCATCGCGATGGCCGGACCCATGACCGACACAAGACCCAAAAGCGGCACCTCATCCGGGCAAAGTGCTCCGATCACGCCGCAGGGTTCGTTCATCGCCAACGCGACCCCGCGCATCGGCACTGACTTTGCGGCACCGTCGAACTTGTCGGCCCAGGCGGCATAGGTGAACAGGCGTTGAATCGACGCCTCAACCTCTGCCGCGCCTGACTTGCCGGTCATGTCTGACAGGCGGCGGGCGAATTCTTCGGCGCGGGCCGATAGGTTCTCGGCGATGTAATAGAGGATCTGCGCGCGGTTATGCCCCGTGGCCTTGCCCCAGCCTTTGGCGGCATGCGCAGCCTCAACCGCGTTGCGGATGTCCTTGCGGTTGCCAAGGCCGACATGGCCCAGAAGCCGCCCTTTCACGCCGTAAACACCCCGCGAATATCCGCCATCCGGGCGGGCCTGCTTGCCGCCGATGAACAGTTTCGCCGTGCGGTCCAGCCCTGCGGGTTGCGGGTCCACCGGTTCGGGCATCGCGGCGACGGGTTTCAGCGGTTTGGCTGTGCCGGTGGGTTTGAGATAGGCCATCAGCCCTTCCCAGCCACCTTCGCGCCCACAGCCCGACTCGCGCACCCCGCCAAAGCCTGCGGCGGCATCGAACAGGTTGGTGGCGTTGACCCAGACCACCCCGGCCTTGATCTTGGGCGCGATATCCAGCGCGAGATTGACATTCTCGGTCCAGACACTCGCCGCGAGGCCGTAGCGGGTGTTGTTGGCCAGTTCCACAGCCTCAACCGGGGTGCGGAAGGTCATCGACACCAGAACCGGGCCGAAGATTTCCTCTTGCATCAGCGTCGAGGCCGAGGAAAGCCCCGTGATCAGCGTCGGCGGGTAGTAGCAGCCCTGCGGCACGGGTGTTGCGGCGCGGTAAATCTGGCCGTCGGTGCAGCCGTCCACCATCTGTGTGATCGTCGCCAGTTGCACGGGATCCACCACCGCGCCCACGTCGATGCATTTGTCCAAGGGATCGCCGATGCGCAGGCCATCCATCCGGCGTTTCAGCTTGTCGTGGAAACGTTGGGCCACGCCTTCCTGCACCAACAGGCGCGAACCGGCACAGCAGACTTGGCCCTGATTGAACCAGATCGCATCGACCAGCCCTTCGACCGCCGAGTCGAGATCGGCGTCGTCAAAGACGATGTAGGGGGATTTGCCGCCCAATTCCAACGTCAGGGCCTTGCCGGTGCCCGCCGTGGCCTTGCGGATCGCCTTGCCGACAGTGGTAGAGCCGGTGAACGCCACCTTGTCCACGCCGGGATGGGCAACCAAGGCTGCCCCGGTTTCGCCGTCACCCGTGACGATGTTCAGCACGCCTTTGGGCAAGCCCGCCTCACGGCTGATTTCGGCGAACAACAGGGCGGTTAGGGGCGTGTATTCGGCGGGTTTAAGGACGATGGTGTTTCCTGCAGCCAGCGCAGGCGCGACTTTCCACGCCAGCATCAGCAGCGGAAAGTTCCACGGGATCACCGCGCCCACCACACCCAAGGGCGCTTGGCCGGGGAGTTCAGCGGCCATCAACTGCGCCAGACCCGCATGGTAGTAGAAATGCCGCGCGACCAAGGGCACGTCGATATCGCGGCTTTCGCGGATCGGCTTGCCGTTGTCCATCGTTTCCAGCACCGCCAGCAGGCGCGAATGTTTCTGCACCAGACGCGCCAGCGCATAGAGGATACGCGCGCGTTGATGGCCCGGTGTGGCGGCCCAGCCTTTTGTCGCGCGGCGGGCGGATGCCACAGCGGCATCCACATCGGCGGCGGTGCCTTGGGTGATAGAGCCCAGCACCTTGCCCGTCGCCGGGTTCTTGGTGTCAAAACCCGCGCCGGGGGCGGTGAAGCGCCCGTCGATGTAATGACCGAAGGCGGCGTTGTGCTTGGCGATCCACTCCATCGCCTCGGTCGATGATTCAGGGGCGGGGCCGTAGTCCATGCTGGCGAAGATATCCTTGACGTTCATGGTGTTACCCCATCGCATGGCGGTTGGCGGCGGAATAGTGGCCGGTCAGGTGGTGTTCCAACTGCCGCTCGATATCGCCCAAAAGACTTGAGGCACCAAAGCGGAATAGATCAGGCTGCAGCCACGGCTGGCCCAATTCGTCCTTCATCAGCGCCAGATACAAAAGCGCGTCCTTGGCCTTGGAAATCCCGCCCGCCGGTTTGTAGCCGACCTTGACCCCGGTGCGGTCCTGATAGTCGCGGATGGCGCGGATCATGGTCAGGGTGACGGGCAGGGTGGCGTTGACGGGTTCCTTGCCGGTGGAGGTCTTGATGAAATCTGCCCCGGCCATCATGCAAACCAGCGATGCACGGGCGACGTTGCGCAGGGTGCCAAGCTCCCCCGTCGCAAGGATGGCTTTGACATGGGCGGGACCGCAGGCCTCGCGCATCGCGCGCATCTCATCATAAAGCGCTTGCCAATTCCCGGTCAGCGCATGACGGCGGGAAATCACGATGTCGATTTCTTGCGCGCCCGCCTTGACGGATTCGGTAATCTCCGCCAGCCGCAGATGCAGCGGCGACAGACCTGCCGGAAAGCCCGTAGAGACGGCGGCGACGGGAATACCCGACCCCTCAAGCGCTTTGACCGCCGTTTCGACCATGTCGTGATAAACGCAGACCGCGCCGACGGTCAGGCCCTGCATCCCCAACCGGTCCAGCATCCACGGGCTGACGGGTTGGCGGGCTTTGGCGCAAAGACGTTCGACCCGGCCCCAGGTGTCATCGCCCGACAGGGTGGTCAGGTCGATCAGGCTGATGGCCTTGAGCAGCCACGCCGCCTGAAAGTCTTTCTTCACGCTGCGCCGTCCGCCCAATGTCGCGCAGCGGCGTTCGATGGCCGAGGTGTTGGCCTGAACCGAGGCGACCCAGTCAAGATCAAGCGGCATCCCCGGATTGCGGGCATGCGCCAGTTGCGGCAATTGCGCGGTGGTCTGGTGCGCGGTGGTCTGGATCGCGGTTTCCATCGCCCTCTCCCTGACGTTTGGACAGGGCGCAGGATGACCGCCCCCGCTTTCGCTGGCAAGGGTGGGTAACGCGTCCCATGCGGGAATTTTTACCGAAAGGTCAGGATTTCGGCGCGTCCAGATCAGGCAACAAGTGCGACGGGCCGTCCTTGTCAAAGGTCGCCCAATCATCGGTCACGCCTGTCGGGGGCAGGTCGTCCTTGCGCATGCGGCTGTGCATATGCGCTTTGGCCAGCAGATTGCCGGTGATCGGGGCGGTCAGCAGCAGAAAGAGCGTGATGAGGAGTTCATGCCAACTCACCCGCCCCTGGGCCAAAGCGTAAAGCATCGACACCACCAGCGCCGAACCGACGCCCACCGTCGTGGCCTTGGTCGGGGCATGCAGGCGCTGCATGGTGTCGCGCAGTTTCAGCAGGCCGAAACTGCCCAAAAGGCCGAACAGGCCACCGATCACCAGAAGTGCGGACAGGATCACATCGAGGATCATCATTCGATCACATCCCCCCGCAGCACGAATTTCGCATAGGCCACGGTTCCGACAAAGCCGGTCATGGCGAACAGCAGCGCGGCCTCAAAGCTGATGGCACTGGCGGTGCGGATGCCCCAGAGCGTGATAAGGGCGATGACGTTGATGGCCATCGTATCCAGTGCCAGCACCCGGTCCAGCATGCCGGGGCCGCGCGTCACCAGCCACAGGTTCATCAGGATCGCCGCGCCAAAGCAGACCAGCGCAAAGTCGATGGCATAGGGCAACAGGGTCATGCGAAAATCCTTTTCAGCCGGGATTCGTAGCGGGCCTTGATGTCGTCACGGATGGCATCTGGGTCTGGCGCGTGCAGGGAATGGATCAAAAGCACGGTGCCATCGGCCGACATATCCGCTGTCAGCGTGCCGGGCGTCATGGTGATGGTGCCCGCCAGCAGGGTGATCGCCTCGGGCGAGGTGAGGTCGATGGGAACGACAATCCAGCGGGATTGGATTTGGTCATTGGGCAGGAACAGGATGATCTTGGCCACCTGCACATTGGCCACCAGAATATCCCACAAGACCAGCAGGACATAGCGTGCCAGCGCCAGCGGCGCGCGGATGCGCGGGCGGTTGGGCCACCATTGCGCGGTCAGCAAAGGAATTGCCGTGGCAAGGATCAGCGCCATGACGGCAGTGCCGATCTTCAACTGATTGACCAGCCCGAACCACGTCAGGAACAACAGCACCGACAGCCAAGGGTGGGGGTAAAGGCGGGTCATTTGGCCTCCACTACGGGCAGGGCGTTGGCGGCGATATAGGCGGCGGGGTCGATCAGCGCGGCGGCGGTGGTTTGCAGCCAAGCGGTGACAGGTCCGGCAAAGACCGTCAGCGCCACGACTCCCGCCAGCAAGGCGAAGGTGGCGGTCAGGGCAAGCGGTTGCGGCAGGGCAGGGGTGGCTTCTGTCGGACCTTTCCAGAACAGGTCAGACCCCATCCTTGCCAAGCCAAGGATCATCAGGAAGGACGCGACAAGGATCACGCTCCAGACCAGCGCGGCATCCTGCGCCCAGACCTGCATCACCATCAACTTGCCAAGGAACCCCGACAGGGGCGGCATCCCGGCCAAGGCGATGGCAGCGGCGAGGTAAAGGCAGGCCATCAACCCTCGGCCTGCAATCCCCTGCCCGCTTTGCCGCGTGCGGATCAGGTCGGCAATCAGGAAAAGCGCTGCCCCGGCGAGGGTGGAGTGGATCAGGTAATAGAGCGCCGCCGTGATCCCCTGTACGGTGAAACTGGACACGCCAAGGAACAGCGTCCCCATCGAGGCGATGGCGGCAAAGGCCGCCAGCCGGGGCAAGGTGGTCGCGCCCAAGACGCCGACGGCGCCCACGATCAACGTGGCCAAAGCGCCCCAGAACAGCAGGTCCGCGATCAATTCCCCCGTCGCCGCCACGTCCGGCGGGAACACCAGTGTGCCCATGCGGATCATCGCGTATGCGCCGACCTTGGTCATGATGGCGAACAGCGCCGCCACCGGGCCGGGGGCATTGGCATAGGTGCCGGGCAGCCAGAATTGCAGCGGCACCAGCGCGCCCTTGATGGCAAAGACCAGCATCAAAAGCACTGCGCCCACCCGGATCAGGGCCATATCGCCCTCGGGGAGTGACGCGATGCGCACCGCCAGATCGGCCATGTTCAGCGTGCCGGTCACGGAATAGAGAAGCGCCAGCGCGATCAGGAACAGCGATGATCCAAGCAGGTTGAACGCCACATATTGCACGCCTGCCCGCAGCCGATCCCCGCCCGCGCCATGGATCATCAGGGCGTATGAGGCGATCAGCAGCACCTCAAAGAACACGAACAGGTTAAAGGCGTCAGCGGTCAGAAATGCCCCGTTCAGTCCCATAAGCTGAAACTGCAACAGCGCGTGGAAATGCTTGCCCCGCGTGTCCCATCCCGTGCCGATGGCATAAAGCTGCACCACCAGCGCCAGACCTGCGGTCAGCACCAGCATCAGCGCCGACAGCCGGTCCAGCATCAGCACGATACCAAAGGGCGCGGGCCAATCGCCCAGACGGTAAAGCTCTGGCCCCTTGGCGCTGGCGACCAGCAAGGACAGCGCCAAGACCAGCAGCGCCCCGGTGCCAGCGGTCGAAAACACCCGCTGCAAGGTCAGATCGCGGCGGAAGGCCAACACGATCAGGGGTGCCAGCACGGCGGGCAGCACGACGGGGGCGATGATCCAATGCGACAGCATCATTGGCCATCCTCCAGATCGACACGGTCATGACCGGTGGTCAGCCATGCCCCCAAGGCCATCAGAACCAGCACCGCTGTCATGCCAAAGCTGATGACGATGGCCGTCAGCACCAGCGCTTGCGGCAGGGGGTCGGTATAGGCGGTGGCCGATTTGTCGATGATGGCGGGCAGGTTCACCGCCAGACGACCGGAGATGAAGATGAACACATTCACCGCATAGGAAAGAAGCGTCAGCCCAAGGATGACCGGAAACGTCCGCGCCCGCAGCATCAGATATATACCCCCGGCGGTCAAAAGGCCGATGGTGGCGGCGATCAGGGCTTCCATTACTTCGCCTCCGTCTCTGGTTCACTGTCATAGGCGCGGGTGTTGACCGTCTGCCCCGCCCGCACCGAAAGACGCGAGAGGGACGCCAGCGCCAGCATGACGGCACCCAGCACGGTCAGGAATACGCCAAGATCGAACAGGGCGGCGGTGGCAAGTTCAAACTCCTCCAGCGGCCAGATGTGGACGTATTCGTAGCCTGATGTCAGGAAGGGCAGTCCCCCGAACCATGCCCCGATGCCCGTGGCGGCAGCGACCAGCACGCCAAGCCCGATCAGCGCGTGGTAATCGAACCGCAGCCGCGCCGCTGTCCATCCATAGCCCGAGGCCATGTATTGCATCACCAGCGCGATGGCGAAGACCAGACCGGCGACAAAGCCGCCGCCGGGCAGCTTATGGCCACGCAGGTAGAGATAGACCCCCACCATCATCGCCAAGGGCAACATCAACCGCGTCGCCACCACCAGCATCATCGGATGGCGGTCTCCGGCGCGGGGGCTGTCGGGCCGCCATGCCAGCAGGCGGTCATTGGCGGGACCGGGGGACAGCAGCGACTCCACCAGTGCAAAGATCAACAGGGCGGCGATGCCCAGAACGATGATCTCGCCAAAGGTATCATAGCCCCGGAAGTCCACGATGATGGTGTTGACGGCATTGGTGCCCCCTGCGCCGGGTTTCGACTGCGCCAGATGAAAGGCCGAGATCGTCGGAAAGCTGAAATCCCGCATCATCATCGCATAGGCCAGCGTCGCGGTCCCGATGCCTGCCGCCCCGGCGATGATCGCATCGCGCAGGCGGCGTGCGTTTGAGGAGTCGCGCGGTGTGGTCTTGGGCAGGAAGTTCAGCGCCAGAAGCATCAGGACAATCGTCACCACCTCAACCGTGATCTGGGTCAGGGCGAGGTCCGGCGCAGACAGCCACGCAAAGCCAAGCGAGACCAAAAGCCCGATCACCCCCACCAGCACCAGCGACAAGAGGCGGTTGCGATGCAGGGCGAGTGTGGCCAATGTCGCCAAGACCACCGCCAGCCAGACTGCCAGCGCGACCGGGTTCATCGGCGTTGCAGCGCGGGTTCCTGCGCTGTGACTGCCGGTGACAAAGGCGTAGACGCCCAAGGCCGTGATCGTGGCGACCCCGATGGCGATGGCCGAGGACAGGCTGCCATTGTGGCTGAACGCGGTCAGGCGGCGGGCGAGGGTGGCGAGGGCGGTGGTGAGCAAGTCAAACATCGCCTTGCCGTCAGGTTTGGGGAACGTGTCCCACATCCGCTGGAACGGCGCGTGCAGGCGCAGGACCAAGGCCCCGCCTGCTACGGCGACCACCGACAAGCCAAGCGCCACTGTCAGCCCGTGCCAATGCACGATCTTGACCGTT
>NKIT01000257.1 GCA_002256185.1 Rhodobacteraceae bacterium PARR1 | reverse complement strand
ATTGGTGGCAGGGGCCGACCTCTTGCTCGTCCGGTCCCATCGACCAGATCGACGCGGGCGCGCTTTTGGACCAAATCCTTGCCGCCCCCATCGTGCGCTGCGATGAGGTGGCCTGGGCCTTGGGCGGGATTTCGATGGCCTCGTGGAATGCGATCATCTCCGCCGGTTTGGTGGTGGTCTGGGTCTTGGCGGCGCGTCGGGGGTAAAGGGATTCTTCGGCCAAGGGCCGCCGGGTCACCCCAACAGGCGCTGATGTTCCTGCAAGGCGAAACGGTCTGTCATCCCGGCCACATAATCCGCCACGATCCGCGCCAAACTCCCCGCGTCCTGCGCCGCGCGCACATCCGCCGCCCATTCCTGTGGCAAGAGGTCAGGCTGCGCCATGAACAGCGGGAAGAGGTCATTGACCACCCGCGTGACCTTGGCCCGTTCGTGCATCACCGAAGGCGCGCGATACATGCGGTGGAACAGGAAGGACCGGATCGCCTTCAACTCCTGATACAAGGGTTTGGAAAAACGGATCACCGTTGTGCCCAGATGGCGGATGTCCTCTACCGATTTCGGCTGAGCCGCCGTAAGGCGGTTTTGCGCCACGGCAATCACATCCTCAACCATGCGGCCAAAGACGCGGCGCAAGGCCTCATGGCGGCGGCGCATCTTGTCCAGACCGGGATAGAGGCGATCCACCTCGGCAAAGGCCGGGCCGGTGACGGGCAGGTCCATCAGGTCGGTTTCGGTGAACAGACCCGAGCGGAGGCCGTCATGCAGATCGTGGTGGCTATAGGCGACGTCATCGGCAATGGCGGCCACTTGGGCTTCGGCGCTGGCATGGGTCGACAATTCCAGATCCCACAAAGCATTCACCTCGGCCAGCGCATAGGGCAGCGGGCCGTCATGTTTCTTGTCGGCATTGGGGCCGATGACGGGACCATTGTGCTTGGCGATGCCTTCCAGCGATTCCCATGTCAGGTTCAGCCCGTCGAAATCGGCGTAATGCCGTTCCAGCCGCGTGACGATGCGCAGCGCCTGTGCGTTGTGATCAAACCCGCCGTAAGGTTCCATCAGCAGGCCCAAGGCATCCTCGCCCGTGTGACCAAAGGGCGTGTGGCCAAGGTCGTGGGCCAGCGCAATCGCCTCGGCCAGATCGGTGTTCAGGCCAAGCACGCCCGCGATGGTGCGGGCCACCTGCGCCACCTCGATCGAATGGGTCAGGCGGGTGCGGTAGTAATCGCCCTCATGTTCGACAAACACCTGCGTCTTGTGTTTCAGGCGCCGAAAGGCGCTGGAATGGATGATCCTGTCGCGGTCACGCTGAAACGGTGAGCGGAAGGACGACATCCGTTCCACATAAAGCCGCCCGCGTGAGGCGTCGGGCAAGCAGGCATAGGGGGCGAGCATCAGGACTGCCTGTTCTTGTTGTGTCTTTTGCCCTATCCTATATCCAACTTGTCCGACCCGGACCACGCCTTTCATTAGGAACCTATTCATGGACCTCGTCCTGCCGCCGCTTGATCTGCCGCCCCGCGTTACCGACCGCGCCTTTGCCCGCCTGCGTGAGATTTGCGAGGCGACAGGTGCGGAAAAGTCCCTGCGCGTTGCCGTCGAAGGCGGTGGGTGTTCCGGCTTTCAGTATGACATCAAGCTGGACGATCCGGCGGCGGATGATCTGGTGCTGGAAAAGGACGGGTTGAAGGTGATGGTGGATCAGGTATCGCTGCCCTAAC
>NKIT01000038.1 GCA_002256185.1 Rhodobacteraceae bacterium PARR1 | reverse complement strand
TGGCCTCGCGCAGGCCATCGGGGCGTCGATCAACCCGGAATGGCAAATCCTGTCGGGTCACATCGCCTTTGTGATCGTGCTGCTGATCCGTCCGCGCGGCCTGTTCCCGCGCGCCAATGACTGAGGTGCCACCCATGTCCCGTTCCCTCGTGCCGCTGATCGCCCTGTTTGCGCTGGCCGTGCTTTATGCCCTGCCCGCCATCGCGCCGCGCGCCGTGGTGCAAGACCTGTTCGGCATCCTGACGCTGCTGGTGCTGGCGATGAACTGGAACCTGCTCGCGGGCTTTGCCGGGTTGGTGTCCGTCGGCCAACAAGCCTTTGTCGGCATCGGGGCTTACGCGATGTTTGCCGCGATCATCCTGATGGGGCTGGACCCGCTGGTTGGCGTGGTGCTTGGCGGCATCGCAGCGGCGATCTTTGCCGTGCCGATGGCCTTTTTCGCCTTTCGCCTGAACGGGGCCTATTTCGCCATCGGCACTTGGGTTGTCGCTGACATCGCCCGGCTGGCGATCAGCCAGTGGAAGGCGCTTGGCGGCGGCACCGGGACATCGCTGCCCAAGGGCACGGCCAAAGAGATGGCCTTTGTCGATGGCATCAAAGAGATGCTGGATGTCTCAACCGCCGCTGCCGCCGATGCGCTGACCTATTGGCTGATGCTGTCGCTTGCCGTGGCGATGCTGGTGGCGAGTTATATCTTCCTGCGGTCGCGCATGGGCCTTGGCCTGCAAGCGATCCGCGACAATGAAAACGCCGCGCGCAGCGTGGGGGTGGACCCGGTGAAACTGAAAGCGGCGGTGTTCCTGCTGACTGCCTTTGCCACGGGCCTTTGTGGCGCGCTGGCCTTTATCCAGATCACCCGCGTCACCCCCGATGCGGCGTTTTCGGTGATCGACTGGACGGCGTTTGTGATCTTCATCACCGTCATCGGCGGGATTGGCACCCTTCCCGGCCCGATTGTCGGCGTGGTGGTGTTCTACGCCCTGCAACGTGCGCTGGCCGATTACGGCACGATTTACCTGATCGTGCTGGGCTGCCTTGGCATCGCCGTCATGCTGTTTGCCCGCCGTGGCCTTTGGGGTCTCTTTACCGACCGCACCGGGATTGATCCCCTGCCGCTGCGCCACCGCCCGCCACGGGTCGCCACCCCTTCGCATTCCGCCTAAGGCGCAAAGGACCAGAACGATGCAGTATTTTTCCGAAGACGCCTCTGTTGCCACCGTGAATGGCCGGATGGGGCCTGACACCAACCCACGGATGGCGCAGGTGATGGCGGCCTTGGTCAGCCACCTGCACGCATTCGCCAAAGAGGTGCACCTGACCCAAGCGGAATGGGAGGCCGGGATCGTCTTTCTGACCAAGACCGGCCAGATGTGTTCCGGTGAGCGGCAGGAATTCATCCTGCTGTCGGATGTGCTGGGCCTGTCGATGCTGGTCGATGCCATCAACAACCGCCGTCCAGAGGGCGCGACCGAGAACACCGTGTTCGGTCCTTTCCACGTCCAAGACGCGCCGATCCGGGCGATGGGCGACAATATCAGTTTGGACGGCAAGGGAGAGCCGTGCCTGTTTGAGGGTCGCGTGATCGACCTGCACGGCAGCGCGATTGCGGGCGCCTGCGTCGATGTCTGGTCCGACAATGCCGATGGGTTTTATGACGTTCAGCAACCGGGCATCCAGCCGCAGTGGAACAACCGGGGCCGGTTCTACACCGGCGCGGATGGGACCTATGCCTTCCGCGGGATCAAGCCGACATCCTACCCGATCCCCGATGATGGCCCGGTGGGCAAAATGCTGGCCGCCCTTGGCCGCCATCCCTATCGCCCCGCGCATATGCACTTTCTGGTCACCGCGCCGGGGTTCCAGCGGGTGGTCACCCACACCTTTGTGGGCGATGACAGCTACCTGTCCAGTGACGCGGTCTTTGGCGTGAAACAGACCCTGATCGCGCCGTTCGAGCCTGTTTCAGGCGGTGATACCCTGTGGCGGTCCCCCTTTGATTTTGTGCTGACCCCCGAGGTTGTGGCCTGAAAGGCGCATCATGCCCAATGTCAAAATCTTCGTGGATGAGACGCTGTATCCCGCCTGCCGCGCCAGTTTGGGCGCGGCCTTGGGGCCGATGCGCGACTATCTTTGTGCCGAGTTTCGGGTGGATGTCCCCGCCTGCCAATTCGCCGTGATGCCCGTCCTTGTCATGCCCGACCTGCCGCGTGTGAATGTCGAGATCCAGATTCTGCCGCGCGCCGACCGCACGCGGGATCGGGTGACGGCCATCGGCCAGCATCTGCGCGCGATGGTGGCCGAGGTGACAGGAACCCACGTTGCCATCCGCATCAGCGGCTTGGACCCGGAAACCTATATCGCGCTGAAATAGGGACTATCGCAGCAACCCCCGCAACTGCGCCGCCACCGCCTGCAACTCTGGCAGCAAGCGTGTCGCCACATCAGCCATCGGTTCCGGTCCCGCCGCGCGGCCGAGGTTCAGGGCGGCAATCACCTGCCCCCGCGCATTCATCAGTGGCACGGCCATGGAACACAGGCCCATCTCAACCTCTTGGTCGATGACCGAATAGCCCTGTGCGCGGACGCGGGCGATCTCGGCCATCACCTGATCCATCTCCGTCAGCGTAAAGGGCGTGCGGGCGGGGCGGGGTGACGCCTCCAACCGTGTCTGCGCCTCAGCTTCGGGCAAAGCCGCCAGCATCACCCGGCCCATGCTGGTGCAATAGGCGGGCAGGCGTGATCCGGGCATCAGGGCGATGGACATCACCTTTCGTTGCGCGGCACGGGCGACATAGACGATCTCCGCCCCGTCGAGGATGGAAACCGATGTGCTCTGGCCAATCCGATCCGACAAGGCATCCAAGGCAGGCTGCACGATGGCGGGCATCGGCATCGACGCAAGACATGCCGTGCCCAGCCGCAACACCCGTGGCGTCAGGGTAAAGAACTTGCCGTCCCATTCCGCATAGCCCTGATGCGCCAGCGTCAGCAGACAGCGCCGTGCCGTGGCGCGGTCCAGCCCACTGGCTGCCGCCACATCACTGATCGACTGGCGCGGACGGTCGGCGGCAAAGGTTTCGATCACCGCCAGCCCTTTTGCCAAGCCGCCCATGATGTCGCGTTCGGTGATGGTCATGGTAATCCTGTGCGATATGTCAACAAAGATAGCATAGTGAACAAATCACATTTACGGAAGGCCCCTGCACGCCTATTCCAAACCCCAACCCGCACGGCACAGAGCCGACGGGAGTTGGAGGTTTTCGGATGGACAAGACCCTTCCCGACCTTGCCACCGCCGTGGCGGGGATTTCAGACGGCATGACGGTGATGATCGGCGGCTTTGGCGGATCGGGGGCCCCGATCGAATTGATCCACGCCCTGATCGACCGCTTCATCGCCACCGGCCATCCGCGCGAGTTGACAGTTGTCAACAACAACGCCGGGAACGGCCATGTCGGGCTGGCGGCGCTGATCGAGGCGGGGATGGTCCGCAAACTGATCTGCTCCTTCCCCCGCTCTGCCGATCCCGTGGTCTTCACCGAGGCCTATCTGGCCGGCAAGATCGAGTTGGAACTGGTCCCCCAAGGCACCTTGGCCGAACGCATCCGCGCGGGCGGCGCTGGCATCCCCGCGTTTTATACGCCGACCAGCTATGGCACCGACCTTGCGAAAGGCAAACCGGTCGAGGTTTTCGACGGGCGGCCTTACGTTCAGGAACGCTGGCTGAAGGCGGATTTTGCGCTTGTGAAGGCGCACTTGGGCGACCGTCTGGGCAATCTGACCTATCGGATGGCAGCGCGGAACTTCAACCCGCTGATGTGCATGGCAGCGGCGCGGACGATTGTTCAGGTCTCCAAGATCGTCGATCCCGGTGAGATTGACCCCGAATCCGTCATCACCCCCGGCATCTTCGTGCAAGGCGTGGTGCAGGTGGAAAACCCGGCGCAGGAAGAAATCCTGAACCGTGCCAAGGCTGTGTACCCAGAGGTGTCGGCATGACCGCGAAACTTTCCCCCACCCAGATGGCTTGGCGCGCGGCGCAGGACATCGACGATGGCGCCTATGTCAACCTTGGCATCGGCTTTCCCGAAATGGTCGCCAAATTCCAACCGCCGGGGCGTGAGGCGATCTTTCACACCGAAAACGGTATCCTCGGCTTCGGTGAGGCCCCCGCTGCGGGGGCCGAGGATTGGGATCTGATCAACGCCGGGAAAAAGGCCGTCACGCTGAAACCCGGCACGGCGTTCTTCCACCACGCGGACAGCTTTGCCATGGTGCGCGGCGGGCATCTGGATGTGGCGATCTTGGGGGCTTATGAGGTTGCCGAAAACGGCGACCTTGCGAATTGGTCCACCGGCCCAAAGGGTATTCCTGCCGTCGGCGGGGCGATGGACCTTGTCCATGGGGCCAAGCGCGTGGCGGTGATCACCGACCATGTGACCAAGGATGGCAAGCCCAAGCTGCTGAAGGCCTGTTCCTTGCCGTTGACCGGGGTGGGCTGCGTCACCCGTGTCTATTCCAGCCTTGCGGTGATTGATATTGAGGGCGGGCGCTTTGTGTTGCGTGAGAAACTGCCGTCTTTGTCGGTGGCAGAGCTGCAAGCCATGACCGGGGCGGAGTTGCACATCACCGCCCCTGTTGCTGACCTGATCGTACCGGAGCTTTGAGATGACCCCCGTCTATATCTGCGACTATATCCGCACCCCCATCGGCCGTTTCGGCGGCGCACTCTCCAGCGTTCGGGCCGATGATCTGGCGGCGATTCCGCTCAAGGCGCTGATGGCGCGGCATGCGGCGATGGATTGGGCGGCAGTGGCCGATGTGATCTATGGCTGCGCCAATCAGGCCGGTGAGGATAACCGCAACGTCGCCCGCATGGCCGTGCTGCTGGCCGGTCTGCCGGTCGACGTGCCGGGGACCACGATCAACCGTCTGTGCGGCTCTGGCATGGATGCCGTTCTGGTCGCCGCGCGGCAGATTGCGGCGGGGGAGGCGGATGTGATGATCGCGGGCGGTGTGGAGTCGATGTCCCGCGCGCCCTTCGTGATGCCCAAGGCGGACAGCGCCTTTTCGCGCCACGCCGAGATTCACGACACCACCATCGGTTGGCGCTTCATCAACAAGGCGATGCAGGCGGCTTATGGCACCGACTCCATGCCGCAGACCGGGCAGAACGTGGCCGATGATTACGGCATTGACCGCGAGGCGCAGGATTTGATGGCGCTGTCATCCCAAGCCAAAGCCGCCGCCGCGCAGGCGAATGGGCGGCTGGCGCAAGAGATCACTCCTGTGACCATTCCGCAGAAAAAGGGCGATGCGCTGGTGGTTTCCCAAGACGAACACCCCCGCGCCACAACGGTTGAGGCTTTGGCAAAGCTGAAGCCGCTGTTCCCGAACGGATCAGTCACCGCAGGCAATGCGTCGGGCGTGAACGATGGGGCGGCGGCGTTGATCCTTGCGTCTGAAGAGGGCGCAAGGCGTCACGGTCTGACCCCCACCGCGCGGGTGCTGGGTGGGGCCACCGCCGGTGTGCCGCCGCGCATCATGGGCATCGGGCCTGCGCCTGCCTCGCAGAAATTGCTGGACCGTTTGGGGCTGACGCAAGCCGACTTTGATGTGATCGAGTTGAATGAGGCCTTTGCCGCCCAAGGCATCGCCACCCTGCGCCAACTGGGCATCGCGGATGAAGACCCGCGTGTGAACCGCAACGGTGGGGCCATCGCTTTGGGTCACCCCTTGGGCATGTCGGGCGCGCGCATCACCGGGACGGCGGCGCTGGAACTGGCGGCGACGGGCGGGCGGCGGTCGCTGTCCACCATGTGCATCGGTGTGGGCCAAGGCATCGCCATCGCGCTGGAACGGGTCTAACCCCCTCCTCACCCCCGCCGTCTTGTGACCTGACTTTCATGCTGGATGCGGGCTTCCAGAAGGTTGAATTCATCCTTCAGGAAGTCCGCAAACCGCCGCAAGGCCGGGGGCGGGGTGGCGGGTTCATGCGTCAGAAAGCCCAACTGCCGGTCGGGGTGTTCGATCTTGATCTGCAACGCCTCCAGCCCCGCGGATTTGCGTGACAGGAACACCACCGAATAGGGCAAGACCGTCAGCGCATCCGACCGCGCGAGGACGGAATTGATCGAGGCCAGCGTCCCCCCGGAAAAACTGACCTTGAACTCCTCTTTCCCGATGGATTTCAGCGCGCGCTGCAAATCGCGGAACAGCGGGCTGTCGCTTGGCGGTGCGATCCACGGATAAGGCTCTATGTCTGCCAAAGTCACCGCCCCGCGCCGCATCAGGGGATGGCCCGCACGGCAGGCAATGACGTTGCGTCCAGCCAAAAGCGGGACAAAGCGCATATCGGCAGGGACCGAACTGGGGTGCAACGGCAGGATGGCCACATCCAGCGTGCCATTGCGCAGACTGGCGGCCAGTTGGTCGAAATAGCCGTAGGATTGGGCGATCTGCACCTCTGGGTGCCGCGTTTGGAAATCGGCGATCAGGGTCGAGACCACGCCATCCATAAAGATCGGCGTCCCGGCAATCCGCAACCGCCCCGTATGGCCCTTGCGATAGCTTTGCACCAAGGCGCTGGCCTCGGCATTCAGCGCATGGATACGTGCGCCGATGCGGGCAAGGCTTTCGCCCAGTTCCGTGGGCCGCAAAGGCCGCTTGCCGGGTTCAAAGAGCGCCGCGCCAATCCGATCCTCAAGCAAGGCCATTGTGCGAGAGACGGAGGGTTGGGATTTTCCCAAAGCCTCTGCCCCTTCGGTCAGGCCGCCCTTGTCCACGATCATGGCAAGGATTTCGAGGTGTTCACTGTCCAGCTTCATAACGATGGGATATATAACCATCCGGCGATGCGATCAATATCCCCGTTGGTTCTGGATAACCTGCCCCCACGGGACCGAGGGAGATCAGATGTCGCTGTTTCAGCAAAACTTCGCCGCCACACTCGCGCCGATGCGGGTGCGCTTTGGCGCAGGCGCGCGGCATCTGGTCGGCGAAGAGATGGAGCGTCTGGGTCTTTCCCGCGCGCTGATCCTGACCACCCCGCAGCAGGCCGATACGGGCGCGGAATTTGCCGCCGCCTTGGGCGCGCGGGCGGTTGGCGTGTTCTCGGGTGCCGCGATGCACACGCCCGTGCCGATCAGCGAAGCGGCGACCGCGCAGGCGATTGCCTTGGGCGCGGATTGTGTGGTGGCGGTAGGGGGCGGATCGACGACAGGTCTGGGCAAGGCCATCGCGTTGCGCACCGATCTGCCGCAAATCGTGGTGCCCACCACTTATGCCGGGTCAGAGGCGACGGGAATCCTCGGCCAGACCGAAGGCGGGCGCAAAACGACGATCACCACGCCGAAGGTGCAGCCCGAGGTCATCCTTTATGACGCCGAACTCGTCCGCACGCTGCCCGTTGCGATGACCGTGACAAGCGCGCTGAACGCGATGGCCCATGCCGCCGAGGGGCTTTATGCGCAGAACCGCTCTCCCATTTCCACCCTGATGGCGCTGGAAGGCATCCGTGCCTTTCGCGACGGTCTGCCGCGCGTGATTGCAGCGCCCGACGACCTGACCGCGCGGGGCGAAACGCTCTATGGCGCATGGCTTTGTGGCACCGTTTTGGGCACGGTCGGCATGGCGCTGCACCATAAACTTTGCCACACGCTCGGCGGGTCGTTTGACCTGCCGCATGCCGAAACCCATGCGGTGATCCTGCCCCATGCCATCGCCTATAACCAGCGCGCGGCGGCGGCGGAATTGGCACCGCTGGCCGAAATCTTGGGTGCCACGTCTCCCGGCGCGGGCCTGCATGACTTTGCCGTCAGGATGGGCGCCCCCTTGGCGTTGCGCGATCTGGGGATGAAAGAGTCCGATCTGGACCGCGCTGCCGAAATCGCAGTGCAAAACCCCTATTGGAACCCGCGCCCCATTGAACAGGCCGCGATCCGGCACTTGTTGCAGGCCGCTTGGGCCGGCGATGCGCCGTCTGAATGATGCGCCGTCAGAATAAAAATCTCAGGGAGGAAACCATGGCAGATATCACAACCGAGGTGCTGATCATCGGCACCGGACCATCCGGCGCGGCCACGGCGGCGCTTTTGTCCAGCTATGGCATCCAGAACATGGCGATCAACCGCTACCGCTGGCTGGCCAACACCCCCCGCGCCCATATCACCAACCAACGCACGATGGAGGTGCTGCGCGATCTGGGCCGTGAGGTCGAGGATGAGGCCTATATGTTCGCCACCCACCAAGACCTGATGGGCGAGAACATCTTTTGCGAAAGTCTGGCGGGCGAGGAAATCGGCCGCATCAAGACCTGGGGCAACCATCCGTTGTCCCGTGCGGAACATATCATGTCCTCGCCCTCGCGGATGAATGACCTGCCGCAGACGATGATGGAGCCGTTGCTGTTCAAGACCGCCTGTTCGCGCGGCACGCAGGCGCGGATGTCCACGGAATATGTCAGCCATGTGCAAGACGCCGATGGCGTGACCACCACCTGCCGCGACCGTCTGACGGGGCAAAGCCTGACGATCCGGTCCAAGTATCTGATCGGCGCGGATGGCGGCAAATCCCTTGTCGCCGAACATGCCGGCTTGCCGTTTGAGGGCAAGATGGGTGTCGGCGGGTCGATGAACATCCTGTTCCGGGCCGACCTGTCCAAATACGTCGCCCACCGTCCAAGCGTGCTTTACTGGGTGATGCAGCCCGGTGCGGATGTCGGCGGGATCGGCATGGGTCTGGTGCGGATGGTGCGCCCGTGGAATGAATGGCTGATCGTCTGGGGCTATGACATCAACGGGCCAGAGCCTGAGGTGACGCCAGAATTCGCCACCGGCGTGGCGCGGCAGTTGGTGGGCGATCCGAACCTTGAGATTGAGCTTTTGTCGGCCTCTGTCTGGACCGTGAACAACCGCTACGCCACCCGCACCACAAATGGCCGGGTGTTCTGCATGGGCGACGCGATCCACCGCCACCCGCCATCGAACGGGCTGGGGTCCAACACCTCGATCCAGGATGCGTTCAACCTTGCGTGGAAACTGGCGATGGTCCTGAAAGGGCAGGCCGGTGAGCGCCTGCTCGATAGCTACAACGACGAACGCGCGCCGATTGCCAAGCAGATCGTCACCCGCGCCAACCAGTCCATCGCGGAATTCGGCCCGATTTTTGAGGCTTTGGGCATGGGCGAAGGCGTTGATCCGGTGCAGATGCAGAAAAACCTTGCCGCCCGCACCGAAGGCACCCCGGCGGCAGAAGGCCAGCGCGAGGCGATCCGCAAGGCCATCGCATTCAAGAAATACGAATTTGACGCGCATGGGATTGAGATGAACCAGCGCTACCGCTCTGGCGCGGTGGTGACGGATGGGCAGATTGAACCGGCCTTCACGCTGGATGCCGATCTGCATTACCAACCCACCACATGGCCCGGCGCGCGTCTGCCGCATGTCTGGGTGTATCGGTCTGACAACGGGGCCGAAGTGTCGACGCTGGACCTGTGCGGTCATGGCCGCTTTACCCTGCTGACGGGTCTGGGCGGTGAGGCCTGGGCCGAGGCTGCGGCGCAAGTGGCGGCAGAGTTGGGGATCGAGATCGCGGCTCATGTCATCGGCCCCCGTCAACCCTATGTTGATCACAGCGGCGCTTGGGCAAGGGCGAGCGAGATTCGGGATTCGGGCTGTTTGCTGGTGCGCCCGGATCACCACGTCGCATGGCGGGCCGAAGGGCTGTCAGCCACGCCAAAGGCCGATTTGCAGCGGGTCTTGCGCGCGATCTTGGGGCGCTGAGGTCTTACCTGTAAGGATTGAAAACCCGCCAGTTCACGCTGGCGGGTTTTTCTTTGTGATACTGTGCTGAATATCACAAAGCATTCGTAACAAAATCACGCATTCCATGTTGCGACAGACTGCGCCCATGCTACGCTTTCCCCAACCGGGGGGAGTGATGAAGCGCGACGACCGCAGACAGGCGATCATGGATCACCTCGCCACCCATCGGGCGGCGACGCTGGACGATCTGGCGCTGCGCTTTGCGGTGTCGAAAATGACCATCCACCGCGACTTGGATGATCTGGAACAGGCGGGGTTCTTGCGCAAACTGCGGGGCGGGGCCTCAGTCGAACCCGGCACCCAGTTTGAAAGCGATTTCCGCATCCGCGCGCGGCAAGATGCCGGGGCCAAGGCGCGGATGGCCCATGCGGCGGCGGCGCTGGTGGAACCGGGCATGACGGTCATGATCAACGATGGCAGCATGGCCGCCGTGCTGGCCGAAACCCTGCTGGACCGCCGCCCGCTGACCGTCATCACCAACAACGCCGCCGTGCTGGACTGTCTGCGGGCAGAGATGCGGCTGCGGCTGATCGCCCTCGGCGGGGAATATGTCGCCAAGTATAACGGCTTTTTCGGCATGGTGACCGAAAGCGCGCTGTCGCGGCTGCGGGCGGATTTGGCGTTCATTTCCTCCCCCGCCGTCGATGGTCTGTCGGTGTTTCATATGGACGCCGATGTGGTCCGCACCAAGCGCGCGATGATGGCGGCGGCGGGGCAAAGCTGCCTGCTGGTCAACCACAAACGCTTTGGCACGGCGGCGCTGCATCTGCTGGCGGACCTGACCGAATTCCAAACCATCATCACCGACGACGATCCGGGGGCCGACGCCCGCGCAGCACTTGATGGCGCCGGATTGTCCCTGACCATCGCGACGGAGGCCGCATGACGCACCAGACCACCCACTGGATTGGCACAAGCTGGAAGATGCACAAGACGCTGGATCAGGCGCGCGCCTTTGCCGCCGGTCTGCCCGCGCAGGGACCAGACGGCATCCAACGCTTCGTCATCCCGCCCTTTACCGCGGTGCGTGAGGTGAAGGCGATGCTGGCGGAAACCACCGTCAAGGTGGGCGCGCAGAACATGCATTGGGACGATCAGGGCGCTTGGACCGGCGAAGTCAGCCCCCTGATGCTGGCCGATTGCGGGCTGGATATGGTCGAACTCGGCCATTCCGAACGCCGCGCGCATTTTGGCGAAACCGACGAGACGGTGGGGCTGAAAGTCACCGCCGCCCTGCGCCACGGTCTGACCCCGCTGATCTGCATTGGTGAAACGCTGGACGAACGCCAGGCGGGCCGCGCGCAGGATGTGCTGGCGGCCCAAGTGCGGGGCGCTTTGGCAAGGCTGACGCCGGACCAACGCGCGGCGGAAATCCTGTTCGCCTATGAACCCGTCTGGGCCATTGGCGTGAACGGCATCCCCGCCACCGCCGATTATGCCGATGCCCGCCAAGCCGAAATCATCGCCGTCGCGGGCGACGCTTTGGGGCGCACCATCCCTTGCCTTTACGGTGGATCGGTCAATCCCGACAACTGCGCCGAACTCATCGCCTGCCCGCATATCGACGGGCTGTTCATTGGCCGGTCGGCTTGGGCGGTGGAAGGCTACCTCGTCATTCTGGCGCGTTGCGCTGTTGCCTTGAAAGGGAAATGACATGAAACTGGCCATTGCAGGCGACAGCGCCGGGGAAGGGCTGTCAAAACTCCTCGCCGATCATCTGAAGGGGCGGTTTGAAGTGTCCGAACTCAGCCGCACCGATGCGGGGCCGGATGCGTTCTATGCCAACCTTGCGGACCGCGTGGCGTCGGGCGTGATCGCGGGGGAATATGACCGCGCCATTCTGGTCTGCGGCACGGGCATCGGGGTCAGCATCGCGGCGAACAAGGTGCCGGGCATCCGCGCCGCGCTGTGCCATGACACCTATTCCGCCGAACGCGCCGCGCTGTCGAACAACGCGCAGATTATCACCATGGGGGCGCGGGTGATTGGGTCCGAACTCGCCAAGGCCATCGCCGATGCGTGGCTGGCCGAGACGATGAACTTTGATCCCGCAGGCCGCTCTGCCGGAAATGTCTGCGCGATTGATGAGGTGGATTCGAAATATTCCAAGCGCTGAGGGTTTTGGCCCGTTAAGCTGACGGCTAAAGCGGGCGGGAGGGCGCGATGGATTATGCATTCTCATTGGCAGGCAAGGTGGCCATCATCACCGGCGGCGGCTCTGGCATCGGGGCGGCGATTGCCACGGCCTATGCCGAAAAGGGCGCGCAAGTGGCGGTGGTGGATCGGGACCTTGAGGCCGCCAAGGCCGTGGCGGCGGGTCTGCCGGGGGCGCTTGCACTGACCTGTGATGTCACCGATGCGGCGCAAGGGGCCGCGACAGTTGCGGCGGTGCAGGCGGCTTTGGGATCGCCTGACATCTTGGTCAACAGCGCGGGCATCGCGCTTCTGGCCCCGGCAGAGGAGCTGACCGCCGACGCATGGGACCGCACCATCGCCGTCAACCTGACCGGCAGTTTCCTGATGGCGCAGGCTGCGGGGCGGGCGATGATTGCTGCCGGTAAGGGCGGACGGATCATCAACCTCGCCTCTCAAGCCGGGAGTGTGGCGATTGACCTGCACACCGCCTATGTGGCGTCGAAATTCGGGGTGATCGGGCTGACCAAATCGCTGGCACTGGAATGGGGCAAGCATGGGATCACGGTCAACTCCATCTCTCCCACCGTGGTAATGACCGACCTTGGCCGTCGCGCTTGGGACAATCCCAAGGGTGAGGCGTTAAAGACCCAAATCCCCTCTGGCCGCTTTGCCGAACCCGAAGAGATCGCGGCGGCGGCGGTGTTCCTCGCCTCTGACGGGGCGGCGATGATCAACGGGGCCGACCTCTTGGTCGATGGCGGCTATACGGTGAAATGATGCAACGCTTTCTGAACGATCCCGATGATGTGGTGGATGAAACCGTGCGCGGTTTTGTCAAGGCGCATGGGGCGCAGGTGCGGCTGCATCCCAGCAACCCCCGCGTGGTGGTCAGCGTGGACACCCCCCGCGCGGGCCGGGTGGGTGTGGTGACGGGCGGCGGGTCGGGGCATGAACCGGCGTTTTTAGGCTATGTCGGGCGCGGGGTGGTGGATGCTGTGGCGGTGGGGGAGATTTTCTCTTCGCCCACCGCGAACAGCTTTGCCGATGCGATCCGCGCCGCCGATGGCGGGGCCGGGGTGGCGGTGCTGTTCGGCAATTACGCCGGCGATACGATGAACGTGAAGCTGGCGACGCGGATGGTGGCGAAAGAGGGCATCGCCGTTGCCACGGTCATCGCCAATGACGATGTGTCCTCTGCCCCGCTGGACGAACGCGACCGCAGGCGCGGCGTGGCGGGCGAGATCCTGATGTGGAAGATCGGCGGGGCCAAGGCCGCGACCGGGGCGACGTTGGAGGAGGTTCAGGCCGCCGCGCAAAAGGCGATTGATGCCTGTCGGTCCGGCGGCGTGGGTCTTGCCCCCTGCACTCTGCCCGCCGTAGGTCAGCCCAATTTCACCATCGCGCCGGGCACGATGGAGGTTGGAATCGGCCATCATGGCGAGCCGGGGATGCGGATCGAACCGCTGCGCGCCGCCAATGACATCGCCGATGACATGCTGCGGATCGTGATGGTCGAACATGACCTGCCGCCGGGGGCGTCTGTCGCAGTGCTGCTGTCGGGTCTGGGGGCCACCCCGGTGAATGAGCTTTACGTTCTCTATGACCGGATCGAGTCTGGTCTTGCCGAACGTGGCCTGCGGGTGCATCGGGCGCTGGTGGGGAATTACTTCACCTCGCTGGACATGGTTGGTGTCACGCTGACAGTGATGGCGCTGGATGCGGAGTTGACGGCACTTCTGGACATGGACTGCGCCGCCCCGGCCTTTGGGGGCTGGTGATGGCGCTGGCGAACCGTGACCTTGGGGCGGTGGTGGCCGAACTGGCGGCGGTGATCGTTGCCCACAAGGCATGGCTGTCGGAACTGGATGGCCGGATCGGCGACGGTGACCACGGGGCCAACATGGCCAAAGGCTTTGCGCGGGCAGCCGACCGGGTGGCGGGGCAGGACCTGACGCTGGGTGCGGCGCTGGCCATCCTATCCGATGTGCTGATGGGAGAGATCGGCGGCAGCATGGGGCCGCTTTACGGTGTGATGTTCGACGACATGGCGCAGGCCCTGGAGGGGCGCGATGTTATCGATATCGCCGCCGTTGACGCGATGCTGAAGGCTGCCTTGGCAGGCGTGCAGGCCATGGGCAATGCGCGGGTCGGCGACAAGACGATGATCGACACGCTGGCCCCCGCCGTCGCGGCCTTTGCCACCCACCGCGACAAGGGGGCGGAGGAGGCTTTGGCGCGCATGGTGGCCGCAGCCGAAACGGGCCGCGACAGCACCATCGGCCTTGTCGCGCGTCTGGGTCGGGCCAGCCGATTGGGCGAACGGTCCCGCGGGATGCTTGATGCGGGGGCGGTGTCGTGCTGTCTGATCCTGACTGCGCTTGCCGGATCATTGACGAAACGGCTGGATTAGACCCGCAAATCCGCCGCCCCGCTGTCGATATGCGGGGCCCAGAAGGCGATGCTTTCGGCAATTTGGGCGATGACTTGGCGGTCGTTCGGGTCGCGTTCCTTGAACGACAGCTCCAGACAGATTTCATTGTCCACCCCGCCACCTTGGCGGAACGCCTGCAAAAGCGGCTCTGGGTGGATGCGCCCCTTGGCGTTGAACTCGGCGGTAAAAGGGCGGTGGCCGCCCTTGTCCATCAGGCTTTGCTTGATGTGGATGATGGGCGAGACCTTTGGCACCGCCCGCGCCCAAGCGTAGGGGTCGTAATCGTCGGGGTTGGGGCTGGTGACGTCGCCGTGATCAATGTCGGCCATCATCCACATCGGGATCGCCATCTTTGCCGCCGTCAGCCGATCTTGCAGCGCCAAGGCGCTGGCGATGGTGTCACCGAATTCGCGGCCCACGCTCATCGGTTCCCAGAAAACATAGTCTAACCCAGCAGATTTGGCATGGTCTGCCACCTCGGCCCAGGCCTCAATCGCGATCTGAATCAGGTCTTCGCGACGCTTGGGGTCGTCAAAGTCACGATAGGTGAAGATGGCGAATTGCGTGCCGACCGAAGTGCCGCCCAAATCACCGATCACCTCGGCAAAGGTTTTGAACCAATCGATGTAATAACGCCGCACTTCTGGGTCCGGATGGCCGAAGTGGTTCAGCCGGCCATATGGCCCCGTCATGCCAGAGGTCACCCGCACCCCCGTGCGCTGCAAGGCGGCAGCCATCTGGCGCGTCAGGCGGCGCAGGGTGTGGGCGGGCCATGAGGGGTTGATGAACTCATGCGTCAGTTGCAGGTCACGAATCCGCAGGTCGCGGGCCACGGTGTCGATCAGGTCATCCGGATCGGCAAAGCGGTTGACCAGCGGGTTGGTGTTCAACGACAGGGTAAAGGGCATCTGATCCTCAGGCGAAACGGGTCAGGACATGGTCCGGCAGCACGCCCGCCTCGGCCAGACAGAGTGCAGGCAGATCATCGTCAGCGGCACCCGCATGCAGGCCGGTGCGGACAAGGCAGGTCTTGTGCCCCGCGCAGTGCCCCCCGGCAATATCATGCGCGGGACTGTCGCCGATACAGAGAATGCGATGCGCCGGGATGTCGGGCAGCAGACGCGCGGCCTCGGTATAGATCAGGGGATGGGGTTTGCCGATCCAATCCACCGCGCCGCCAAGGTCTGCATAAAGCTGCGCGATGCGGCCTGCACCGGGGCGGGGGCCTTGGGGCGTCAGCATCTCAAGGTCCGGGTTGGTGCACAGAATCGGCACCTTGCCCGCCGCCGGGGTCAAAAGATGGCGGTAATCGTCGAGAGTCAGGACATCCGCCTGACTGCCCGCCAGCAGCAAAAGCGCGGCCTTGGCTGGGGCGTCGGTCAGGGTCAGACCCAGCCCGTCAATGGCCGATGTGTCACCGTCACGGGCGTGGAGCCAGACCTTGGTGCCCGGCGGATAGGCGCGGTGCGACAGGTGCCGCCATGCGGCCTCACCCGATGACAGGACCAGACGAAAATCCTCACGCCGGAAACCAAGGCGGGTCAAACGGGCTGCGTTCGGCTCTGACCGTTTCCCGGAATTGGACAGCAGGATCACGGGCTTTCCGGTTGCCGCCAGCAGGGCCAATCCTGCGGCGGCCCAAGGATAGGCGGCGGACCCATCCAGAAGCACGCCGAATTGATCCACCAGAAAGGCGTCATAGCCTGCGGCGAGGTCTGGCAGGGTTGCGGGCGTCATGCCGCCCCCCGAAGTGCCAAAAGCGCCGTCCCGAAAGCCGCCTCATCCGACAAAGGCGCGGGCATCGGGACCGTCAGGCGGCGGGCGCGCAGGCGGGTCCAGACCGGGTTTGCCGCCCCACCGCCGACGGACCTGACCGACCGTAGCGCCGGTGCGCCAAGCTCTGCCAGACGGCGGAAGGCGAGGGCTTCGACATTTGCCACACCCTCAAACAGCGCGTGCAGGAAGGTTGCGTCGTCCTGTGGCCGGGGGGTGACGCGGGGAGGCATCGAGGGATCGGCAATCGGGAACCGCTCTCCGGGCGCGGGCAGGGGGTAATAGTCAAACCCAGTGTCGGTTTCAGGGTCTATACTTGCCGAAAGCGCGGCCATCTGGTCTGGCGTGAAATGATGAAGCAACGCCGCACCGCCGGAGTTTGAGGCCCCGCCCGCCAGCCATTGGCCAAGCAGGCGGTGGGAATAGATGCCGTATTCGGGCGCAAAGATCGGGCGGTCGGACAGCAGTTTGACTGTCAGCGTCGTCCCCAAGGCAGTGACCCCGTCGCCGGGGTCTGATGCCCCGGTGGCAAGGAAGGACGCGCAGCCATCGGTGGTGCCTGCGATCATCAGGCAATCGGTCAGGCCAAAGACCGTGACCTTGCCCGTCACGGTCCCCGGTTCCACGACCGGGGGCAGGGCGGTGATGTCCACCCCGGCCTGCGCCAGCCATGCGGGCCAAGCGCCCGCCACGGGGTCATAGCCGGTTTTCAGCGCGTTGTTGGCATCGCTGACCCAGTCCCCCGACAACCGCCCCGCGATCCAATCGGCCTGATGCGCCACCCGCACCGCGCCACGCCGTGCCAGCAAAACCGCCCGCGCGGCCCCCGAAGTCGGGCCATGCGCGGCAGAGGTGGCGGGGGCGTGATCGGATATCGTTTTGAGAATATC
Organism: Rhodobacteraceae bacterium PARR1; assembly: GCA_002256185.1. GTDB lineage: Bacteria > Pseudomonadota > Alphaproteobacteria > Rhodobacterales > Rhodobacteraceae > Paragemmobacter. The sequence continues at coordinate 10,808 of NKIT01000038.1, read as the reverse complement.
TGCCTCGGTGCAGGCGTCGTTATACATCAGCCCGTCGCCGATCACCGCGCCCGTGGCGTCCAGACCGACCATCGTGCCGGATGTGCCGTCCACGGCCATCGCCCTGACCGCCCCGGCATCCACCTGCGCCAAAGCCCCCTGCAAAGCGGTTTGCGCCGCCGCCCACCAGACCGCCGGGTCGCGGGGATTGCTGCCGTGATCGGCCATCGCGGATTTGGCTGTCGCCTTGACCTGACGGTCGGCCCCAATCACCACCGCCCTTGCGCCAGAGGTGCCAAGGTCAAGGCCGAGGAACAACGCCTTAGCCGGCATTCAACACCTGCCGGTATTTCTCGGCGTCCCAATTCAGAAGTTCGGCGTTCTGCGCGTCGGTCAGGGGCCGCACGACAGCGCCCTCGGCCAGTCGCACAAGCACATCGCCCAGACAGCGCACGAGGGCAATCGCGCCCGCGTTCGCGTCCTTGTGGATCAAGGCGCCTTGTCCGGGGACCAACAAGAACGCCGGTTGCGGCAGACCCTGCGCCACGATCCGCGCGGCGGCGGAGATCGGGGTTTCCTGTGCGGAAAGGGCATTCGCGCCGACGCCGCAAAACACCACATGGTCAGGATAAAGACTGCCCGCCAAAGCCGCCTGCAACAGGTGCGGGGTCCGGGCAACGGTGTGCAAGGGATGGTCGTCGGGCAGGGCGTCATAGGACGCATCGGCGTGTGCCGCCAATCCGGCAGCGGCGTGCAGTGACAGGGCAGGGGCGGTCACGGCGGTGACAACGGCCCCCAACAGCACCTCAGCCTCGGCCACCGTCTCAGCCGCGACGATCAGGCCGTGGTTGCGCAGGATGATCACATCCATGCCGGGGGTCAGAACGGCCTGCACCTGCGCGGCCAGATTGGCCCCCGGTTTGGCATAGGGCACCATCGCCCAGCGGAACGCCCCCAACCGTTCGGCCAGCGCAGGCCCCGCATCGCGCCGGATCGCCAGCGCCAGCGTGTTGACGCAATGCACATGCACCACCACCCGCTGCGGGAACACGGCATGAAGCGAGGTCTCAATGGATGGCCGCAGCCCGCCCTGAACCAAAGCGAATTCGGCGGGTTGATCTGCCCGTGCCTCCCCTTTCTCCATCGCCAAGCGCATCGCGGGCAGGTCGCAGGGCACGAACACATCGCGCGTCAAAGCATCGGCAAGGTTGGTGCCCGATGCCTTGATCCACATCACCGCACCATCCTTGACCGAGGTATTCCCCCCCGGCCCTTGGATCAGCAACGGGTCTGCGCCGATGCGGGCCGACATTTCCGCCAAGGCGGGCAAATCATCGGGGCGCGTCATGCCGATTTCGCGATATGGCTGGTGTCGAACCATTCGGCAAAGGCCTCTTGCTCGTATTCGGTCATATGCAGGCGGTGTTTGGTGCGCCGCCACAGGATGTCTTCGGCGCTTTCGGCCCATTCGCGGGCGACCAAGTGGCACACCTCGGCCTCATAGAGCAGGGGGCCAAAGCGGCGGCCCATTTCGGCCAAGGATTGCCGCGCGCCGATCAGCTCGCGCGTGCGGGTGCCGTAAAGCCGGGCGTAATGGCGGGCCAGATCGCGCGGCAGCCATGGGTAAACGGTGGCCAAATCCCCAAGGAAAGCCGCCACATCACCCCCCGGCAGATCGCCACCGGGCAGGGTGCCTTGCGCGGTCCAATCGCCCTTCATGGTGGGAAAGAACGGCTGCAAACGCTGGATCGCGTGTTCGGCGAGTTTGCGGAAGGTGGTGATCTTGCCACCGAAGATGTTCAGGATCGGCGCGCCGCCGGTGGTGTCCAGATCAAACACATAATCCCGCGTCACGGCCGAGGGATTGCCCGCGCCATCGTCATAAAGCGGCCGCACGCCAGAGAAAGATTGCAACACATCCGCCCTGCGCAAACCTTGGGTAAAATAGCGGTTCACGGCGGTGATCAGATAGTCAACCTCGGCCTCATCCGCCGTCACCTTTTCCGCCGCCCCTTCGTAAGGGATGTCGGTGGTGCCGATCAGGGCCTTGTCGCCCTCATAGGGGTTGATGAAGATCACGCGCTTGTCGTGGTTCTGGATCAGATAGGCCTGCGACCCTTCCCAGAACTTTGGCACGATGATGTGGCTGCCCTTGACCAGACGGACATTGCGGCTGGAGTTGGTGCCGGTGACCCGCCCGATAATGTCATTGACCCAAGGGCCGCCCGCATTGACCAAGACCCGCGCCATCACGGTGCGACGGGTGCCGTTGCGGGCATCGGTCATCTCAACCCGCCACAAATCGCCCTCGCGCCGGGCAGAGGTGCAGGCGGTGCGGGTCAGCACCTTTGCGCCCTTTTCCGCCGCATCCAGCGCGTTCAGCACCACCAGACGCGCATCATCGACCCAGCAATCCGAATACTCAAAGCCTTTGACGTATTTCGCTTTCAGCGGCGCCCCTTCAGGATCGCGCCGCAGGTCCAGCGTGCGGGTGCCGGGCAGGCGCTTGCGGCCCCCCAGATGGTCATACAGAAACAGCCCCAGCCGCACCAACCACGCGGGGCGGTCATCGGCGGAGTGTGGCAACACAAAGCGCATCGGCCAGATGATATGCGGGGCAGAATTCAGCAGCACTTCGCGTTCGATCAGCGCCTCGCGCACCAGACGGAATTCGTAGTATTCCAGATAGCGCAGACCGCCATGCACCAGCTTGCCCGACCGGGATGAGGTGCCCTGCGCCAGATCGTCCTTTTCGCACAGGATCACCGACAGACCCCGTCCCGCCGCATCGCGCGCAATGCCCGCGCCGTTGATGCCGCCGCCAATGATGAACAGGTCTACCGTCTCGGTCATCTCAGGTGCCTTTCGACTGGGTTCCGTAAGTGGCGAAACCCTTGAAGGTGTCTTGCAACTCGGCCTCAGACAGGATGTGCCCGCCGCCGATCAGAAGCGTGTGATAGTGCTGATGGGCCAAGGCTTCCAGTTCGTTGGCCAGCCACAGCGCATGGGTCAGATCGCGCCCACCGACCACCATGCCGTGATTGGCCATCAGGCAGCCCGCGCGACCTTCCATGGCGGTCAGAATGCCCGCCGACAATTCCGGTGTGCCAAAGGTGGCATAGGGCGCAAGGCGGATGTCAGGCCCGCCAAAGGCCGCAATCATGTAATGCACCGCCGGGATGGTGCGCCGCGCGATGGCCAGCACCGTGCACCATTCGGCATGGGTGTGCACCACGGCGTTGATCTCTGGCCGCGCGTTCAGAATGTCGCGGTGAAAGCGCCATTCGACCGAGGGTTTCTTTGGCCCCTCCCACGCGCCATCCCCCGCCAGCGCCATGCGGGCAACCTGATCCGGCGTGATGTCGCGCGGCGGGATGCCAGAGGGAGAGATCAGCATGTGATCGCCATCCCGCACCGATACATTGCCCGACGCCCCCCGGTTCAACCCGGTATCGACCAGCGCGACCATCGCCGCGCAAACATCGTCGCGCGCGGCCATCAGCACGGGTTCCGCGGCGGTTCACCCGCCAGATAGCGCCGCACCTCTTCGGCCGCTTGTTCGGCGGCGAAGGTGACGGTGCGGACCGAAGCGCCCGCGATATGCGGGGTGATGGTGACATTGGGCAGATGCAATAGCGGCAGGTCAGGTGGGGCAGGTTCCACCGCAAAGGTTTCCAGCATGGCAGAACCGAGGGGACCGTCCGTAAGCGCCGCATAAAGCGCGTCATAGTCGCACAGCGGCCCGCGCGCGGTGTTGACGAACATCGACCCCTTTTTCATCCGCGCAAAGGCATCGGCGTTCATCATGTGCTTGGTTTCCGCCGTCACGCGGGCGTGCATCGTGACCACATCGCTTTCGGTCAGCAGGCGGTCAAAGGCGACCAGTTCCACCCCCGCCGCCGCATCTTCCGGCGACAGTTGCACATAGGGGTCATGCACCAGAACCTTGGCCCCAAAGGCACGCAGCAGGCGCACCACCTTGGTGCCGATATTGCCGTAGCCGATCACGCCCACGGTCAGCTCATTGAGTTCCCGCCCCGTCACATCGGCGCGGTAAAGATCACCGCGCCATTCGCCGCGACGCAAAGCCTCATGCCCCTCACGGATTTTGCGGGTCTCGGACAGCATCGCGCCAAGGGTGAACTCGGCCACGGCTGAGGCATTCCGTCCCGGCGTGTTGACCACCAGAACCCCATGATCCCGCGCCGCCGCCATGTCGATATTGACCGGCCCGCCACGCGAGACGGCGATCATCTTCAGCTTCGGCAAGCGTTGCAGCATCCCGCGCGACATCGGCGCAAGCTGGGTCACCAGAATCTCGGCATCACCGATGAAATCCACCACACCATCGGCGGTGCCGAAGTATTCCTTCAGCCCGTCCATCCCCTGCACGGCGTAGCCATGTTCCATCGGCTCATCCGGCCAATTGTCCTTACGGGTGCGGATCGACAGCCCATCGCCACACAGGGTCAGGATTTTGTCCTGAAACACCTCGGGGAGCATAAAGTGGTCACCGATGATGGCGATGGTCTTTGCCATTGTCTTCGTCCTCAAACAGTCGAAAGCCCGTCCCAGACGGGTTCCAGTGCCAGCCGCGCTGTGCGGTATGCCGGATAGCGGCGGGCGTAAAGTGCGGTCAGGTCAGGATCAGCGGGTTCAGCAGGGCCAAGCGCGGGTGTCACCCAGTCGGCGATGCAGGTGGCCATGTCGGGATACACGCCATTGGCGACGGCGGCCATCATTGCGGCACCAGCGGCGCCAGCCTCTTCGCGCGACGACACGCGGGTGGGCGCACCGACGGCGGCCCCGAGCACGCGGCGCAGGGCGGCAGAGCGTGCGGCCCCCCCGGTCAGGCGCAACTCGGTCGGCATCGCGCCCATCGCGGCATAACAGTCACGGGCGGACAGGCCCAAACCTTCGATCACGGCGCGCATCACATCCGGGAAGCGGTGGCGGGTGGACAGGCCAATCAGGCTGGCGCGGGCGGCGGCGTTGACAAAGGGGCCACGCTCCCCCGCCTCAGAGATATAGGGATGATAGAGCAACGCGCCGGGGGTGCTTTCGGCCATCCAGCCGTCAATCCGGGCGATCAGGCTGGCGCGGTCCTGTGGCGCACCGAAGCTGGCGGCGAGGTCACCGGCAAGCGCCAAGGCCCAGTCGATGTTCAGCGTTGCGGCCATGTTGGATTGCAGCATGGCGATCATGCCGGGCAGGGGCAGGCACATCACATAGCCGGTGAGGTCTTCGTTCAGCACTGCATCGGCGGCGGTTTGCGCGCGCATATGCATGCCGGTCGAGCCGATGATGGTGCAGGCGGCAGGTGCGTCGGTCACGATCCCCGCGCCAAGCGCCGTGCAGACCACATCGACATAGCCAAGGCTGACCGGCGTTCCCGCGCGCAACCCGGTTTGGCGGGCGGCGGTATCGGTCAGCGGGTGGGTGGTCTGGCTGCCGTCAAGGATCGGCGGCAGCAAGTGGCGTTGCGCCTCTAGGCCCAACGCACTGATGGCGGTGTCGGAATAGGCGCGGGTGCGAAAATCGCCAAAGGTAAAGCAGGCCTCTGACGGGTCCGTGGCCCGAATGCCGGTGAGGTTGAGGTAGAGCCAATCCTTCGGATGCAAGGCCACTTCGGCGGCGTGAACCACCTCGGGCGTTGTCAGCAGCATATGGGCGATCTGGCTGCCCATCTGGCAGACGTTCAGCCCCGTTCCCGTGTGGTGAAACCGCGCGCGGTCGGCATCGGTGCCGCGCAGGCGTTTGACGGTGTTCACCGCGCGGGCATCAAGCCAGATCCAACCATCGGTGACAGGCTTATCCCCGGCACCCACCAGCCACGTCCCATCCCCCTGCGCCGTCACCGCCACGGCCAAAGTGCGGGCGGCAAGGTCGGGCACCCGCTCCCCCAGCGCGCGCAAAGTGGCGGCGCAATCGTCCCATGTCTGGGCCATGTCCTGAAACGCCGCGCCATCGGGCCGCGTGGTATAGCGGTTGGGGGTTGAGGCCACCGCAAGTTGACGCCCGCCCAGATCAAAGGCCACCGCCTTGATCACCGACGTTCCGGCATCAATGCCGATCAGGATGTCAGCCCCGGCGGTCATGCCGCAAGCTCATTCCCGTGGGACAGCGCAAGGCCCGAGGTGGGATCAAAGATGTGCAAATCCTGCGGCTTGATCTCAACCTTGATCGGCTCTCCTTCGGTCAGATGGGCGCGGTCATGTTCAACTAGGACGATGGTTTTCCCGGCAAAACTGGCGGCGATGTGGCTTTGATCGCCCAGCCATTGGTTGGCCACCACCCGCGCCGCAGCGCCCGACTCAGAACGGTGAACGGCATAGGGGCGCACGCCGATCATCACCTGTTTGCGGTCCAGCACCATTTTCCGCACGCGCGGATCAAAGGCGGATTCCGCATAGCGCAGGTCAAGCCCGCCGGTCAGATCAAAGGTCAGCATGCCGCCCGAAACGCTGGCCGTGGCGGCAAAGACGTTCATCGGCGGCTCACCCACAAAGGTGCCGGTGAACAGGTTGGCGGGGCGTTCCTTGATTTCCGCCGGGCTGCCGTATTGCTGGAGAACCCCGCCCTCCATCACGGCGATGCGGTCGGCCAGCGCGTTCGCCTCGGTCTGGTCATGGGTCACAAGGATGGCCGTCAGCCCGCGTTCCTTGATGTAATGCTTGATCCGGCCGCGCAGCAGGGTCCGCAGTTGCGGTTCCAACTGCCCCATTGGTTCATCGAGCAAATGCAGGTCCGCATCGCGCACCAAAGCCCGCGCAAGGCTGGCGCGTTGTTGCTGCCCGCCAGAGATGGAAAAGGGGAAGCGGTCCAGGATATCGGTGATTTCCAGCATATCGGCGACATGGCCGACACGACGCGCCACCTCTGCCTCGGCCAGACGCGAGGCTTTCAGGGCGAAGGCGATGTTGTCGCGCACGGTCACGGTGGGGTAAAGCGAGTAGCCTTCAAACGCCATGGCCACATTGCGGCGTACCGGGGGCAGGGTCTGCACCTGCTTGCCCGCCAGTTCAATGGTCCCGCGCGACACGGCCTCAAACCCCGCGATCATCCGCAGGGTTGAGGTTTTGCCGCAGCCCGATGATCCCAGTAGCGCGATGATATCGCCCTTGGGCACATCCATAGTGATGTCTTTGACGGCATGGACGCCCTTGCCAACGGGGCCATAGAATTTGTCCACGGATTTCAGCGACAGTTGGATGGTCATGCCACCTCCTCCTTGCGGATGATCTTGTGGACGGGGGCGATGCGGCGGCCAGAGGCGCGGTCAAACAGCATGGCCGAAGCCGCATCTACGGCTATATGCGCGCGGCCAGAGGTCGGGCCGGGGGTTCCGGCAGGACGCGAGACCATGATTTCCCGCCCCCGCAAGGTCAGCGCCAAGGTGACGGTCTTTTCGTTCAGCGGGGTTTCGGCCTCCACCTCAACCGGGATAGCACCGGGGGTGCCTTCGGGGACAAAGCGCAACGCCTCGGGCCGCAGGCCAAGGATGCAGGCTTGGCCGATCTGGGGGACGTAATCCTCTAGCAGCGGAATGGCGGTGTCAGAGATCAGCGCAGCCACCCGACCGTCGCGGCGTTCGGGGACAACGTCCAGCAGGTTGATGACCGGATCACCGAACAGCCGCGCAATGTCGGTATTGGCGGGCGACAGGTAAATGTCCTGCGGGGTGCCGATTTGCTGGATGCCGTGACCGTTCATCACGGCGATGCGGTGGCCCAAGGCCATCGCCTCTTTGTAATCCTGCGTGACGTAGATCACCGTCGCGTTCTGGTCTTTCAACAGGCGCGGCAGTTCTAACCGCATCTCAAACCGCAGCTTGGCATCTACGTTCCGCAGCGGGTCGTCCAGCAACAGGATGGAGGGCGCAGCAGACAGCGCGCGGGCAAGGGCGGTGCGCTGTTTCTGGCCGTTCGACAGCTCTTTGGGCTTATGGTGCAGCACATGGTCGATCTTCAGCAGACGCGCGACCTTTTCGACCGTGTCCTTCATCACCGCTTTGGACTGGTGCCGCGCGGTCAGAGGGGCGGCGATATTGGCGAAGGCGTCCATATGCGGGAACAGCGCGAAGTTCTGGAACGCCATGCCGATGCCGCGATCTTCAGGCTCTACCCCGGCCATGTTCTGACCGTTGACATGGATCTCGCCGCCGTCAGGCTCAATCACCCCGGCGATCAGGCGCAGAAGCACCGTCTTGCCCGCGCCCGAAGGCCCGAACAGCACCAGCGTTTCCCCCGTGGCGACGGACAGCGACACGTCCTCAAGCACCGTGTTGGTCTTGAACGCCTTGCGGATGTTTTTCAGCGTAATCGTCATGGCTTATCCCTTGACGGCGCCCAGCGACAAACCTTCGACAAGGTAGCGCTGCGCATAGAGGGCGAGGGCAAAGGTCGGCGCGATCGACAGCACGATCCCGGCGGCGACTTGGCCATATTGAATGCCAGAGGCGGTGACAAAGGCCAGCGCGCCAACGGTGACGGGTTGCTTGTCGGCGGAGGCCAGGACCAGCGCAAAGACAAAGTTGTTCCACGCGAAGATAAAGGACAAGAGCCCCGCCGCCGCAATCCCCGGACCGGCCAAAGGCAGTGCGATCCGGCGGAAGGTGGACCAGAAATCATGCCCCGCGATGCGATAGGCATATTCGATGTCGGCGGGGATATCCTCAAAATACCCGCGCACGATCCACAGGATCAGCGGCAAGACGATCAGTTGATACACCCAGATCAGCCCGCCATAGGTGTTGGCCAAGCCCAGTTGCTGGAAATAGATCGTCAGCGGCAACAGCACCAGAAGCGGCGGCGCAAAGCGGAAGGACAACAGCGTAAAGGCGATGTCCTCGGACCCGCGAAACTTGAGCCGGGCAAAGGCATAGGCCGCAGGCACACCAAGGACCAGCCCGACCGCGACCGATGCGGTGGACAAAAACAGCGAATTCCACAGGTTGCCCATGAAGTCGATGTCCAGCGTCCCTGCGGCCGTTTCCAGCTTGCCGGTGATCAGCGCGGTGTAATTTTCCAGCGTCGGCGCGAAAATGACCGACGGGGGCACCCGCAGGATGGTTTCATTGGTCTGGAAGCTCATGAGCACGATCCAGACGATGGGGAACATGAAGAACAGGCAAACCAGCGTGATGGCGATGCCACGCAGAAGGCGTTCGACGGGGGACGTGGTTTCCATTTCGGCCTCCTTAAGCGTTGCCGCGCTGCTTTTCGCGCAGGCGCAGCCAGTTCTTGATGAAGATGTTCGACAGCACATAGGTGATGGCCCACAGGATCATCAGCAGCGCCGCAGATCGGCCCACGTTGGTGGACTGGAAGAAGTTCAAATACGCCTCAACCTGAAACACCGTCAGCGTGTCGCCGGGGCCGCCTTGGGTCATGGCATAGATGATGTCGAATTGCTGGATGCTTTCGATCACCCGGAACAGCGTGGCCGTCAGCAAAAAGGGCGTCAGCATCGGAAGCGTGATCCGCCAGAACACAAACCAGCGCGGCACCCCGTCCAGCGCCGCCGCCTCAAACGGTTGCGGCGGCAGCGAGCGTAGGCCAGCCAGCAGCAAGATCATGATAAACGGCGTGTAGACCCAGACATCGACGATCACCACCGTCAGCATCGCGGTCTGCGGATCAGAGGCCCAGTTGAAATCTTGGATGCCCAGAAGCGTGGCGAAATAGGACAGGATGCCGAACCCCGGATTGGTCATCAGCTTCCACATCAGCGCCGCCAGCGCGGGCGCGGTCATCAGCGGCATCAACAGCATGATCGAGATGAAGTTGTTGGTCCGGTTCCGCTTTTGCAGCAAAAGCGCGATGCCCAGACCCAGCAGCAGTTCCACCGTCACGGTCAAAAAGGCATAGGTCACCGAAACCTTCAGCGTGTTCCAGAACGCCGGGTCGGTAAAGAAATTCAGGTAATTCTCACCCCAGTTGAACTGCCGCGCCCAAGGCTGCGACAGCCGGTAGCGTTGAAGCGAATAGATCACCGCCGTCAGGAACGGGATCAGGATGCCGATACAGGTCAAAAGCGCCGGAAGCGACAAGAGATAGGGCAGAACCCTGCGGCTGACGCGGAAACGGCGGCGGCGCGGCTGATCGGTCGCGGCGGTGGTCATGGGCGTTACGTCCTTGCGGTCCCCGGTTGGGCCGGGAAGGGGATGGTGGGGGCAGGCTCTGCAGGGATCAGCCCGTCATTGGTCCAAAACGCATCGCCGGCGACAGCGTCGCCATGCGTGCCATCATTGTAAAGCAGGAAGTCTGTGCCGACGGAGGTGTTGGTATTATCGAAAATACGCGCAATCATCGGGGCCGTTGGACGCGTCGGTGTCGCGTCTACTTGCACTGTTGTCGCCAAAATCTGGCCGGGCACATAAACGCCGCCCTCCGCAGGGCCGGTGATGTTCACGCCAAATGCCTGAGGGGCACCCAAGGTCGCAGTGACAACCGACCATTCCACTTCGTCGATATGGAACCAGCTTTTGTAGAGGACGGTGTGACTTGTCGTGATGCGTAAAGTGACTGTCTGGCCGGCATAGGCGGCGAGCGAGACCGTACGGGTCCACAAGGGTTCAGCCGTGTACGGCACCGTCATACCCAATTGGTGGACTTGATTGGTCGTCATGTCGAAGCCGTTATAGTGGCGGTAGCCAAACTCCGTCGTCGACGCTTGGTTTGTCCCGTAATTTGGGCTGAAAGGTATCGTTGCATAGCTGCCCAGCGTCGGACCGACGATCTCGGTCGTGGTCGTGCCGACGATCTGGATGCGGATGTAATCCCAGCTATTGCTGCCGTTCACATTGCTGTCCCATCCTTCAGGGCGCC
>NKIT01000037.1 GCA_002256185.1 Rhodobacteraceae bacterium PARR1 | reverse complement strand
ACGCATCTGCACATCGAATCCTCGTTGGTCACCCCGTTCGAGTTTGACCGCTGCGTCACCCCACGCGGCGTCACCACCGCCATCTGCGACCCGCATGAGATCGCCAATGTCTGCGGGCTGGACGGCATCGGATACTTTCTTGACGCTTCTGCCCGTACGCTGATGGATATCCGGGTGCAACTGTCGTCCTGCGTGCCCTCGACCCACATGGAAACCGCAGGGGCACGGCTAGAGGCTGCGGATCTGATCCCGCTGATGGACCATCCCCGCGTCATCGGGCTGGCCGAGTTCATGAACTTCCCCGGCGTGCTGTTCAAAGACCCCGGCTGCATGGCCAAGCTGGACGCATGGCAGGGCAAGCACATCGACGGCCACGCGCCTTTGCTCAGGGGGATGGACCTGAACGGCTATCTCTCCGCCGGAATCCGCACGGAACATGAGGCGACGACCGCCGAGGAAGCCTTGGAAAAACTGCGCAAGGGCATGCGCGTGCTGATCCGCGAAGGGTCGGTCTCCAAAGACCTGCACGCCCTCGCCCCCATCCTGACGGAACGGCACTCTCCTTACCTTTGCCTCTGCACCGATGACCGCAACCCCTTGGACATCGGCGAACACGGGCACCTCGATCACATGATCCGCACTGCCATCGGCCTTGGCTGCCCGCCGCTGGCCGTCTACCGCGCCGCCAGCCTTTCGGCGGCCGAGGCCTTCGGGCTCAAGGATCGCGGCTTGATCGCGCCGGGCAAACGCGCCGACATCGCGGTGATCGACAGTCTGGAGCGCTGCCACGCTGGGATGGTCTTTGCGGGCGGCGTGCAGGTCACAGACGCCGCCTTTGCCGCGCGCCAAACGATACCTCCTGTTGCCCGCAATTCGGTCAAGGCCCCGACGGTCGAACCCCACCACTTCCGCTGGGGCGGCAACCGGGTCGATACGCCCGTCATCGGCATCCTGCCCGGCAAGATCATCACCGAACACCTGACCTATGACATCGCCCCCGTTGATGGCGACAAACGCCCGGACCTGAGCCGCGATCTGATCCGCATCGCGGTCATCGAACGCCACGGCAAGAACGGCAACCGCGCCACCGGCTTCGTGCGGGGCTTTGGCCTGCAACGCGGGGCCATTGCCAGCACCGTCTGCCACGATCACCACAACATCGCCGTGGTCGGTGCGGATTACGCCGATATGGCACTGGCCGCCAACCGTCTGGGCCAGATCGAAGGCGGCTTTGTCGTGGTCGAAGGCGGCAAGGTTCTGGCCGAACTTCCCCTGCCTGTCGCGGGGTTGATGAGCCTTGAGTCCTTCGAACATGTCCGCGACCGCCTTGTCGCCCTGCGCGCGGCGGCGGCCTCGCTGGGTGTGGTGCTGGAAGAACCCTTCCTGCAGCTCGCCTTCCTTGCCCTGCCGGTGATCCCCCATCTGAAGATCACCGATCACGGAATGGTGGATGTGGACCGCTTCGAAGTGTTGCCCTGAAGCCGTCTGCCTGTGTTCACATTCCGGGCATAGACCTTGCCTATCCTGCGCCAAGCGGACAGGTTGGGCCAAGACGTGAGGGAACGGGACGACATGGGCAAGGGCAGGCCGAACCGGCACAAATTCCGCAAACTGAACCAGCCCACGCCCGAGTCCAAAAAGCGGGTGTCCCAGATTCTTGACGACGTCGCCGCCGACAACCGGCGTGAACGTGTGTCGATCACCGACCTGATGCGCGCGATGGAGGCGCGGGCGGTGGCCGCCTTGATCCTGTTCTTTTCCCTGCCCAATGCCTTGCCCGCGATTCCGGGAACATCCGCCGTTCTGGGCCTGCCGCTGCTCTATCTTTGCGCGCAGATGATGATGGGCAAACTGCCATGGCTGCCCGGCCTGATCGCAGACAGGTCCATGACGCGCGAAGATTACAGCGGCCTTGTGCGCCGCGTATCGCCGCTCTTGGCGCGGGCCGAACGGCTGCTGGTGCCGCGCCTTTTGTTCATGACCGGCGATATGGGCGAACGGGTGATCGGCGGCTTCTGCCTGCTTCTGGCCATCGTGCTGGCCCTGCCCATCCCCTTGGGCAACATGCTGCCCGCGATTGCGATCAGCATGATGGCGTTGGGTGTGCTTGAACGCGACGGGCTGTGGGTCATCGGCGGGGCCGTGATGGGCGGGCTGTCTTTGGTCATCGTCTGGGGCGTGGTCTGGGCGCTGGCCAAGATTGCGATCTTCGCGATCCTGAACGCCTTTTAACTGGCCAGATGGCGCAGCCCCTGCGTCACATCCGTCCGCACGGCCAGCCTGAGCCCCGGCTCATCCCCCGCCTTCAAGGCTGCCAGAATCATCCGGTGATGCTGTGGCGGCTCCTTGCGGCGCAGCTTGGAATAAAGCGCCCGCATCGTGGGGCCAAGTTGCAGCCAGACCGTTTCACACAATGCCAGCATCGCTGGCGTCTGGGCGCGCAGATAGAGCGTGCGGTGAAATTCCAGATTGGTCCGCACATAGGCAATCGCGTCCTGCTTCACCACCGCCTCAGCGTTCAGCGCATTGATGGCGGCAAGGCGTTCAATCAATGCAAAATGCGCGCGGGGCAGGGCGCGGGCGGCCATCTCAGGCTCCAGCATGGCGCGAATCGCTGCCAGTTCTTCGATCCGTTCCGGCGTCAGTTCCGGCGTGGAAATCCGCCCCGAGGAGGACAGCGTCAACGCCCCTTCGGCCACCAGACGCCGCACGGCCTCGCGCGCCGGGGTCATCGACACGTCAAACTGTGCACCGATGCCACGCAGCGTCATGGCGTGCCCCGGTGGCAACTCGCCATGCATAACCTGCTGGCGCAAGGTGCGATAGACGCGTTCATGCGCGGCAGCGTTGGGATCGGTCAGGCGTGGTGTGATCGGCATGGGGCAAACCAACCACCCCGCGCGGCGATTATCAATCCCCGAAGCGATAGGCGTGCAGCGCCTGACCTTCGTCATGCAGCCATTTGCGCTGCGGCTGCCAGCGGGGATAAAGCCGCTCTACCACCGCCCAGAAATCGGCGGAGTGGTTCATCTCCAGCATATGCGCCACCTCATGCGCCGCGACGTAATCCAGCACCGAAGGCGGCGCCATCACCAGCCGCCACGAATACATCAGCGCCCCGTCATGTGCGCAAGACCCCCAGCGCGACCGGGTATCGCGCAAGGTTACCCGCGTCACCTTGCGCCCGATCAGCCCGGCATAGCGGTCTGACGCCGCCACCAAGCGCTCCCGCGCCAGTGCCTTCAGAAACGCCCCGGCCCGCACCCCCGCCTGCGCCGGATCACCGGGAATCAGCATGCGGTCACCCTCGATCCGCACCGCGCGCCCCGGCCCCGCCACCAGCGTCAGCATCCGCCCCTCACCCGGCACCTGCGCGCCAAGGCCGACGCCGGCCTGACGCGGCATCTGGGCCAGCGTGTCGCGAATCCACCCCTCTTGTGCGCGGGCAAAAGCCATCGCCTCGGACTCGCGCGCGCGCAGCGGCAGGGACAGCGTCACGCGCCCATCCAGCCGCGACACCCGCAGCGAAAACCGCCGCGCACGGGCGGACCGGCGCAACGTGATCTCGACCGGGGGCAGGTCTGGGGACGATCCGGGCAGAACGGGCATCGAAACCTCTTGCAAATCAGGCGCAGCATAGCCAAATCGGAATAAGACTTGCCAGTCGATAAGCGCCGCCCCGTTCGGGCGGCGAAAGCCTTTGACACCCGCCCATGCTTGTGGCAAGCGACTGCAATTCTGGACACCGCCAGCCTTGAGGGGACCGACATGCCCAAGGAAGAATGGGGCACGAAGCGCATTTGCCCGACGACCGGGAAGCGCTTTTATGACCTGAACCGCTCGCCGATCGTTTCGCCCTACACCGGCGAAGTGGTCGATATCGAAACCGCCCGTCGCAAGATGGCCGCCGCGGTCATCAGCCGCGTTCTGCCGGAAAAGGACGACGACGTTCTGGTCGACGATCTGGAAGCCGACGACGATCTGCTGGAAACCGGCGTCGCCGATGACGCGGAACTGGACGATGATCTGCTGGAAGACGACGCGGACGACAACGTCTCGCTCGACGATCTGGCGGATGTTGCAGGCGACGAAGAAGAAGTCTGACACGGTTTTGCCGGGGCGTGAAAAAGGTGCAAATTACCTCTTGCACCCCGCCGCGCCCCCGCATAAACACCCGGCATCGAAGCAAAACACCCATGACGCTTCGATAACCCGGTGGGGTCATAGCTCAGATGGGAGAGCGCTTGAATGGCATTCAAGAGGTCGGGAGTTCGATCCTCCCTGGCTCCACCAACATAAAACTTCTGCAAAATCGCCGTCCTTCTGGGCGGCGTTTTGCGTTTGCGGGGTGATCTTCTGTGGCAGGCGCAAGCACCGGCTGCTGCGCCGTTTGGGTCTGGCCTAAGCCTCGGGGGCCTCACACCCTGTCGTCCATCGGTTCTCGGACCAATGGCGAAGCCGATGAACGACCCCCGTGGGATATTGGCGTAACGGGGAAGCGGCGGCGTCGAAAACGAAAAGGGGCCACCGTTCGGCAGCCCCCATCCATTCGAATCGCCCGGCACCCTTAGGCGTGGATCGCGCCGTCGCCGCAGGCGAGTGCCGCCTCGCGCACGGCCTCGGAATAGGTCGGGTGCGCGTGGCAGGTCAGCGCCAGATCCTGCGCCGATGCCCCGAATTCCATCGCCACGCAGATTTCGTGGATCAGATCGCCCGCCATCGGCCCGATGATATGCGCGCCAAGGATGCGGTCGGTCGCCTTGTCGGCGAGGATCTTCACGAAACCATCGCCTTGGAACACTGCTTTGGCGCGGCCGTTGCCCATGAAGCTGAACTTGCCGACCTTGTAGGCGCGGCCTTCTTCTTTCAGTTGCTCTTCGGTCTTGCCCACGCTTGCCACCTCTGGCGTCGTGTAGATCACGCCGGGGATCACGCCGTAATTCACATGTCCGGATTTCCCGGCAAGGATTTCGGCCAGCGCCATGCCCTCATCCTCGGCCTTGTGGGCCAGCATCGGGCCGGTGATGGCATCGCCGATGGCATAAATGCCCTTCACAGTGGTGGCGAAATGGCCATCGGTCTTGACCTGCCCGCGCGGCAGCATCTCAACCCCCAGCGCCTCCAGCCCCAAGCCCGCCGTGTAGGGGCGGCGTCCGGTGGCGACCAGCACGGTGTCGGCGGTCAAGGACGCCTCACTGTCGTCCTTGCGCAGCTTGTAGCGCACGGTCGCAGTGCCGCCCGCCACATCGACGCCCTGCACGGCAGCGCCCATGACGAACGTCAGCCCCTGCTTGGTCAGGATGCGCTGGAAAGTCTTTGCCACCTCGGCATCCATCCCTGGCGTGATGGCGTCAAGGTATTCGACCACCGTCACCTCTGCCCCCAGACGGGCATAGACTGACCCCATTTCCAGCCCGATCACGCCTGCGCCGATCACCACCAGCTTTTGCGGGATGCGGTCCAGTTCCAGCGCGCCGGTGGAGGTGACGACGATCTTTTCATCCACCGCCACACCCGGCAGCGATGACGATTCCGATCCCGTGGCGATCACGATGGATTTGGCGGAATGCACCTCATCGCCCACCTGCACTTGACCGGCGGCAGGGATGGTGCCCCAGCCTTTCAGCCATGTGACCTTGTTCTTCTTGAACAGAAATTCGATGCCCTTGGTGTTCTGGCCGATCACGTCGGACTTGTAGGCCAGCATCTTGGCCCAATCCACCGTCGGGGCCGCGCCCATCAGGCCCATCTTTTCGAAATTCTCCTGCGCCTCGTGCAGGTGATGCGTGGCGTTCAAAAGCGCCTTGGACGGGATGCAGCCGACGTTCAGGCAGGTGCCGCCCAGCGTCTCGCGCCCTTCGACCACAGCGGTTTTCAGGCCCAGTTGCGCGCAGCGGATGGCGCAGACATAGCCGCCGGGGCCACCGCCGATGATGATGACGTCGAATTCAGCCATGGAAGGTCTCCTTGCATGCGGGCCGCGCCTGCCCATGCGGCGGCGCGGGAAATGGGGTCAGATCAAGGCGGCGATCAGCATCGCCAAGGTGGCAAACCAGCTTACCGCCCAGATGACAGAACGCCACGGCACAAGGCCGAAGGCATAGGCCGGAACATAAAGCACCCGCGCCGCCAGATAGGCCCAAGCGCAGGCGGCGGTGAAGCCATCAGCCTGCCCCGACAGCGTGACCACCACGACGGCCAGCGTAAAGAGGATAAGCCCCTCAAAATGGTTGTTCAGCGCCCGCTGCATCCGCCCGGTCAGGGTGGACAAGGGCCGCTGGGGGGCCTTGTCACGCGGCGACATGGTGTAGCGCGTGCCCAGTTCCAGATTGGCGGGCAGGGCGAACAGGATGAATTGCCCCATCTGCAACAACGCGGCGAGGGTGAGGGCGGTCAGTTCCGGCGTCATCAGATCACTCCTGTCAGGGGTTGCAGCAGCGGCAGGCTGGCCTTGGCCGTCTCGAACCATGCGGTGCAGACAGCCTCAGCCGCAGCAACACCGGGCAGGGCGCGCAGCGCCGCCATCCGGTTCAGCGTGGCGGGCCAATGGCGCATGATGCTGCGGTTGGACCCTTCGTTGCGGTTGGCGCGGCGGTGCCAATGGCCGTCCAGCGCATATTTGCCGCCCTGATCCGCATGCCAGCCCCGCCCGCGCTGATCGCGCAGCGCAAAGCAATCGGCGGACCGCACCGCATAATGGTTGATGCAGGCCTTGCGCGGCCGCCAGACCCGGTCAGCGGGGTGAAAGCGGATGTGGTGTCCGTCCATAACCGTGCCGCCATGCAGGGCAAAGCCCGCCGCATTCAGCACGACCGGATGTGCGATCCGCGGACGGACCGGCATGTGGTCGGTCGCCCCGTCAAACCGGCGAAAGCGGTAGATCGACTTGTGGCTGACGGTGTCAGGATCGGGCGCAATCTCGCAGCGCAGGAAATGCGGCAGTGTCGCGCCGGGCCACTCCTGATGGCCGGAATCACCGAACAGCCGCCACGGCAGCGCAATCACATCGCCTTTGCCTGCGACGGCCAGAAGGTCCGCCACGCGGCCCGCACCCAGCCCGATGTTCAGGAATTCGTCGGCGTCGATGTGGCACAGCCATTCGGCATCGGTTTCCGCCAGATGGGCAAAGGCCAGCGCCAGACCCGCCTCTTGCGGGCGGCCACCGGCAGGCACGGCGTTGCGCAAATGCGTCAGCACCCCCGCCGCCGCCAGCCGGTCCAGCAGCACATCGCTGCCATCACTGCAATCGTTGGAGCAGATGACGATCCGGTCAAACCCGATCACCTGATGGAACGCCACCCATTCCACGATGAACAGCCCCTCATCCCGCATGCAGGACACAAGGGCCGCAGGCTCGGGCAGCACAGGGGAAAGGGGAACGGTTTCGGTCATCATATCCGCAATGCAGCGCGGTCATCCGGCGGGGCAATCACCGCCCCGCCATAGGGCGTTCCCGGGGTCACAGATCCATCAACAACCGGCGCGGGTCTTCCAGCGCCTCTTTGACGCGCACAAGGAAGGTCACCGCGCCCTTGCCGTCCACGATGCGGTGGTCATAGCTCAGCGCCAGATACATCATCGGGCGGATCACGATCTGACCGTTCACCACCACCGGGCGGTCCTGAATCTTGTGCATGCCAAGGATACCCGATTGCGGCGGGTTCAGGATGGGCGACGACATCAACGACCCATACACCCCCCCGTTCGAGATGGTGAACGACCCGCCCTGCATTTCCGCCATGCTCAGCTTGCCATCCCGCGCGCGCAGACCCAGTTCGGCGATCTTCTTTTCAATCTGGGCAAAACCCATCTGATCGGCATCGCGCACCACCGGCACGACCAGACCCGAAGGCGTGCCCACCGCCACGCCCATGTGGACGTAGTTCTTGTAGATCACATCGGTGCCGTCGATTTCGGCGTTGACCTCGGGGATTTCCTTCAGCGCATGGGTGCAGGCCGTCACGAAGAAGGACATGAAGCCCATCTTGACGCCGTGCTTTTTCTCGAATGCGTCCTTGTAGGTGTTGCGCAGGTCCATGATGCCGGACATGTCCACCTCGTTATAGGTGGTCAGCATCGCGGCTGTGTTCTGCGCGTCCTTCAGACGGCGGGCGATGGTCTGGCGCAGGCGGGTCATCTTGACCCGCTCTTCGCGTGCAGCGTCATCGGCGGCGACGGGGCCACGTGGCACGGCAACCGGGGCCGGGGCAGCGGCAGGCGCAGGTGCAGCGGCAGTCGCCACGGCGCGGGCGACGTCTTCCTTCATCACGCGGCCATCGCGGCCTGTGCCCTGCACTTGCGCAGGTGTCAGACCCGCCTCGGCCATCGCCTTTTTCGCGGCGGGGGCATCCTCGACATCCTTGGCCGCAGGCGCAGGCGCGGGGGCAGCGGCAGGCGCAGGGGCAGCAGCGGGCTTGGCCGCAGGGGCCGCCGCAGCCGCCCCTTCGGTCACGATCGCCAGACGCGCATTGGCGGCCACGGTCGCCCCTTCGGGCGCGATGATTTCCGCCAGCACACCCGATACGGGGCTGGGCACCTCGACCGAGACTTTGTCCGTCTCAAGCTCGCACAGCATCTCGTCCTGCTTCACGAAATCGCCCGGCTTCTTGAACCAGGTCGAAACGGTGGCCTCGGACACGCTTTCGCCAAGGGCGGGCACCATAACATCGGTCATCTTCGTCTCTCCTGCGCCTGTCCCGGCGCGTCTTTTCGGTTCCATGTCGCCGGACGGGCGATGCCGTCCGGCGGTTATCCCTTGGCTCAGTTCCCGAGCGCGTCGTTGATCAGCGCTTCCTGTTCAGCCTTGTGCCGTGACGCCAGGCCCGTGGCGGGCGAGGCGCTGGCCGCACGACCGGCATAGATGGCGCGCGATTGCTTGGCCCCGATCTTGGTCAGCACCCATTCAAAGTTGGGCTCAACAAAGCTCCAGCCACCTTGGTTCTTGGGTTCTTCCTGACACCAGACGATGTCCGCGCCCTTGAAGCGTTCCAATTCCTTGACCAGCGACATCGCCGGGAAGGGGTAGAACTGCTCCAACCGCAGCAGATAGACGCCATCCAGACCGCGTTTGTCGCGTTCGGCCAGCAGGTCATAGTAGACCTTGCCAGAACAGATCACGACGCGCTTGATCTCGGCATCCGGGCGCAGGGTCAGGTCGGAATGACCCTTCTGCGCATCATCCCACAGCACGCGGTGGAAGGTGGACCCGGTGGTGAAATCCGCCGCATCGCTGACGCACATCGGATGGCGCAACAAGGATTTCGGCGTCATCAGCACCAAGGGCTTGCGGAAGCTGCGGTGAATCTGGCGGCGCAGGATGTGGAAATAGTTCGCCGGGGTCGAACAGTTGGCGACGATCCAGTTATCTTCGGCCGAATTTTGCAGGAAGCGTTCCAGACGGGCCGAGGAATGTTCCGGCCCCTGACCTTCAAAGCCATGCGGCAGCAGCATCACCAGACCCGACATCCGCAGCCATTTCCGCTCGCCCGAGGTGATGAACTGGTCAAACATGATCTGCGCGCCATTGGCGAAATCGCCAAATTGCGCTTCCCACAGGGTCAGGGTGTTGGGTTCGGCCAGCGAATAGCCGTATTCAAAGCCCAAAACCGCATATTCCGACAGCATGGAGTCGATGACTTCGTATTTCGCCTGACCCGCGCGGATGTGGTTCAGGGGATAGTGGCGTTCCTCGGTCGACTGATCGACAAAGGCCGAATGACGCTGGCTGAAGGTGCCGCGCGTGCAATCCTGACCGGACAGACGCACCGGGAAGCCTTCGGTTGCAAGGCTGCCAAAGGCCAGCGCCTCTGCCGTGGCCCAGTCAAAACCCTTGCCAGAGTCGAACATCTGCTTTTTCGACTCAAGCTGCCGCGCCACGGTCTTGTGGATGTCAAAGCCTTCGGGAATCCGCGTCAGCGCCGCGCCCACCTCTTGCATCACCTGCGGTTTTATCGCCGTGTCGCCGGGTTGGTAATCCTGCCCTTCGCGGTCCAGTCCGGACCAGCGGCCATCCAGCCAGTCGGCCTTGTTCGGCTTGAAGTTCTTGCCGATCTCGAATTCCTCGTTCAGGCGGGCCTGAAACGCGGCTTTCATATCCTCGATCTCGCCTTCGGGGATCAGGCCGTCCTTGACCAGACGTTCGGTGTAAAGCTGAAGCGTGGTCTTTTGCTTCTTGATGCGGGTGTACATCGCCGGGTTGGTGAACATCGGCTCATCGCCTTCGTTGTGACCAAAGCGGCGGTAGCAGATGATGTCCAGCACCACATCCTTGTGGAACTTCTGGCGGAACTCGGTCGCCACGCGGGCGGCATGCACAACGGCTTCCGGGTCATCGCCGTTGACGTGGAAGATGGGTGCTTCCACCATCAGCGCGATGTCGGTGGGATAGGGGCTGGAACGGCTGTAGGAGGGTGCCGTGGTGAACCCGATCTGGTTGTTCACCACGATATGCATGGTCCCGCCGGTGCGGTGGCCCTTCAGCCCCGACAGGCCGAAACATTCCGCCACAACGCCCTGACCCGCAAAGGCGGCATCGCCGTGCAGCAGGATCGGCATCACCGCCGTGCGGTCCACGCGGTCATTCAACTGGTCCTGCTTGGCGCGGACCTTGCCAAGGACAACCGGGTTCACCGCCTCAAGGTGGCTGGGGTTCGCGGTCAGCGACAGGTGGACCGTGTTGCTGTCAAAGGTCCGGTCGCTGGAGGCCCCAAGGTGATACTTAACATCACCCGATCCATCCACATCCTCGGGCTTGTAAGACCCGCCTTGGAATTCGTGGAAAATCGCGCGGTAGGGCTTGGCCATCACATTGGCCAGCACGTTCAGACGCCCCCGGTGGGGCATGCCGATGACGATTTCCTTGACCCCCAGCGCACCGCCGCGCTTGATGATCTGCTCCATCGCCGGGATCAGCGCCTCACCGCCGTCCAGACCGAAACGCTTGGTTCCCATGTATTTGACATGCAGGAACTTTTCATAGCCTTCCGCCTCGACCAGCTTGTTCAGGATCGCCTTGCGCCCTTCGCGGGTAAAGGCGATTTCCTTGCCATAGCCTTCGATGCGTTCCTTCAGCCAACCCGCCTGTTCGGGGTCCGAGATATGCATGTACTGCAGCGCAAAGGTGCCGCAATAGGTGCGCTTCACGATCTCCATGATCTGCCGCATCGAGGCCATTTCCAGCCCCAAAACCTTATCGAGGAAGATCGGCCGATCCATATCCGCGTCCGAGAAGCCGTAAGACCGGGGGTCCAACTCGGGATGCACCGTCTGGTCACGCATCTGCAAGGGATCGACATCGGCGATCAGGTGGCCCCGGATCCGGTAGGCCCGGATCAGCATCAGCGCCCGCACCGAATCCAGCACGGCGCGCTGCAACTGCGCGTCGGTCAGGCTGACGCCCTTTTCTTCGGCCTTGGCGACGATCTTTGCCGCCGCCGCCTTGCCTTCCTTGGCCGGTGCCGCAGGCCATTCGCCCGTCATCGCCGCCGTCATGTCATCCGTGGGCGACGGCGGCCAATCGGCCCGCGCCCAAGACGGGCCACTTGCCGCGCGCTTGGCATCCAACTCGCTGTCGCCCAGCGAACGGAACAACTCTGCCCAAGCCGCATCAACGGACGCGGGGTCAGTGGCATAACGGGCCTGAAGCTGATCAATGTAATCGGCATTCGCGCCATCCAGAAAGGCCGAGGCGCGGAACTGGTCGTTGGGGCTGTGATCGGTCATGGTCTTCGTGTCCTCGCGAGGGGGGCAGCTTATCTGGGGTCAGGCGCAGCACAGTGTCAGGGGCAGTCGGCAGAACGTGACCGATCCACATGCCAAAGGCGCACCAAAGGCGCGCGCAATCGGGCAGGGCAGTGTCATGGTCATCACATCCTCCCATCAGTGCGGCGGGCTTCCCCGCCACCCCGGTCTTAGAACGGCTTACTGGCCGAAAATCGCAGCGCGAAAGGCGGGGTTGGTTTCGGCCCGATGCAGGGACGCATAGGCCGTCACCGCCAAAAGGCCGATCAGCGCGATGAAAGAGGCGATGACAGTCTTGGTCCGCAGGTCCATCCCGATCTCCTCCATCGCGCCGCGCCTTACTTGCCCATCGCTTTCAGCACAGCTTCGCCCAGTGTCGCCGGGCTGTCTGCAACCACGATGCCAGCCGACAGCATCGCCTCGATCTTTGATTGCGCATCGCCCTTGCCACCGGCCACGATGGCCCCGGCATGGCCCATGCGGCGGCCGGGGGGCGCGGTGCGGCCCGCGATGAACCCGGCAGTCGGCTTCCAGCGCCCGCGCTTTTTCTCATCGGCCAGGAACTGCGCGGCATCCTCTTCCGCCGCGCCGCCGATTTCACCGATCATGATGATCGATTCCGTCTCAGGATCGGCGAGGAACATTTCCAACACGTCAATATGTTCGGTGCCCTTGATCGGGTCACCACCAATGCCGACCGCCGAGGACTGGCCCAGACCAATATCCGTGGTCTGCTTCACCGCCTCATAGGTCAGGGTGCCCGAACGCGACACCACACCCACCTTGCCACGCTTGAAGATCGACCCCGGCATGATGCCGATCTTGCAGGCGTCGGGCGTCATCACGCCGGGGCAATTCGGCCCGATCAGACGCGATTTCGAATTCAACAGCGCGCGCTTGACCTTCATCATGTCCAAGACCGGGATGCCTTCGGTGATGCAAACGATCAACTCGATTTCGGCATCAATCGCCTCAAGGATCGAGTCGGCGGCAAACGGCGGCGGCACATAGATGACCGACGCATTGGCCCCCGTCCGCTCGCGCGCCTCATGGACGCTGTCGTATACTGGCAGATTCAGGTGGGTGGTGCCGCCTTTGCCGCCGGGGAAGCCCTGGCAGATCACCTTGGTGTTTTCGTTGACGAGTACGGCCATGTTCGGCGTTCCTTCGGTTGTCGTCTCATGGTGCAGGCCGGTCGCACCGGCCCGCCGTTCATTCGAAATTGAAGCGCACCGCGCTGTTGTTTTCCGCGCCGCAGACCGGGTCTTGCCCGCCCGAGGTGATGGTGGCCGTCCCGAACCCGGCAAAGCTCAGCATGGTGCAGCCCATGTCGTCCTTGTCGAAGTCGTATTCGTACTCTGCCACCACCTCTTGCAGGATCATCGCCGTGTCCTCGCTGGACAGGGTCATGCTTTCCGCGTGGCAAAAGCTGCCGTCGGTCGCGAAGAAGCCAAAAGTGTCGGCAGAGGCTTCGGTGTAGAAGTTCACCAAGCCCATCTCCTCGTCGCGTTCCGCCGTCCAGCCATCCGATTTGACCCGTTCGGTCAGCGCCTCGACATCGCCTTCGGTGTCAAAGCAAAAGCTGATCGCCTGACGCATCGCGTCCGCGTCATTTGCCAGCGCAGGCAGCGGGGCACAGGCCAACAGGATCACCGGAACAGCACAGCGCAGCATCTGGATCAGCCCTTCACAGCCTTGACGATCTTCTGCGCCGCGTCTGACAGGTTGTCGGCGGCGATGACGTTCAGGCCGGATTCGTTGATGATCTTCTTGCCCAACTCGACGTTGGTGCCTTCCAGACGGACGACCAGCGGCACTTGCAGGCCGACTTCCTTGACCGCGACCAGCACGCCTTCGGCGATGATGTCGCAGCGCATGATGCCGCCGAAGATGTTGACGAGGATGCCTTTGACGTTCGGGTCAGAGGTGATGAAGTTGGCCGGTTCTGCGCCATAAAGCTTGATGATGTCCATCGTGGCCATCGCAAGGCCCGCGCCATTCACCATGCAGCCGATCTCGCCATCCAGCGCGATATAGTTCAGATCGAACTTCGACGCGGCCAGTTCCTTCGGGTCTTCTTCGGATTCGTCGCGCAGGGCGGCGATATCGGCGTGGCGATACATCGCGTTGCCGTCAAAGGCCATCTTGGCGTCAAGGCATTTCAGGTTGCCGTTGGTCATCACGACCAGCGGGTTGATCTCCAGCATGTCCATGTCTTTTTCGATGAACAGCCGGTACAGGTTCTTCACCAGCGCCACGCATTGCTTGACCTGATTGCCTTGCAGCCCCAGCGCAAAAGCCACGCGGCGGCCGTGGAAATCCGAATAGCCCGAGGCCGGATCAACGGTGAAGGACACGATCTTTTCGGGCGTGTCATGCGCCACGTCCTCAATCGACATCCCGCCTTCGGTCGAGGCAACGAACGACACGCGGCTGGACTGCCGGTCGATCAGCATCGCGAGGTAAAGCTCGCGTTCGATGTCCGAACCGTCTTCGATGTAGATGCGGTTGACCTGCTTGCCCGCAGGTCCGGTCTGGATCGTCACCAAGGTGCGGCCCAACATCTGGCGGGCAAATTGTTCGGCTTCCTCGACCGAGCGGGCAAGGCGGACGCCGCCCTTTTCCCCGGCTTCGGGTTCCTTGAAATGGCCCTTGCCGCGACCACCTGCATGGATTTGCGCCTTGACGACCCAAAGCGGTCCGTCCAGCTCTCCGGCTGCGGTCTTGGCTTCCTCGGCCTTCAGGACCACGCGCCCGTCGGACACCGGGACGCCGTATTGGCGCAGCAGCGCCTTGGCCTGATATTCGTGGATGTTCATCTGAATCCGTCCCATCGCTGTGGTTTTGCGGCGAGATGACACGGAAACGGGCAGCAGTGAAACGGTATTCTACGGTATACAGGGGTTTCGGCCCGAAAAAGTGGAATTTGTGATCACACGTTGAAATCGTGTGATCACAGGCAAGACTCCGCTAGCGTTAACGATTGATTCGGTAAGTTGACAGCTGTCAACACCGCCCTAGCGCTGCGGGTCCGCCACAAACATCACCTGCCCCCGCGGCAGGCGATCCGGGCGCATGGTGACATGAAACCCCGAAGCCCGCGCCATGTGCAAAGCATCCTCTGCCAGCATATGCCAAGGGGCCTTGTCCGGATGCGTCACCACCCCGTCATTCTGCCGAAACGGCCCGGTAAAGGCCGTTGGGTCAGGGGCAAGAAAAACGGTAAACACAAACCGCCGCAGGTTCGGGAACCTGTCCCGAACCGAGATCAACCCCCGCCGCAGGTGGTTCATCGGCAGATGGGTAAAGACGGCAAAGCACAGCGCAAAGTCGATATCCTCGGGGATACCGGGAAAGCGAAACTCCGCATCCTCGACCAATTGCCCGACCGGCAATTTCGCGCGGTCGGCGTCGGTCAACTCCACCTCCCAGCCCCGCCGCATCAGGGGGCCAGAGGCATCGGTGGCCCAATAATTTCCGGCGGACAACATCGGCACCAACCGATGCCCAAGGCGCAAAGACCCTGCGCCAATGTCCAGCACGCGGTCAGTGTCCCGCAGGCCAAGGTCCGCCAGCAAAGGCATCACGATATCCGCCGTCTCGCCCCACCGACCGCCCACGATGTCGCGATGGCGCCCCTTGGACAGGGCGTCGTCATAGAAACCGGATTTGGCGTAGGGGGATATGGTCATGGGTCACGAAAGCAAAGGGCCGGGCGTTGCTGCCCGGCCCCCTTATGCGTTGAAATCGGCGATCAGGCCAGCGATGGGTCGATGGTCTTGCAGGCCGCGACAAGGCCTTTCACGGCGTCGATGGATTTGGTCATCATGGTTTGTTCATCTGCGTTAAGCTCGATGTTCAAAATCCGCTCAATCCCGCCAGCGCCAATCACAGTCGGCACGCCGACATACATGCCATCAAGGCCGTAAGCCCCTTTGACATAGGCCGCGCAGGGCAGAACGCGCTTTTGGTCCTTGAGGTAGGCTTCGGCCATCTCGATCGCGCTGGTGGCGGGGGCGTAGAAGGCCGAACCGGTTTTCAGCAGGCCCACAATCTCGGCCCCGCCATCGCGGGTGCGCTGGACGATGGCGTCCAGTTTTTCCTGCGTGGTCCAGCCCATCTTGACCAGATCCGGCAGCGGCACACCGGCCACGGTGGAATAGCGGGTCAGCGGCACCATGGTGTCGCCATGTCCGCCCAGCACAAAGGCCGTCACGTCGCGCATCGACACGCCGAATTCCACCGACAGGAAGTGGCGGAAGCGGGCGGAGTCGAGCACGCCAGCCATGCCGACGACTTTCTCATGCGGCAGGCCCGAAAACTCGCGCAGGGCCCAGACCATCGCATCCAAGGGGTTGGTAATACAGATGACGAAAGCGTTTGGGGCGTGGGCCTTGATGCCCTCACCCACCGACTTCATCACTTTCAGGTTGATGCCCAGCAGGTCATCGCGGCTCATGCCCGGTTTGCGGGGAACACCGGCGGTGACGATGCAGACGTCGGCGCCCGCGATATCGGCGTAATCGTTGGTGCCCTTCATCACGGCGTCAAAGCCTTCGGAGGGGCCGGATTGGGCGATGTCCAAAGACTTGCCCTGCGGCGTGCCTTCGGAAATGTCGAACAGGATGATGTCGCCGAGTTCCTTTATCGCGGCGAGATGCGCCAGCGTTCCGCCGATCTGACCGGCGCCGATGAGGGCAATCTTGGGTCGTGCCATGAGGTGAGTCTCCCGTCCTGTGAGAATCAGGGCGCGCGCTAGACGAGCCCCGTGGGCCAAAATCGAGTCGCGGCGTTGCTACGCCGCAAATCTCGTTCTGGCAAGCAAGTTTCGGTATGCAATGGCATGCAAACGGGTGCAAAGCTGATGTGCAACCCTGCGACTGGTCGCAGCGATGGCTGTAGGATAAGGCGCAAGGGCAGTAAACGACGGGGAGTTGGCATGGAAGGCATGTTCTTTTGGGCGGTGGCGCTGGCCGCAGCTTTCTTTGTCGGGATGGGCAAGGGCGGCTTGCCGGTGGTCGGGATGCTGAGCGTGCCGACCTTGGCGCTGGCGACATCGCCCGTCACGGCGGCGGGGTTGCTTTTGCCTGTCTATGTGGTGTCCGACATGTTCGGACTGTGGGCTTACCGGCGTGAGTTCAACGCGCGGGTGATCTGGATCATCCTGCCGGGAGCGCTTGTTGGAATTACAATCGGCTGGGCGACAGCTTCGGTCGTGCCAGAGCCGCTGGTGACGCTGACCGTGGGGCTGATCGGGCTGATCTTTGCGCTGAACCTGTTGCTGCGGCGCAAGAAAGACGCGCCCGCCCGCCCTGCCGATGTGCCGCGCGGCCTGTTCTGGGGGGTGATCACCGGGTTCACCAGTTTTGTCAGCCATTCCGGCGGACCGCCCTATCAGGTTTATGCGCTGCCGTTGAAGATGACCAAGACGGTGTTTGCGGGCACGTCCACCATCGCTTTTGCCATCATCAACGCGGTCAAGCTGATCCCCTATTGGGCGCTGGGCCAGTTTTCGGCGGACAACCTGCATGTCGCGGTGCTGCTGATGCCGGTGGCGGCGGCGGCGGTGTTCGTGGGGGTGCGGCTGGTGCGGGTGCTGCCTGAGGTGTTGTTCTTCAAGCTGGTGACGTGGGCGCTGCTGCTGGTGTCGGTCAAGCTGATCTGGGACGGGCTTCATGGTATTGTCGCCTGACAGCGATGGGCTGCACGGCATGATCTGACGGGATGCGGCACAGCGGCGTTGGGTTTTTTCTGCAATGCAGCAAATCACCCCTTGCCGAATATGCCAAAATCGTGGTCCCTGACGAAAGATTGTTACCCGGAGAAGAATCATGCCGCAGGTCCGTCCGTTCCGCTCGGTGCTTTATATCCCCGCGTCGAAGGAGCGGGCGCTGGAAAAGGCGCGCGAACTGGCGGCGGATGCGATCATCTTTGACCTTGAGGATGCCGTGGCCCCGTCTGAAAAGGATACGGCGCGGGCGACCTTGGCACAGGCGCTGACGGAGACGGAGTATCGCCCCCGTGTGCGGATCGTGCGGATCAACGGGCTGGAGACGGCTTGGGGCCGCGCGGATGCCTTGGCCTTTGCCGATCATCCGGGGGTCGATGCGATCCTGATCCCCAAGGTGAACGCCCCCGCTGATCTGGATGCGGTGGCCGCCCTTGCAGGTGACAAGCCGCTGTGGGCGATGATGGAAACCGCGCTGGGGATGCTGAACGCCGCCGCGATTGCAGCCCATCCGCATCTGCAAGGGATGGTGATGGGGACCAATGATCTGGCCAAGGAAATCGGCAGCCGTTTCCGCGCTGACCGTCTGCCGATGCAGGCGGGCTTGGGCCTGTGCCTGCTGGCGGCCAAGGCGCATGGGCGGGTGATTGTCGATGGGGTCTATAACGCCTTCAAGGATGAGGCGGGCTTGCGCGCGGAATGCGAACAGGGCCGCGACATGGGCTTTGACGGCAAGACGCTGATCCATCCTGCGCAGTTGGAGATTGCCAACACGGCCTTTGCTCCGTCTGCTGATGAGGTGGCCTTGGCGCGGCGTCAGATCGAGGCGTTCAACGCCGCCTTGCGCGACGGGCAGGCGGTGGCGGTGGTGGATGGCCGGATCGTGGAAAACCTGCATGTCGTGACGGCGCAGGCGACCTTGGCGAAAGCGCAGGCCATTGGGGCGCAGGCGATTGCGGCGCTGGTCGAATAAGGGCAGGGTGCGCGCAATCGCAGCCATCAGGAGGTTCTGCCCGTGACGCTACTTATCCTTGGACTTGTGCTTTGGACCGCCGCGCATCTGTTCAAACGGATCGCCCCCGATGCCCGTGCGGGCATGGGAGAGCGCGGAAAACTCGTCGCGACGGTGCTGATCCTGCTGTCGATTGTGCTGATGTATTATGGCTACAAATCGGCGGATGGCCCGGTCTGGTGGCCCCGGAACTCGGCGCTGGTGGGCATCAACAACCTGCTGATGCTGCTGGCGTTTTATCTGTATGCGGCGTCGGGCATGAAAACCGCGATCACCCGTCGCATCCGCCATCCGCAACTGACGGCGGTCAAGGTCTGGGCCTTGGCCCACCTGCTGGTGAATGGCGATCTGCCGTCTTTCGTGTTGTTTGGCGGGATTCTGGCATGGGCCGTCGCGTCGGTCATCCTGATCAACCGGGCCGAACCCGTCTGGACCCGTCCCGCGCCGCAGCCGGTGTGGAAAGAGGGCGCGGCGATTGTCGGTGCCTTGGTCGTCACCGGCTTGGTGATGGGGCTGCACAACTGGCTTGGCTATCAGCCTTGGGGGTGAGGGGATGAGGCTTTATCGCTTTCTGTCGGACGACGACACATCCGCCTTTTGCCACAAGGTGACGGCGGCCCTGAACAAGGGCTGGGAATTGCACGGCGCGCCCACCTATGCCTTTGACGCGGCGCGCGGTGTGATGCGCTGCGGTCAGGCCGTGGTGAAAGAGGTGCCCGGCACCTACACGCCCGATGTGAAACTGGGCGAGCAATGAAACCGTGCCCCGGCGGCTGGCCCGCCTGCCGGGGCGCGACACCAAAGGTGAGAGCATGAAAACCAACCCCGGCCGGTTCTTTGAGGATTATACCCTCGGCGAAACCATTGTGCATGCCGTGCCGCGCACGGTTTCGGGCGGGGAGCGGGCGCTTTACCACATGCTCTACCCGGCGCGGCATGCGCTCTATTCGTCGGACGCGTTCGCGCGGGGGTGCGGATTGCCGGGGTCGCCCCTGGATGATCTGGCGGCGTTTCATATCGTCTTTGGCAAGACGGTGCCCGATGTCAGCCTGAACGCGGTGGCCAATCTGGGCTATGCCGAGGGGCGGTGGCTGGCCCCGGTGTGGACGGGCGATACGCTGCGGTCGGAAAGCACCGTGATCGGGTTGCGCGAAAACTCAAACGGCACGTCGGGCGTGGTCTGGGTGCGGACGCGGGGGATCAATCAGCACGGGGTGACGGTGCTGGAGTATGTGCGCTGGGTGATGGTGCGCAAAGGGCGGGTGGATGCGGTGGCGCCTGTGGCGCATGTGCCGGAGTTGGCCGCCGTGGTGGATGCGGGGGCGCTGGTGATCCCGGCGGGTCTGACCTTTGCCGGGTATGATTTCGCACTGGCGGGGGAGCGGCACCGCTGGGCGGATTACGATACTGGCGAGCGGATCGACCATGTCGATGGCGTCACCATTGAACAATCCGAACATATGCAGGCGACGCGGCTGTGGCAGAACACCGCCAAGGTGCATTTCGACGCGACATTCCGCGAGGATGGCAAGCGGCTGATCTATGGCGGGCATGTCATCAGTCTGGCGCGGACGCTGTCGTTCAATGGGTTGGCGAATGCGCAGATGCTGGTGGCGCTGAATGCGGGGGCGCATGCCAATCCGTGCTTTGCGGGCGATACGGTCAAGGCGTGGTCCGAGGTGCTGGACAAGGCGGAAACCGCCGATCCGACCATCGGCGCGTTGCGGTTGCGGCTGGTGGCGGTCAAGCAGGGGGCGACCCCTTTTGCCCTGCGCGGGGTGGATGGGAAATATGCGCCCGAGGTGCTGCTCGATCTGGATTATTGGGCGCTGGTGCCGCGCTGATTCCGGCTTGAACCATGGGGCGGCTGTGGCATGATCCCCCCATGTTGAGATTGTTGTGCGCTTGGATCGCCCCGTCCCTTGTTGTGCTTTCCCTTGCTGCCCCGGCGGTTGCCGAAGGGTGGTCGCAGACGTCAAAGGTGGCGGATCAGGTCAAGCCGCCCAAGGGGGGCAATGACCCGGAGATGCCCGACAGCGGCGGCGTGTCCGAAGAAGATGCCGCACTGTACATGGCGCAGGATGCGGTGCTGTCGATCTTTTACCATGAGATGGGACATGCGCTGATCGACATTCTGCAAGCGCCTGTCCTTGGGCTGGAAGAAGATGCAGCCGATGTGCTTTCGGCACTGCTGATCAACGAATTGTGGGACGAGGCCGCGTCTGAGGAAAAGCTGCGCGCCACTGCGGCCTTTTGGGCGGCCAGTGCGTCCGAAACCATGGCATCGGGTGAAATGCCGCTGAACTATGGCGTCCATTCGCCGGATGACCGGCGCTATTTCACCTATGTCTGCCTGTGGTACGGCGCATCGCCCGACACGCGCGAGGCGGTGGCGATTGAATTGGGCCTGCCCGAAGATCGCGCCATGTCTTGTCCGGGGGAATTCGATCTGGCCAGTCGGTCATGGGGGCCGTATCTGGATGAGGCCTATGAGGCGGGTGCAGGCACGTCGCTGGTGTGGCAGGGGCCGGACCCCGAAGACGATCCCTTTGCCGCGATGCTGAAGGATGAGGTGGATTACCTGAACTCTGTCCTTAGCCTGCCGCAAGAGCTGACGGTGACCTTGGCCCCCTGCGGCGAGGCGAATGCCTTTTACGATCCGTCGGTTGTCGGTGTCACGGTCTGCTCTGAGATCACGGAATGGGCGCTGGATGTCGCCCACAACCAATAGCCTGCCCTGAGTCGGTTTGAGTGACCCGAAGTTGCGGGGCCTGTGATCACGCGCTGAAAATTCGTGATCACAAATACGCATTTTTGCAGGTGTTACCGCAAACATCGTATAGCTGCGGCGTCTGGGCGCGTGACTTGGGCACAAAAGCCGTTATTCAGGGCATCAAATAAAACGATATGCGCCCCGCCGTTCTTGACGGGGATGCCTGCGGCGAAGGGAACAGAGATGGCCGAACCGAAGCGGGTCGAAAGACCCCTCTCCCCATTCATGATCGGGCCGTATTACCGCCCGCAACTGACCTCTATCACCTCGATCCTGACGCGGATCACCGGCAACGGGCTGATCGTCGGCACGCTTTTGGCGGTGTGGTGGCTGTTGGCGGCGGCGACATCGGCGGAGTATTTCGCGCTGGCTGATGCGGTGGTCACGTCGTGGTTCGGTGATCTGGTGTTCACGCTGTCGGCCTGGGCGCTGTGGTATCACTATCTGGCGGGCGTGCGGCACTGGATATTTGACTCTGGCCGTGGCCTTGACATCCCGACGGCGGAAAAGCTGGGCTGGGGCGTCATCATCGGGTCGGTGGTGCTGACCCTCTTGACCATCGTCATCGTGTAAGGGGGCGAAAATGCGCTATCTGACCGACCGCAAACGCGCCGTGGGCCGGGGTTCCGCCCGGTCTGGCACGCAGCACATGTGGTTCATGCATGTGTCATCCATCGCGCTGGCGATCATGATCCCGTTCTGGGTCTATATCTTCGGCTCTGCCTTGGGGCAGGGGCATGAACAGGTGCTGGCCACCTTTGCCCGTCCGTTTCCCGCGATCCTGACCGGCCTTGTGCTGGTGGTGGGCATGCGCCATTTCGCCGCCGGTGCCCAAACCATGATCGAGGACTATTCTCATGGCGCAACGCGCCACGCGCTGGTGATCGGCGCGATCTCGCTGTCCTATGCCGTGATGGCGACGGGGCTTTACGCCCTTGTCCGCATCGCGCTCTGAAGGGTTCGATATGACTGCCTATCCTTATGAAGTGCACGACTATGACGTGGTGGTCGTGGGTGCTGGTGGTGCCGGTCTGCGCGCCACGCTTGGCATGGCCGAACAGGGCCTGCGCACCGCCTGCGTGACCAAGGTCTTCCCGACGCGGTCGCATACCGTGGCCGCACAGGGCGGCATTGCGGCATCGCTTGGCAATATGGGCCCGGATTCGTGGCAATGGCACATGTATGACACCGTCAAGGGGTCGGACTGGCTGGGCGATACCGACGCCATGGAATATCTGGCGCGTGAGGCCCC
This sequence comes from Rhodobacteraceae bacterium PARR1, assembly GCA_002256185.1. Lineage (GTDB taxonomy): Bacteria > Pseudomonadota > Alphaproteobacteria > Rhodobacterales > Rhodobacteraceae > Paragemmobacter. The sequence continues at coordinate 5,398 of NKIT01000037.1, read as the reverse complement.
CAAGGCGGTCTATGAGCTGGAACATTACGGCGTGCCGTTCTCTCGCACCGAAGAGGGCAAGATTTACCAGCGCCCCTTTGGTGGCCACACCACGGAATATGGCGAAGGCCCGCCGGTGCAGCGCACCTGTGCGGCGGCTGACCGCACGGGGCATGCGATTCTGCACACGCTCTATGGGCAATCGCTGAAGAACAACGCGGAATTTTTCATCGAATACTTCGCGATTGATCTGATCATCACCGACGGTGTTTGCACCGGCGTGGTCGCGTGGAAGCTGGATGACGGCACCATGCATGTCTTCAACGCCAAGATGGTGGTGCTGGCAACCGGCGGCTATGGCCGAGCCTATTTCAGCGCGACCTCCGCCCATACCTGCACCGGCGACGGTGGCGGGATGGTGGCGCGGGCGGGTCTGCCGCTTCAGGATATGGAATTCGTGCAATTCCACCCGACGGGCATCTATGGATCAGGCTGCCTGATCACCGAAGGTGCGCGCGGTGAGGGTGGTTATCTGACCAACGCCAACGGCGAGCGGTTCATGGAACGCTATGCGCCGCACTATAAAGACCTCGCGCCGCGCGACTATGTCAGCCGCTGCATGACGCTGGAAATCCGCGAAGGTCGGGGTGTGGGCGCGCAGGGGGATCACATCCACCTGCACCTGAACCACCTGCCCAAGGAAACGCTGGACCTGCGCCTGCCGGGCATTTCGGAATCGGCGCGCATTTTTGCCGGGGTGGACCTGACCAAGGAACCGATCCCGGTGCTGCCAACCGTGCATTACAACATGGGCGGTATCCCGACCAACTACTGGGGTGAGGTGCTCAATCCCACCGCCGAAAGCCCGGATGCCGTGTTCCCCGGCCTGATGGCTGTGGGTGAGGCGGGCTGTGCATCCGTGCATGGGGCGAACCGGTTGGGGTCGAACAGCCTGATCGACCTTGTGGTGTTTGGCCGGGCTGCGGCCATCCGTGCGGGCCAGATTGTCGATCCCAAGGCGGCGAACTGTCCGGTAAACAAGCCCGAGGTGGACAAGGCCCTGTCGCGCTTTGACACGCTGCGCCATGCGAATGGGGGCACGCCGACCGCCGCGCTGCGTCTGGACATGCAGAAAACCATGCAGGCCGATGCCGCCGTGTTCCGGGCAGAGTCGACGCTGGCCGAGGGTGAGCGCAAGATGACCGCGATTGCGGGCCGGATGTCGGACATCAAGGTCACGGATCGCAGTCTGGTCTGGAACAGCGACTTGATGGAGACGCTGGAACTGACCAACCTGATGCCGAACGCCTTGGCCACGATCTATGGTGCCCATGCCCGGACCGAGTCCCGTGGCGCACATGCGCATGAGGATCACCCGGGCCGCGATGATGCCAACTGGCGCAAACACTCTCTGGCGTGGGTGGACGGGGATGTGGTCAAGCTGGGCTATCGCGCAGTCCATGCCGATCCGCTGACGACCGAGGCCGAGGGTGGCATCAGCCTGAAGAAGATCGCCCCTGCGGAACGGAAGTTCTGATAAGGTGGTTTGGTACGCCACTAAGGCCAAGGGGTAAAGGCCATGCAAGCCAAGGCTCATTTCGGGCATAATAGCGGGGTCAAGCAGACCATGTATGCAATCGCGTTTGATCTGGACACGGCCACCTTGAAGGCCAGCTATCACAATGAGTCTTGGCAAAATGCCTATAACGACATCTCAAAAGCGTTGCGCGGGCATGGTTTTGATCGGACCCAAGGGTCGGTCTACTTTGGAAGTGACAGTGTCGATGCTGTGACATGCGTTTTGGCCGTACAGCAGTTGACCAGTGACTTCGATTGGTTCGGGCCGTCGGTGCGGGATATTCGCATGTTGCGGATTGAAGACAACAACGACCTGCGCCCCGCCGTTGAGCGTGCGATTGCGATGAAGAAATGACCCGGACTCTTGTTGCATTGTCAATGCTGGCGCTGGCCGCCTGTGATCCCGCGCAGACGGTGGATGACCTTGGCCGCCGCACGGCGGAAACCGTGGTCAAGCCGATTGTCGATGACAGCATGACCGAACCGCAGGCCGCCATCGTGACGCGCTGTGTGGTGCAGAATGCCTCGGCGGATGAGATCAAGATGCTGATCCGTGACCTTGGCAATGCGGCGGGCACGGCGACAGAGGCAACGGTGCGTGACATCCTGCTGCGCCCGGCGACGCTGGGCTGCATCACTCAGGCGGGTTTGCCCGCGCCGCAGGTGTGATGATGCGGGCGCTGATCCTTATGCCGCTGATGCTACTGCCACTGGCTGCTTGCGGCCCCACGTCCGTGGCGCAGGCAGAGCGGGAGTGTTTCGAACGCGCCCGTCTCGCCGCTGCCCCGCGTGGTGAGGTGGGCTTTGGCGTCAGCAGTGATGGATCATCGGGCGGGAATGTGTCGCTGTCGGTCTCGTCCGATTTCCTGACCGGGCGCGATCCGTCGCAGGTCTACGAGTCTTGCGTTTACCAGAAATCCGGCCAGCCGCCGAGCAGGCCACTCTATGCCCGACCGGATTGGCGGGGATAAACCCCGCCTGACCGACCCAAGAATGCGCCCGCCCCGAACGCTTTGGGGTGACCAGAAGGAAGAGAAGAATGGTCCAGTTCACGCTCCCGAAAAACTCCAAGGTCCGCACCGGCAAGACCTGGCCCAAGCCTGCGGGCAAGAATGTCCGCAAGTTCCAGATTTACCGCTGGACGCCGGATGACGGGGAAAACCCGCGTGTGGATACCTATTTCGTTGATATGGACACCTGCGGCCCGATGGTTCTGGACGCGCTGATCAAGATCAAGAATGAGATCGACTCGACCCTGACCTTCCGCCGGTCCTGCCGCGAGGGGATTTGCGGATCTTGCGCGATGAACATCGACGGCATCAACACGCTGGCCTGCATCTATGGTCTGGATGAGGTGAAGGGCGATGTGAAAATCTACCCGCTGCCGCACATGCCGGTGATCCGCGACCTGATCCCCGACCTGACGCATTTCTACGCCCAACATGCGTCGATCATGCCGTGGCTGGAAACCAAGACCAACCGCCCGGCCAAGGAATGGCGTCAGTCGATTGAGGATCGCAAGAAGCTCGACGGGCTTTATGAATGCGTGATGTGCGCGTCGTGCAGCACGTCCTGCCCGTCCTACTGGTGGAACGGCGACAAGTATCTTGGCCCCGCCGCGCTGTTGCACGCCTATCGCTGGATCATCGACAGCCGCGATGAGGCGACGCCAGAACGGTTGGACCAGTTGGAAGACCCGTTCAAACTGTATCGTTGCCACACGATCATGAACTGCGCCAAGACCTGCCCCAAGGGGCTGAACCCGGCGAAGGCGATTTCCGAGATCAAGAAGATGATGGTCGAACGGGTGGTGTGATCCGGTTTTGACCTGAATGGACAAGGCCCGGGGGCGACCTCGGGCCTTTTGCTTTTGGGGGGCGAAGTCTGGCGCAGACTTCGCGGCGGAGTTTGACGCAAACTCCGGAGGTCGGGACGCGATGTCTGCGTCAGACATCGCCGCGGCGTTTGCGTCAAACGCCGTTTTGCGGAACGAAGCCGCTGTGGTCCGGGTTCGCCTTTCGTCCGGGTCGAGGATTGACCCAATGCGAAAGGAAAGACGCCATGTTCAGAACCACGCTTCTTGCTGCGACGCTGTTTGCCGGGGCTGCCTTTGCCCAGACACCGCTGGCGGGGGGACAGGCCACGGCCTTTACCGACCTGAACCTGCGGGCAGGGCCGGGGGTGGGCTATCCCATTGTCGGCGTGATTCCGGCCAATACTGCGGTGGAAGTGGCTGGGTGCCTTGCGGCGGAAAGCTGGTGCCGGGTGGCGCTGGCGGGGACCGAAGGCTGGGCCTCGGGCGATTATCTGACCACGGTGCTGGAGGATACGCCGGTGGTGATTTATCCCAACCGCGACCGTGTGACCGTCGAAACCCTGACCTATGAGGGCGATACAGCGGGCAATGCGGCGGCGGGTGGCACCTTGGGCGCCATCACCGGCTTGGTATTGGGCGGACCTGTCGGCGCGGCGGTCGGCGGGGCTTTGGGTGCGGCAACCGGCGCGGCCACGACGCCCGAGGGCAGTGTGACGACCTATGTTTTGGAAAACCCGCGCGATCAGGTCTATCTGGATGGCGAGGTCGTGGTGGGGGCCACCTTGCCAGAGGTCGTGCCGCTGAACCCGGTGCCTGACAGCGGCTATTCCTATGCCTATGTCAACGGCGTGCCCGTGCTGGTCGATCCCGCCGGGCGGCAAGTGGTGCAGATCGTGCGCTGACGCGGACCGCTATGGCGCGCGGGCCAGATCGGCCCGCGCGTCGCGCAGGATCGCAAAGGCCGATTGCAGGAACAGCCCCGCCACCAGCAGCGCCACCACGCGGTCAGGCCAAGCGGCCCCGGTCCAGATGACCAGACCCGCCGCCACCACCACGCCGACATTGCCGATGGCGTCATTGCGGGCGAAAAGCCAGACGGCCTCGGCACTCGCGTCGCCCTTGCGATAGGGGATGAGCAAGAGGGCCGAGAGGATGTTGATGGCAAGCGCCATCAGGCCGAAGATCAGGATCATGCCGCCCTCGGGCAGGCGGGGCTGGCTGAATTCTGCGATGGTCTGGCCCAGCACGCCAAGGCCAAGCAGGCCAAGGAAAATCCCCTGAGCCAAAGCCACTTTCGCGCGGGAACGCAGCGTCCAGCGGATGGCGAGCAGTGCCAGCAGCGACACCAGACCATCGCCCAGAAAATCCAGCGAATCCGCCTTGAGCGCCTGTGAGCCGGAGAGGAGGCCCGCCGCCACCTCAATCACGCCATAGCCAAGGTTCATTCCCATCCCCAGCCACAGGGCGCGGGCATAGCCGGGGGTGGTGCCGTCATGGATAGGATGCGGCGGGGTCGCCATCAGAAGCGGGTCGGCAGATAGGGCGTCAGGTCCAGTTCCGGCGCGCGTCCGGTGACCAAGGCGGTGACAAGCCGGGCGGTGATCGGGGCGAGTGTCAGCCCGATATGGCCGTGGCCGTAGGCATGGATCACATCCGCGCCCCCGCTCGACGGGCCGATGACCGGCACGGAGTCGGGGATCGAGGGGCGAAAGCCCATCCATTCGCGGCTTGGTGCGCCAAGGTCGGGAAAGATCGCCCGCGCGCCTTTGACCAGTTTGGCGATGCGGTGGGGGGATGGTGGGGCGGTCAGGCCACCAAGTTCCACCGTGCCAGCCACACGCAGGCGGCCCTGCATCGGGCAAAGGTAAAAGCCGCGCGTGGTGGGGCAGGTGGGGCGGGTCAGGCGCGGGTCGGGCATGTCCCATTCGACGTGATAGCCGCGCTCTGTGTCCAAGGGCACCTTGTCGCCCGCTTGCAGGGCCAAGGCGCGGGAATGGGCCCCGGCGGCAAGGATGACGCGGCGGG
>NKIT01000036.1 GCA_002256185.1 Rhodobacteraceae bacterium PARR1 | reverse complement strand
GGATCAGGTCTCGCTGCCCTTTCTGACCAATGCGGTGATCGACTTTTCCGAAGAATTGATCGGCGCGAGATTCGTGATCGAAAACCCCAACGCCACCGCAAGCTGCGGATGCGGCACAAGTTTTTCGGTCTGACCCACCGCCTGACCCTGTCCTTGCCGCCACGCCGCGCTACTCTTGCTGCCTTGACGGACAAAGGGGCGGAATATGACGGTTGTGTTGATGCTGGGGTCTGGTCCCACCGCGCCAGAAGCCCGCGACTGGGACCGCACCGGGATCGACACGATCCTTGCCATCAACAACGCGCATCTGGTGCGGCCCGATTGGGATTTGCACATCTACCCGTGGGATTTCCCCGAAGATCGCCGCCCCACCCTCGGCCCCGGCCAACGCGCTGTGACGCAAGAGGACTTCGTTCCGGCCCAGAACGACTTTGGCGGATTCGTTTATGCCGGGGGCACGATGGCCTTTACCGCTGCCTACTGGGCACTGTCGGTGTTAAAGCCCCGTGTCCTTGCCGCCTTTGGCTGCGACATGCACTACCCCCCCGGCCAGACGCATTTCTACGGCGCAGGCACCGCCGATCCGTTGCGTCCCGACATCACCTTGCAATCGCTTGAGGCGAAGTCGGCCCGCCTGATGATCCTTGCCGCGATGCGGGGTTGCGCGATGGTGAACCTGTCCTTTGGTCCCACCCGCCTTGTGTTTCCGCGCGTGGCGCTTGGGGATTTGGCCGATGCCAGCCCCCTGCCCTTTGACACTGATCTTGCCGCTGCCGCCCTGCGCCGTGAGGCGGAGTTGGGCTATTTGGTGCCCTCGGGCCGCTATTGGGAAGAGGCCGACCGGTTCGATCCCGCCGCCCTGCGCGCAGTGGATGCGATGTGGCTGGCAGCGGCGGGTGGCGCCACCACAGCCTGACTTGCCCCCACCCCGCCGAAGCGCCTAGAAGCGGTGAGCAACCGGGAGAGCCGCGCCATGAAAATCGCCAGCTTCAACATCAACGGCATCAAGGCCCGGATCGAGGCTTTGCCTGCATGGCTGGCAGAGGCCAAGCCCGATGTGGTCTGCCTGCAAGAGATCAAGTCGGTGGATGACGCCTTTCCGCGCGCGCTGTTCGAGGACATGGGATACCGCGTCGAAACCCATGGCATGAAAAGCTTCAACGGCGTGGCGATCCTGTCCCGGCTTCCGCTTGAAGATGTGACACGCGGTCTGCCGGGGGATGACGAGGATATTCAGGCCCGCTGGATTGAGGCGACGGTGATCGGCGACAAAGGCGCCTTGCGGATTTGCGGGCTTTACTTGCCCAATGGCAACCCGGTGCCGGGGCCGAAATATGATTACAAACTGGCATGGATGGCGCGGATGCAAGCGCGGGTGCAGGCGCTGCTGGCAACCGAAGAGCCGCTGGCCTTTTACGGCGATTACAACGTGATTCCCGAACCCCAAGACGCGGCAAAGCCAGAGGCTTGGGTGAATGATGCGCTTTTCCTGCCCGAAACCCGCGCGGCCTATCGGCGGATCGTCAACCTTGGCCTGACCGATGCCTTTCGCGTGCGGGTGCCGGGGCCGGGGAACTACACCTTTTGGGATTATCAAGCCGGCGCGTGGGAGCGGAACAACGGCATCCGCATCGACCATCTGCTTTTGTCCCCACAGGCGGCGGATCGTCTGGTGGATGTCGGCATCGACAAGGGTGTGCGCGGCCTTGAAAAGCCGTCCGATCACGTGCCGATCTGGGCGGAACTTTCGATCTGATCCACAGGCTTGCGGGCCGAGCGCAGCGCAACCAAAGCGCCAGAGGCCAGCACGCATCCCATCCCGGCGATGGTCAGCGCATCGGGCATATGGGCAAAGACCGCCCAGCCCAGCAGCGTCGCCCAGACGATGTGCAGGTAATTCACCGGGGCGAGAAGGGCGGCGGGGGCCTCACGATAGCCCGCCGTGAACAGGAAATGCCCGATGGTTGAGGCCAGCGCCAACCCGATCAGCAGCGCCACCTGCGCCAGTCCCGGCGTGGGGATAGAGGCCATCCCCGGCCATGTCAGGGCCAAAACCGTGCCATAGCCCACAGATCCGACCAGCGCGGTGGAAACCAACAGGGCAAGCGTGGTTTCCGTCCGCGCCAAGAACCGCGTCAACAGATGATACCCCACGGTCGCCGTGGCCGACAGCATCGCAAACCCGACCCCCGCCGGATTGAGGCCACTTCCGGGACGCACGATCAGCAGCAAACCCAAGAACCCACCCACCGCCGCGACCCAGCCCCAGCGGCCGACGACCTCTCCCAAAAGCGGCCCCGCCAGCAACAGCACGACAAAGGGGGCGAGGTAGGTGATGGCCACAGTCTCGCCTACCGGCATGCGTTGCAAGGCCATCGCAAAGACAAACGACGACAGCGCCAGCAGCACCCCCCGCGCCAGCACCAGCCAAGGGCGGCGATAGCGAAACAGCGCCAAGCCATGACGCGGGCCGAACACCGCCAGCAGGATCAGCACATTCAACGTGTAGCGCAGCGCAAGGATCAGCGGGATGCTGTAGATCGCAAACAGGATTTTCGCCGCCGTATCCCCTGACGCGAACAAGAACACGGCGGCAGAAACCAAGAGCACGCCCTTGATGGCCGATGTCGCGGGGATGGGGATTTGGGTCATCCGCATTGCCTGCCCGGTTGGTGCAGCGAAGGCAAGGCGTCCCCTCAGGCTGTCACATCAAACCCATAAAGCCAGTCGAACTTTTTCAGCGCCAACCCCGGCGCGACCATGCCCGACAGACGCAAGGCGGCATGGGCCACGCCGCGCTTGACCCCCGACAGGTGATAGTTGTGCGCATTGGCATTGGCCGCCGCCACGATCCGGGCACAGCGCGGGCGTCGGGCGGATTGGTAAGCGGCCAGCCCTGCGGCGAGAGTGTCCGTCTCGGCCAAAGACCGCACCAGCGACCATGCATCCTCAAGCGCCATGTTCGCGCCTTGGGCCAGAAAGGGCAGCGTCGGATGGGCGGCGTCACCCATCAGCGCCACCGCACCCTTGGGCAAGACGCGCTGCCATTCGGGGCTGACCTCATGCCGGAACAGACCCCACAGCCAGACATCCTCGGCCTTGTCCAACCAGCCGCGCACACGGGGCGAGAAATCCTCAAACGCCAAGCGCAACTCCATCGGATCATCGCGCAGGGACCAGCCCTCTTCGACCCAGCGGCGGCGTTCCTCGACCGCGACGATGTTGCGCAAGGTGCCGCCACGCAGGGGGTAGCTGACCAGATGGCGGCCCGCACCCATATGCACCTCTGCCACCGCAGGATCAGCAGGATCGTTGGGAATCACCGTCCGCCACGCGACCTGATGGGTAAAGAACGGCGCGATCCGGCCCAACAGCGCCTGCCGCATCGGGCTGTGCAAGCCATCCGCACCGATCATCAAGGGCGCGTCATGGGTGGTTCCGTCCGTCATGACCGCGCGGGGACGGTCGCCGGTAAGATCAATCCGATCCACCTTTTGCGACAGGCGGATGTCCACGCCCACATCGCGCGCGCCGATGGCCAGGCTGTCGATCAGATCGGCGCGGTGGATGAAATGCCAGCCCTGCGCGGGGCGCAGACGGGCAAGGTCCATGTGCAGCACAGCCGATCCATCGCGGCCATCCCGCAATTCCACCGCCTGCGCGCGAATCGACTGCGCTGCGATCCCATCGCCCAAGGCCAGCGCTTGCAGCACCGCCATGCCGTTGGGGCTGATTTGCAAGCCAGCACCGACTTCGGTGATGGCATCGGCCTGTTCCAGCACGGTGACCTGCGCGCCCCGCATCGCCAAGGCCCGCGCCACGGCCAGACCCGCGACACCTGCCCCCAGAACCGTGATCTGACGCCCCAGCATCGGCATGTCCAATCCCCCGAAAACGACAAGGCCGGGCGCATCCGGCCCGGCCTTGCCCCTATGGCAGTTTCGGCAGGTCGGGCCTTGGGCGCAAGACCTGCCGATGTGAGATCACTCTTCGCGATGGACCTTTTCGCGGCGTTCGTGCTTTTCCTGCGCTTCCAGCGTCATCGTGGCAATGGGGCGTGCATCAAGTCGCTTCAGGCTGATCGGTTCGCCGGTGACTTCACAATAGCCGAATTCACCGTTTTCGATCCGACGCAGGGCCGAGTCGATCTTGGCAACCAGTTTGCGCTGACGGTCGCGGGTCCGCAGTTCCAGCGCCCGGTCCGTCTCTTCACTGGCACGGTCGGCGATGTCGGGCACGTTGCGGGCGCTGTCTTGCAGATTGTCGATGGTTTCGGCCGACTGCTCCAGAAGTTCGGCCTTCCAGTTCACCAGCTTGCGCCGGAAATACTCAAGCTGCCGTTCGTTCATGAACGGCTCTTCCTCGGCCGGGCGGTAGTCGTCCGGAAGGAAAACCTCGGGCTTCATCGCTGCACTCTCCATTGTGTCGGACCGCGCCGACAGGGGACCTGCTGACATGGCGCGCTCCTGTTCGCGCCAGCGTCTAGCCTAGAGAACGCGGCTTGTCACTAGCGGTTGCGAGGAAAGGACGTCGCAGCTACCGTCCCTGCCTTGCAAATCGCCAGATTTTCGTCACAGCCAAAGGACCGCCTGCCATGAAATTCACCTCGACCGACCGTTATATCGCCCCGGAGGATCTGACGCTGGCGGTCAATGCGGCGGTGACGCTGGAACGCCCCCTGCTGGTCAAGGGTGAGCCGGGGACGGGCAAGACTGAACTCGCGCGGCAGGTGGCGCAGGGGCTGGGTCTGCCGTTGATCGAATGGCATGTGAAATCGACGACCAAGGCGCAGCAAGGGCTTTACGAATATGATGCCGTCAGCCGCCTGCGCGACAGCCAGTTGGGCGAGGCGCGGGTGCATGACGTCAGGAACTACATCCGCAAGGGCAAGCTGTGGCAGGCCTTTGACGCGCCCGGCAAGGTGGTTCTGCTGATCGATGAGGTGGACAAGGCCGACATCGAATTCCCCAACGATCTGTTGCAGGAACTCGACCGGATGGAGTTCCACGTCTACGAGACCGGCGAGACGATCCGCGCCACCCATCGGCCCGTCGTCATCATCACCTCAAACAACGAAAAGGAACTGCCGGACGCCTTTTTGCGCCGCTGCTTCTTTCACTACATCCGCTTTCCCGATGTGGACACCCTGCGCGCCATCGTCCGTGTGCATTTCCCCGACATCAAGGACGCCCTTCTGACCGCCGCCCTGACCCAGTTCTATGAGCTGCGCGAGGCACCGGGGCTGAAGAAAAAACCCTCCACCTCAGAGGTGCTGGACTGGCTGAAGCTGCTCTTGGCCGAGGATCTGACGGCGGAGGATCTGCGCCGCGACGGCAAGTCGCTGCTGCCGCGTCTGCATGGGGCGCTTTTGAAGAACGAACAGGATGTGCATCTGTTTGAACGGCTGGCCTTCATGGCGCGGTCCGGGCGTTAAGGCGGATTTGCGGCGGAGTGGGACGGGGCCAATTGTGGCATGTTCGATTCCAACCCGCCGCCGAATCGCCTTAATTGCGATGGGTTTGGCCACGGTTTCGCCACAATCACCTCACGAAATACCGAATTATGGTCATAATTTGAAACAATCCGTGAAAATGGCGGGGCAAATGTGGTAAGTGGCACGGATGTTGCCGCCACAGGTGGTAATGGCTCTGCCGCGCAGATTCCCCGCAATTGACACGGGGCCGCCCCGATACTGACACTCGGCATCTGTTCTTTGGTCTGTAATCGCCCAGACCTACTCATCGGTGTCCATGTCCTGTGTTTTGCCCCTAAACTCTGCCTGTTCCGCGGTTTGCGCCCGCCGGACCACAGAGGCTTGGCTGACAGGCATCAACGGACCGTCGATGCGCAGGATACGGGGCGACCACGCCAGAACGCTGGCACGCAGTGCGGGGGCATTGCGTGTTCGGTTGGCGGCCCCGCGGCGGGGACTGATGCGCCGCGCCCCTGACCTCTGCCAAGGTTTTTGTACATGCGTTCAATGTCTTTTGCTGCCCTGTTGCTGCTTTCCGCCTGCGCCCCGGCCCCACAGGCCGAGGTCACGATGGCCCGGTCCGTCGACGACAGCCTGACCGGCCCTGCCCTTCCAGCCATGCAGGCCTTTGCGCCGATGCCGGGCCAAGCGGTGCAGCGCGCGAATAGCGAGATCGCGGCGGATTTTCTGGACCTTGAGTTCCGTATGGAAAGCGGTCGCGCCCTGCCGGTGCTGACCCGCTTCGAGGGACCGATCACGGTGCGGCTGACGGGCGATGTCCCCAATACCGCGTCGGGCGATCTGGCACGCGTCATCGGGCGCTTCCGGGCCGAGGCCGGGATCGACGTCAGCGCCGTGCCGTCGGGGGATGCGTCGATCACCATCGAATTCGTGCCCCGCGCGGCGCTGCGCCGCGTGGTGCCGTCGGCCACCTGCTTTGTGGTGCCGAACGTGGCCTCCTTGGCTGAATACCGTGCGCTGCGTGGCACGCCTGCGGTGGATTGGGCCAACCTGACGACCCGCAACCGCGCTGCGATCTTCGTGCCCGCCGACACCAACCCGCAAGAGGTGCGCGACTGCCTGCATGAAGAACTGGCCCAGGCGATGGGACCGTTGAACGACCTGTTCCGCCTGCAAGACAGCGTGTTCAACGATGACAACTTCAACACCGTGCTGACCGGCTTTGACATGCTGATCCTGCGCGCACATTATTCGCCCGAACTGCGCAGCGGCTTGAATGAGGCAGAGGTTGCCGCCCGGCTGCCCGCCCTTCTGGCGCGGTTGAACCCGCAGGGCGAAGGTCTGGCGGGCAATCCCAAGACCCTGTCGCCGCGCAGTTGGATTGATGCGGTGCAGGCGGCCTTGGGCAGCGCGGGTTCCGACGACCAACGCCGCGCGGCATCAGAACGCATGCTGGCCATCGCCCGCGCGCAGGGCTGGACGGACAACCGTTTGGGGTTCAGCCACTTTGCCGTGGCACGCAACAATGTGACCTCGAACCTGCCCTACGCGATCGAGCATTTTTCAGAGGCTGGGCGCATCTTCCGCAGTCTGCCGGGGGGCCAGATGCACGCGGCACATGTCGATATGCAACTGGGTGCCCTGTCCTTGGCGGCGGGGGAATATGGCAAGGCCATCGCCTTTGCCGACCGCGCCATACCGGTGGTGCAACAGGGCCAGAATGCCGCCCTGCTGGCGACGCTTCTGATCATCCGGTCCGAGGCGCTTTCTGCCGCAGGTCGCCCCGATGAGGCGCGGCAAGCCCGTCTCGACAGTCTGGGTTGGGCGCGCTATGGCTTCGGCTCAGACGCCCAGATCAGGGCGCATATGTCGGAAATCGCGGCGCTGGCCCAACGGGGGCAAAGGGGCTGAGGATCGTTGCGCCGTCGTCGGCGTTGGTCCGCCCGCAAGGCGTCCAACAATCGGGGAAAATGGCGATGATCGTGATTGCAGGTGTCTTGATCGGGATCGCCCTTGGCGTGCGGCTGGCGTTCAAGCATGGCGGGCGCAAGATGGATGCGCTGCAATATGCCGCCGGATTTGCCATCTGCTTCGGCCTCTTGGGGCTGTTTGCCACCATTGCGGCTGACCGCATTCTGTTGGGCTGACGGCGATGTTACTGCCCTTTCTTGCCACATTGCGGGCAGAGGGCGTACCAGTCTCCCTGCGGGAATATCTGGCCTTTCTGGAAGGTGTGGCCGCGGGGCTTGTGACATGGTCGGTCGATGGGTTTTACCATCTTGGCCGCACGATCATGGTCAAGGATGAGCGGCACCTTGACCGCTACGACCGCGCCTTTGCCAAATCCTTTGCGGGACTTGAGGATATTCCCCCTGAGGTGGTCCTTGATGCTTTGGACCTGCCGCGCGACTGGCTGGCAAAACTGGCCGAAAAGCACCTGACGGCCGAAGAACGCGCGGCGGTTGAAGCCCTCGGTGGGTTCGAGAAGCTGATCGAGACGCTGAAACAGCGTCTGGCCGAACAGCAGGGCCGCCATCAGGGCGGCAACAAGTGGATCGGCACGGCGGGGACCAGCCCTTTTGGCGCTTACGGCTACAATCCCGAAGGCGTGCGGATCGGTCAGGACCAAAGCCGCCACCAACGCGCGGTCAAGGTCTGGGACAAGCGCGAGTTTCGCAATCTCGATGACCGCGTCGAACTGGGCACCCGCAACATCAAGGTGGCGCTGCGCCGCCTGCGGAAATGGGCGCGGGATGGCGCGGCCGAAGAATTTGACCTCGACGGGACCATCCGCGCCACGGCGGATCACGGCTGGCTTGACGTGCAAACCCGGCCAGAACGGCGCAACGCGGTGAAGGTGCTGCTTTTCCTTGATGTCGGCGGGTCGATGGACCCTTACATCAAGCTGCTTGAGGAACTCTTCAGCGCCGCGAAGTCCGAGTTCCGGCATCTGCAAAGCTTTTACTTCCACAACTGCCTGTACGAAGGCGTCTGGCGTGACAACCGCCGCCGCTGGGATGACCAGACCCCCACGGCTGAGGTCTTGCGGACCTATGGCCATGACTGGAAATGCATCTTCGTCGGTGACGCGGCCATGAGCCCCTATGAAATCACCCACCCCGGCGGCGCGTCCGAACATTGGAACGCCGAGGCCGGTCACACATGGCTGACGCGCGCCTGCACGCATTGGCCCAACCACCTGTGGATCAACCCGGTGGCAGAGCCGCAATGGGACTATACCCAATCCACCCGTCTGATCCGCGATCTTTTCGGTGGACGTATGGTGCCGATGACACTGGACGGCATCGCGCGCGGCGTGAAGGTGCTGCGATGACGCTGCGCCAGACCAGACGGGGACGGCGCTTTTGGCTGCGGCTGGCCTTCGTGCTGGCAATCCTTGCCACGGCGGTCTTTGCCCTGCGCGCGGCGTGGTTCGCGTGGGAGTTGTCGGAACGCGCGGAACGGCCCGTCGCGGGTTGGATGACGCCCCGCTACATCGTGGCCGTCTACGACGTCGACCCGCAGGCGCTGGCCGCCATCCTGAACATCCCGACCGACGACGATCCCGGCCTGTCGGTCGCGCGTTTGGCCGCAGCATCGGGGCGCAGCACCGAAACGGTTCTGGACGACATCGACGCGCTGATCGACCTTGACCGGAACCCGGAATGAACGCGCAAACTTTCCTTGCGCTGGTGCCGGACTGGGGCGCACTGATCGTCGGGCTGGCGAACCTGTTGGCCTGCATGGCGCTGCCGATTCCGGCCTCGCTGGTGATGCTGGCCGCCGGGGCCTTTATCGCGACGGGCGATCTTGCGCCTGCCACGGTCTGGACGGCGGCGATCCTTGGGGCGGTGCTGGGCGACCAGATCGGCTATGGTATCGGACGGCTGGGACTGACCCGACTGGCCGGGCGTTTTGCCAGCCATCGCCGCGCCGCACGCATGGGGCACAAGGCCGCCCGCTGGCTGGACCACCGGCGCATCCCGGCGCTGTTCTTGTCGCGCTGGCTGGTGTCGGCGCTGGGGCCCTACATCAACCTTGCCGCCGGGGCCACGCGGATGCGTTGGCTGGATTTCACCCTGCCTGCGGTTGCGGGCGAATTGGTCTGGTGCAGCATCTACCTTGGCCTTGGCTGGGGCTTTGCCCGCGACATCGAAGACATCGGCGAGACCTTGGGCAACCTCGCCTTCGCGGCTTCGGCGGGTGTGGTTGCGGTCCTGCTGGGTCGCGCCCTGCTGCGCCGGGGCCGAGACTGACCTTAGGTGCGCCGCTTGCCCCGCGCCTAGCACATCCCCCGCATCGGTCAAAGTACGGCCATCCAAAGTCTGGGCCGATCATCCATGCGTCGGCGTTGCGACATTCCTGCCCCCTTGCCGCTAAACCACCAATTTATTCGGTCGTTAGCCCAACCGTGGACGCGAAAGCACGTCCCGGCAACACAACCGGCTGCCGAACAGGGCCGGATGGGACAGAAGGCAGGATAACGGGATGGCAATGACCAAGACGCTGAGCGGTGCGCTGCGCCATGCCGATACACCGGCGCTGGCGGCAGAGCTTTCTGCGGCACTGGCTGAAGACGACCTGACACTGGAGACCGCCGATCTGACGCAGGTCAGTTGCGGGATCGTGCAAGTTATCGCCTCGGCGCAGGTGACCGCGCGGGTTCTGGACCGGAACTTGCAGGTGCAGGTTGCAGCAGACTCGCCGTTCGCTGCGGCGCTGGACAGGCTAGGCCTGCAGCTTTGACGCAAGCAAGCAGGGCAGCCGGACGCGGCCCCTGCGAAGATTGGTGGGAAGGGACAACATGACAAAAACGGTTTTGACGGTGGATGACAGCCCCTCGGTGAGGCGGATGATCGCGATGACACTGGAAGAGGCAGGCTACCGGGTGATCGAAGCCGTCGATGGCAATGACGGTCTGGCCAAGGCCACCTCGAACGCGGTGGATGCGATCATCACCGACCAGAACATGCCGGGGCTGGACGGGCTGGGCTTCATCCGGGCGCTGCGCCAGACGCCGACCGGAAAGGGCGTGCCGATCGTCGTGCTGTCCACGGATTCGCAGGATGACCTGAAAGCCCAAGCGCGCGAGGCCGGGGCGCTGGGTTGGATGGTGAAACCCTTCACCCAAGACAAACTGCTGGCTGTGATCAGGAAAGTGCTGGGCTGACATGACCGATGACATGACCGCCATCTTCCGCGACGAATTGCGCGACCTTCTGGACAGTCTGGAGCGGGGTTTGCTGGACCTCACCTCCAACCCGGATGATCCGTCGCTGATCAATCAGGTGTTTCGTGACCTACATACGGTCAAGGGCAGCGGCGCGATGTTCGGCTTTTCCGAACTGGCGGCCTTCATCCACAATTTCGAGACCTTCTTTGAACACGTGCGGTCGGGCCGGTTGCGGATCACGCCAGAGATCATCCGCCTGTCCTTGGCCGCGCGCGACCAGATCCCCGGTCTGGTCGATGGCACCGCCGATCCTGATGGCCAGCGCGACGCCATCCTTGCCGCCGTGACGGCCCTGCTGCCTGGGGCGACACCTGTGCCCAGCGAAGCGCCAAAGGTGGAGGCGGATGCCGACACTGCCGCCGACCTGCATGCCGCAGACGAGCCCGGCTCCGACGAACCCCTCCCAGACGCCTCGGCACGACTGGAATTCCGCTTTGTCGGCGATGCTTTGGGTCTTGGCGCGCAGCCCGAAATCATTCTGGATGAATTGCGCGCCCTTGGCGCAACGGGGATTGTTGCGGCATTGGAAGATGTGCCGACGCTGGACGCGCTGTCTGTCGATCAATGCCTGTTCAGTTGGTCGATGGACATCCCCGCCTCTGTCAAAGAGTCCGACATCGAAGAGGTGTTCGTCTTTGCCGAAGCGGATTGGAAAATCCTGCGCGAGCAAGCTGCGGACACCACGTCGCAAGGGCATGACTTCAATCTTGATGCGCCCGACGTCACCCCGCCCCCCCTGGCCGACACCGTGATGCCGGTCGCCGCACAAGCCGTGGACCCCGCCCCGGCGCTGGCGGCAGTGCCTGATCACCCGACGGCGGCGCAAATGCCGCAAGCCGCCACGATCCGCGTGCCCGCAGAACGGCTGGATGCACTGATGGACTCCGTGGGGGAACTGGTGATCGTCGAGGCGCGATTGACCGAACTGGCCCGCCTGTCGCGCGATCCGGCGCTGATGACCACCGCCGAACAGATCACCCGCTTGGCCGCAGGGCTGCGCGATGCGACGATGACGATGCGAATGGTACCGATGCGCTCGCTCGTGGCGCGGTTCCGACGCTTGGTGATGGATCTTTCGGCCAACCTTGGCAAACCCGTGACCTTCTCGGTCTTGGGTGAGGATACCGAACTCGACAAGACCGTGATCGAAAAGCTGGCCGATCCCTTGGTGCATATCCTGCGCAACGCTTTGGACCACGGGATGGAAACCGTTGCCGAGCGCGCGGCGGCGGGCAAGGCCGCTGACGGGGTGGTCGAGCTTTCGGCCGAGCATTCAGGGGCCGAAGTGCTGATCCGCGTGCGCGATGACGGGCGGGGCATGAACGCCGAACGCATCCGCGCAAAGGCCATCGCCTTGGGGATGATCGGGGCCGATGCCACGCTGACCCAGCAACAGATCCTGTCGCTGGTGTTTGAGGCGGGCTTTTCCACCGCCGCTGCGGTCACCGAATTGTCGGGTCGTGGCGTCGGCATGGATGTGGTGCGCCGCACCATCGAATCCCTGCGCGGCCAGATCGAGATCGATTCGGCCCTTGGGCGTGGCACCACCGTCACGCTGCGTCTGCCGCTGACGCTGGCCATCATCGAAGGCCTGCTGATCGAGGTGGCGGGTGAGAAATACACCCTGCCCATGGCCTCGGTCCACGAGATCGTGGCGTTGCCGCCCGAGAAATCCGCCGCCAAGCGGGGCAGCGATTTTCTGGATATCCGCGGCAGTTTCGTTCCCTTCCTGCGGCTGCGTCATCTGTTTGACTGTCAGGGCGATGCGCCAAGTGAACAGAACGTCGTCATCGTCCAGTCGGGCGCGGCGCGGGTGGGCATCGTGGTCGACCGTATCGTCGGCACCAACCAGACCGTCATCAAGCAGATGTCCAAGCTGCACAGCAGCGTGCGCGCCGTGTCGGGGGCAACGATCCTTGGCGACGGGTCGGTCGCGCTGATCCTCGATGTCGGGCATCTGATCGGCAACGGACGGGTCGCCCCCAGTGACACCGCCAAGGAGGCCGCGGCATGAAACTCGCCACGCTGAAAGCGCAACGGACCGTCACGCTGGTGACAATGGCGCTGGGAAACCAGACTCTGGCCCTGCCCACGTCTTACCTGCGCGAAATCCTTGACCCTCTGCCCGCCACGCGCGTTCCCGGTGCCGGGCCTTTCGTGCCGCAGGTGGTGAACGTGCGCGGCGCGGTCGTGCCGCAAGCCAACCTGAAAGTGGCTTTCGGCATCACCGATGAAAGCATCGACCCGACCCTGACCGCTGATCGTCGCCGGATTCTGGTGCTGGAACTGCAGATCGACGGCGAAAACGCCATGGTCGCCATCGAAGCCGATGCCGTGCATGAGGTGGCCACGATTGAAACCGACAGGCTGGAACCGGTGCCCGCCGCCGCCAGTGAGTGGCCGCCCGAATATCTGACCGGGCTTTATCGGGGGCAGGACGGCTTTGTCCTGCTGCCCGATCTTCCCGCCATTTTCGCAACGCAGGTTTCCAGACCTGTCGTGGCATAACGAGGACGAATGACCATGAAGTTGACGATCAAGGCAAAACTGATTTCGGCCTTCGGTTTCGTTCTTATCCTGACCACAGCCGCGCTGATCCTTGCCGTGCGTGGGTTGGATGAACAGCACGACGCCCTGAACAATCTGATCACCCGCGAATTCGCCAAGGTCTTGGTGGCCGAGGACATCATCACCCAAGACCTGAAGATCGCCATCAACGTGCGCGAGTCGCTGATCAGCGGATCGACCAGTGACCCCAGCCGCCCGCAGCGCATGGCCGCCAAACGGGCCGAATATCTGGCCAAGATCGAAAGCAATCTGGACACGCTGGCCGGGCAGATGGACGACGAAGACAAGCAACTGATTGAAACCTTCCGCACAGCCTACGGCAAACTGACGGAAGTGCATGAGAAAATCCTCGAACTGGACAAAAGCGGCCAGTCGGACGCGGCCAATGACATGCTTTTGCTGGACAGCGTCGTGTTGCAGTCGAATGTGACGGCGGCTTTGGTCGACCTGCGCGACCATCTGGACGCTGACGCAGAGAATGCCGTTGCACAGACACAGGCGGATTATGCCTTTACCCGCATGGCGCTGATCGGCACGGTCGTCGCCTCGGTGATCGGGGCGGTCGGGGCCTCTGCTGGGATCATCATCAACCTGTCGCGGGGTCTGGCGCGTGCGATGGACGTGGCCGAAGCGGTTGCCGCAGGCAATCTGCGCAACACCGTGACCGTCAGGGGCAGCGACGAGGTTGCCACCCTGCTTCACAGCCTGAACGCCATGGTCCTGCGCCTGCGCGAGGTGGTGGGCGATGTCACGCTGGCAGTGCGCAACGTGTCCAGCGGCAGCAGCCAGATGGCCGCAACCTCTGAACAACTGTCGCAAGGCGCGACGGAACAGGCATCGTCAACCGAAGAAGCCTCGGCCGCGATCGAACAGATGACGGCCAACATCAAGCAAAGCGCCGACAACGCGATGGTGACCGAAAAGATGGCACTGAAATCGGCAGACGATGCCCGCGTCAGTGGCAAGGCCGTGGCCGAAGCGGTGGGTGCCATGCAGACCATCGCGGACCGCATCCTGATCGTGCAGGAAATCGCGCGTCAGACCGACCTTCTGGCGCTGAACGCCGCGGTTGAGGCTGCGCGTGCCGGTGAGCATGGCCGTGGTTTCGCCGTGGTCGCCGCCGAGGTGCGCAAGTTGGCCGAACGCAGCCAGATGGCGGCAGCGGAAATCTCGTCCCTGTCGGCATCCACGGTGCGGACGGCGGCAAGCGCGGGCGACATGCTGGCCAGCCTTGTGCCCGATATCGAAAAAACCTCGGCCTTGGTCACGGAGATTTCGGTCGCCTCCCGCGAACTGGCGACGGGATCGAGCCAGATTTCCTTGGCGATCCAGCAGCTTGACCGCGTGACCCAAGGGAACACCGCCGCTGCCGAGGAATTGTCCACCAGTGCGGCAGAACTGGCCGCGCAAGCGGAATCGCTCTCGGGCGCTGTGGCCTTCTTTCAGGTCGATGAAACGGTGGCCCCGAAGGTCAGCGTCTCCAACGGTCGGATGCGCCCGGTGGCGCCCCTGCGTGCCCAGATCGCACCGGCAAGCCGCGCCCCCACCACCGAGTCGGGTGGTTTCGATTTCGATCTGGGCGTTGATGCGGCGGGCGAAGATCGCCGCTTCAAACGCCGTGACGTGGCCTGAGGATTGCGAAGATGAGCCTGATCCAAGATGTTGTCACCTTTGATGCCGATGGCGCACTATACGCGGTGCCGGTGGGGCGCGTGCAGGAAATTCTGGACCTGCGCCCCACCGCCGCCATGCCAAACGCGCCCGCGCATCTGTTGGGAATCATCGACCTGCGCGGGGCGAATATCCCCGTCGTCGATCTGCGCCGCCTGCTGGGTCGCCCGGATGCCGAGGATACGCATCAATCGCGTATCCTTGTGGTCGCCATCCGGCATGACGGGCAAGAGGCGGTGATCGGGGTCAAGACCGACCGCGTGATCGAAGTCACCCTGCTGGACAATGGCGAGATGAAGCCCTTGGACGAGGCAGACATGCTGCGGTGGGCGGGCAGCCCCCTGATGGGCATCGGGCGCTGCAAGGGTCAGGTGGTCAGCGTGCTTGACCTTGACCGCCTGTTTGCCCGCGTCGATCTGGCCGTGACCGAGGAAGCGGCATGACGCAAGGCGACTTTGCCCTGTCATTTCCGGAGACAACGGTGCGCGGTGGCCCCCATGCCGACCGCTTTCGCGCGCTGATCCGCCAGATGACCGGCATCAGCCTGCCTCCGGCCAAGATCCATCTGATCGAACAGCGGTTGCGGCGGCGTGTTGCAGCCTTTGATCTGCCGGATACGGAAAGCTATCTGCAGATGCTGATGGATCAGCCCGGCATGGACGAAGAATTGCGCCATGTGATCGACCTGATCACCACCAACACAACGTCTTTCTTCCGCGAATCCGCGCATTTCGACATGCTGGCGGCAACGATCATTCCTGACCGCATCGCCCGGACGCCCGCAGGCCAGCGCCCGCGCCTGAAGCTGTGGAGCGCGGCCTCGTCCGAAGGGGCCGAGGCATTCACGATGGCCATCGTGCTGGCCGAATTGCAGCGCCGGGGCATGGCCTTTGACTATGCCGTGCTGGGCACCGACATCTCGAACCGGATGCTGCACCGCGCCGCCGAGGCGATCTATGACGACGATCAACTCTCCACCATCCCCGCCGATCTGCGGGCGCGCTACTTTCTGACCGGCGCGCATCCTTCGGTGGCGGGCAAGGCGCGCGTGGTGCCCGAACTACGGCGCAAGGTGCGGTTTCGGCACATGAACCTGATGGATGACCGCTACGGTGTCGACCACGATGTGGACGTGATCTTTTTGCGCAATGTGCTGATCTACTTCGATCAGGCCGACAAAGAGCGCGTCGTGAAACGGCTGGCGTCGCATCTGGCCCCGCGCGGCTATCTGATCGTGGGCCACGCCGAAAGCATGGTCGTCCGCGATGCGCAACTCACCCAAGTCAAACCGACCATTTTTCAGAAGATCTGACCCATGATCCCCAAGCGCAGCCAGCCTATCTCGGTTCTGATTGTCGACGATTCCACTTCGGCGCGGACGATGCTGCGGTCGCTGGTGGAAAGCGATTCCAGCCTGACAGTCATGGGCGCGGCGCAGGACGCCTATTCCGCCGTGCGGCTGATGAAGGCGCAACTGCCCGATGTCATCCTGCTGGACCTTGAATTGCCGGGGCTGGACGGGATGACCTTTCTGAAACGGATCATGGAACAGCGCCCCCTGCCGGTGGTGGTCTGTTCCAGCCACACCGAATTCGGCTCTGAGCAAAGTTTCGCCGCGCTTGAAGCTGGCGCCGTCGAAGTCATCCTCAAACCCGTGATCGGTGACGCGCTGTCGCGGCAAGAGGCGCAGATCCGCGTCTGTGACGCCATCCATGCCGCAGCCCAAAGCCGCAACGCCCACCGCCTGCCCGCGCCCATCGTGGCGGACCGTCTGAAACCGCCGGGGCCAAAGCTGACGGCGGATGAAATCCTGCCGCCGCCCAATGCGCTGCGTCCGGTGCCGGTGACCGAGCCCATCGTCGTCATCGGGGCCTCGACCGGCGGGACCGAGGCCTTGCGCGTGGTGCTGGAGGCCCTGCCCGCCGATGCGCCGGGCATCCTGATCGTGCAGCACATGCCCGAAGGCTTTACCCGCACCTTTGCCGACCGGACGAACAAGGGCAGCGCCATGACCGTGTCCGAAGCGGTGGATGGCCAGACCGTGACCCAAGGTCAGGTGCTGATCGCGCCGGGCGACCGGCACCTGTTGCTGAAACGCACGGGCAATTCCTATCGCGCGCAGGTGTTGAACGGGGCCTATGTCAGCCGCCACCGCCCGTCGGTGGATGTGCTGTTCCGCTCTGCCGCGACGGCGGCGGGGGCCAATGCCATGGGGATCATCCTGACCGGCATGGGCGACGATGGCGCGCGCTGCATGGTCGAGATGCGGACGATGGGATCGCCCACCCTCGCGCAGGATGAGGCAAGCTGCGTCGTCTATGGCATGCCGCGTGAGGCCGTGGCGATGGGCGGTGCCGCCCAGACCGTTCCCTTGGGCAAGATGGCCGCCGCTATCATGGCCTTTGGCCGCAACCGCCGTGTCGGTGCCGCATGACAGCCTTTTCCCGCCTGACCGCGCAGGACGCCGACCCCGTGACCGGCCTGCTGGACCGGGTGCTGTCGCGCACGGAAAGCACCTTTGTCACTGCCGGAACCAGGCTGGAAACCGCGGTCGATGCCATCCGCGCCATGCAGGGGCTTTTTGCCCAGATGCAAGGCCAGCTCAGCCCCGAACAGGGGGCAAAGCTTTTGGACCTCGTGTCGGTGACCAAGACCGAACTGACCGCCATCGAACGCGACTTTGACAGCTTTCTGCAAGGCAGCGCCGGGTTGCGCCGTGTGGTCCGTTCGGTCCGGGTCGAGGATGAGGATATGGACCGCGTGGTCCGCACCATCGCCAATGTCTCGATCAACGCGCGAATTCAGGCCAGCCGCCTGATCCCGCCGCGCCCGCAGGTCACGGCCTTTCTGGAACGGCTCAGCGATATGGTGGTCGAAGCCGAGGGCAGCCTTTACGACGTCAAAGCGGCCATGTCGGGCATCCTGAACCGCCTGATCGCAATGGATGAGGTGACGGTCACCCTGCAAACCGCCCTGAAACAAGAGGTTCTGCCCGCGCTCGCCCGCTTTGCCGCCCAAGGCCAAGCCGTGCATGACGGTCAGGACGAGCTTTTGCGCACCTCGGACGCGGTGGCGGTGCGGATGCGCGGCATCTTCGCCGAAGTGTCGCGTCTGGTCGTCGGCCTGCAATCGGGCGATGCGACCCGCCAGCGGCTGGAACGCGTGCGCGAGATCGTGGCCCTGTCGTCGCAGCAGGCAGAGGACGGCACGACCGAGGCGCTGTTGGTCCAACTGGCCGACCGTCTGGCCCAAGCCGCCCTGACCGAGGCGCGGTATGAAGGCGCAGAGGCCGTGGCAGGCATCTCAGCGGTGCTGGATGGCGCGCGCGATGCGCTGAAAACCGCGACGGATTTCTACTTTGGCCATGCGGGCGAACGGGTGGTGATGCTGAACCTCGGCTCGGCCACCGCAGGGCAGCTTGACGCGCGGCTGGACCTTGTGCGCGACAATCTGGGGCATCTGGACAGCATGGCGTCGGATGTACGCGTGCAGGTCGAAAAGATACTGATGCAGGAAACCCGGCTGCGCCAAATCTCGCATCAGGTGCGCCTGTCGGGGCTGAATGCCGTGCTGATCTGCGCCAAGCTGGGCGAAGAGGGTCGGTCGCTGCGGGAACTGGCGCAATGGCTGCGCCATCTGACGGATGAAAGCGATGCCATCACCGCGCGGCTGCAAGTGGCGCTGGACCGCACCCGCGACCAACTGACACTGACCGGATCGGATCGCATCGACCAATTGCGCGCGGGGCTTGCGGCGTTTCTG
Organism: Rhodobacteraceae bacterium PARR1; assembly: GCA_002256185.1. Classification (GTDB taxonomy): domain Bacteria; phylum Pseudomonadota; class Alphaproteobacteria; order Rhodobacterales; family Rhodobacteraceae; genus Paragemmobacter. The sequence continues at coordinate 9,278 of NKIT01000036.1, read as the reverse complement.
GCCAATGCCGGGGCCTTGCAGGCGCAGCTTGCCGGGATTGACGCCTGCCTTTCGGGCGCGGTGGCGGTCTGCCGCAGCACGGATCAAAGCCTTGGCCAAGCCTTGGGCGGGGCGCGGGACACGATGTCGGGCTATCATGCCAGCCTGCAGGATGTCGCAGCGGCATCGCTTGTGATGCAGGCGCGGCTGGCCGCTCTGCCCCCACCCGCCCTGCCGGTGATTGCCGACAGCACAGCGGCCACCGTGCTGGCCGAGATTCGGCGGCGCTACACCATGCAGTCCGAACGCGACCTGCATGACGCGCTGGTCGGCGTCGAAGCCGAAGCCCCAACTGCACACGCGCCATCACAATCTGGCGCGCAAACGGCACCAAAGGACGATCTGGACGACATTTTCTTCTGATCGGGTTGGAAACCGGCGACGGATGAGCCACGTCAGGGCGTAGCATGTGCACCGGTCCCGCATTCGGCCCGGCACGCCCTGACGAAAGACCGTTTTCATGACCGCGCCCGCCACCCAAAGCCCTGACCTCTCGGCCATCCTCGCCCGAACCAAGGGCAAGCGCCGCCGCTGGCCGTGGGTCGTGGCGCTGGTTCTGGCGCTGACGGCGGGGGCCGGATGGTGGTGGCAGGGTCAGGCCGCCAGTCCCGGCATCACCTACACCACCGAAGCGGCCAGTATCGGCAGCCTGAACGTGACCGTCACCGCCACCGGATCGGTGCAGCCCACCACACAGGTGGATGTGTCGTCGGAACTGTCGGGCACGCTGGCCACGGTCGAGGTGGATTTCAACGATCCCGTCACCGTGGGGCAGGTCTTGGCGCGGCTGGATGACACCAAGGTAAAGGCGCAACGCACCAACGCCGAGGCGCAACTGACCGGGGCGAAAGCCCGTCTGGCACAGGCCGAGGCGTCGGCGGCAGAGGCAGAGGCCAATCTGACCCAGCAACAGGAACTCGACCGTCGCGGTGTGTCGGCCCGTCAGTCGCTGGTCAGCTTTCAGGCCGCCGCCGCCCGCGCCACCGCCGCCGTTGACATCGCCCGCGCCGATCTGACCTTGGCCGAGGCCAATCTGGAACTTGCCATCGCGGATGTGGAAAAAACCGTCCTGCGCTCCCCCGTCAATGGCATCGTGCTGAACCGCGCGGTAGAGGCGGGGCAGATCGTGGCCTCCAGCCTGAACACGCCGGTGCTCTTCACGCTGGCCGAAGACCTGACGCGGATGGAATTGCGCGTGGATGTCGATGAGGCTGACATTGGCCGTGTCGCCGTGGGGCAAAAGGCGGTCTTTACCGTCGATGCCCACCCCGACCGCAGCTTTCCCGCCACCATCACCCAAGTGCGCCAAGCGCCCGAAGAAACCGACAATATCGTGACCTACAAGGCGATCCTGTCGGTGGACAATCCCGAAGGTCTGCTGCGCCCCGGAATGACGGCGACGGCGGTGATCACCGTTTCAGAACGCGCCGATGCGCTGTTGGTCCCCAACGCCGCGCTGCGCTATGCACCGCCGGTGCAGGAAACCGCCAGCAGCGGCGGTCGGGGCTTGATCGGTTTCATCATGCCACGCGGGCCAAGGGGCGGCGATCAGGGCACCGGCACGGGCCGCTCTGTCTGGGTGCTGCAAGGCGGCACCCCGGTTGAGGTGGCGGTCAACGTGATGGACAGCGACGGCAGTCATTCCGCCGTCACCTCGGACGACCTGTCCGAAGGCGATGCCATCATCACCGACCAGAGCAGTGCGCGATGACCCCTGCCCCCCTGATCCAGCTTCAAGGCATCCACCGCAGCTATGGCAGCGGCGAGGCCTTGGTGCGCGCCTTGGACAATGTGGACCTCACCATCCAGCGCGGCGAGTTCGTGGCCATCATGGGACCGTCAGGGTCGGGCAAGTCCACCACGATGAACATCATCGGCTGTCTGGATCGCCCGACGCATGGCAAGTTTCTGTTTGACGGCGCAGAAATCCAAAGCTTGGACAATGACCAGCGCGCGCTGATCCGGCGCAGCTTCCTTGGCTTTGTGTTTCAGGGCTTCAACCTTCTGGCCCGTACCACGGCGCTGGAGAATGTCGAACTCCCCCTGATCTACAAAGGCCAACCGCCCGAAGAACGCCGCGCCCGCGCCCGCGCCGCCTTGGACAAGGTGGGGCTGACGGGGCGCGGCGATCATGACCCGTCGCAGCTTTCAGGCGGCCAGCAACAGCGCGTCGCGATTGCGCGGGCCTTGGCGGGTGATCCGATGTTGATCTTGGCTGATGAACCCACCGGAAACCTCGACAGCCAGCGCAGCCATGAGATTCTGACCCTGTTGCAAAAGCTGAACCGGGATGAGGGGATCACCATCGTCATGGTCACGCATGAAGAGGACATCGCCGCCTATGCCCGCCGTCTGGTGGTCTTTACCGATGGCAAGATCACCCGCGACGAACCTGTCAAGGAGCGTGCCGCCTGATGCTGTGGGAAACCGTCCGATTGGCCTTTCGCGCCATCATCCGCAACAAGCTGCGCTCTTTCCTGACGGTCTTGGGCGTGGTGATCGGCGTCGCTGCCGTCATCGCCATGGTGACCATCGGTCAGGGCTCATCGGCGCAGGTGGCGGCGAACGTGGCCAGCCTTGGCAACAACGTGCTGTCGATCCGTCCGGGGCGGCAGATGGGACCGGGCACGCGCGACTCCTCCCCCCGCTTTACCCTGCGCGATGCCGAAGCGCTGGCGCGGCTGTCGGTGATCGGGTCCGTCTCACCACAGGTGCAGACCTCACAAACCGTGGTGAGTGGCAATCTGAACGTGCAAAGCAGCGTCAACGGCGTGGCCGCAGCACAGCTTGAGGTGGGGGGCTGGACCATCGCCAAGGGGCGGGTGTTTTCCCCGGTCGAGGAAAAAGCAGGTTCCGCCGTCTGCGTGATCGGGGAAACCGTGCGAAAGGCGCTGTTCGGCAGCGGTGATCCCGTGGATCAGACCATCCGCATCAAGGGGGTGGCCTGTTCGGTGATCGGCCTTTTGTCGCCCAAAGGCGCGGGCACCTTCGGGCAGGATCAGGACAGCATCGTCTGGATGCCTGTTCGCGCGGTGCAACGCCGCTTGGCAGGGGGAAATACGGTGGACAGCATCGGCGTGACCTTGGCCCCCAACTTGACATCCGAACGCGGCATCCGCGAGATCGAGACCCTGCTGCGCGAACGCCGCCGCATCGAACTGGGCGAAGAGGACAATTTCAGCGTCACCGACATGAAACAGATCGCGTCGATGCTGAACTCGATCAACTCCGTCCTTGCGGGCATGCTGTCATCGGTCGCGGCTGTCAGCCTGCTTGTGGGCGGGATCGGGATCATGAACATCATGCTGGTGTCCGTGACCGAACGCACGCGCGAGATCGGGATCAGGCTGGCGGTAGGGGCGACATCCGGTCAGGTCTTGACGCAGTTTCTGGTCGAGGCGGTGGTGCTGTCGATCCTCGGCGGTGTCATCGGCATCGCGGTCGGGCTGGGGCTGGCCTATGGCGGGTCTGTCTTCATGTCGATCCCCTTCGCGCCCAGCCTGTCGGTGGTCGTGCTGGCGTTCTGCTTTTCGGCGGTGGTGGGGGTGGTTTTCGGCTTCTTCCCCGCCCGCCGCGCCGCACGGCTGGACCCGATCGAGGCGCTGCGGCATCAGTAAGGGCCAACTATCACTACGATCAGGATTGCCCCGATGCCCAAAGGATCGGGGTGCACACAGCCTCGCGGCCCGGCCACGGGCCGGGCGTTCTTCGCGGAAATCGTCCGCTGGACGATTTCTGATCGCGCATCACCCCCCCACCGTCAGCAACCGCACCTCACCAAACCCCTGAACCTGCGGCAGCATCTTGGCCAAGGTAACCGCAGGCGCGGCAAGGTCGGCTTTCACCAGCAAAACCGGCGGCTCCGCCACACAATCCTTGGCAGCACAAAGCGCGTCCCGCGCAGCATCCAGCGCGGCCAAAGCGCCCTCGCCCGTCACCACCACCCCATCCGGACCGACAAACCCCCAGTCCCCGGCGGCAGAGAGAAACAGCGTGAACTCCCCCCGCGCCGTCTCTGCCGCCGCTTCTGGCACCGCCACGGAGAACGGCTCCGTCGGGGCGAATTCCGAGGCGATCATGAAAAACACGATCAGGAACAACACCACATCGATCATCGGCAGCAGCGAATCCGGCAAGGCACGTCTGGCAGGGGCAGGCAGCCTCATTCGGACCCCGCCACGATCAGGTTCCCGATCCCCGCGCCCCGCAACGCCGTCATCGCATCGACCAGCCCCTGAACCGAGGCACCCTCGTCCGTCCGCAAAATCACCGGATCATCCGGCGAAACCATCAAAGGCCCCAGCGCCGCAGGCAAGCTCTCCAGCGTCACAGCGATGCCGTTCAGCCGAACCCCTTCCGCCCCAAGATCAACCAGACGCGGCGGCCCCGACCAAGCCGTACCCTGCCCTGACGCCACGGTCAGACCAATCCCCTGCGTGCCGCCAAAGCGCGACACCATCATGAAGAACACCAAAAGCATCAGCACCACGTCGATCATCGGCGTGAGGTTGATGCGCCGTCTGGGGCGCCGCGCGGGCAGGTCGATCTTCATGGCGCAGCCTGTCAAAGGTAACTCGTGCTAGACGTCCGGTCCCGCCCAAGCAAGTCCGCCTTGCGTTTCATCTTGGCCCAAATACCCCACGGGGGGGGGTTTCAACCCCCCGCTTCTGACAGCTCACCACGCGCGACGCTTACCGACCGCGCAAGCCCTCGGCCAGCAGCGCCGTCACCAAATCTGGCGGCACGTCATCGGCGACAAAAGCCTCGCCAATCCCGCGCGCAAGGATGAAGCGCAGCTTGCCGTCCACCACCTTCTTATCCTGCCCCATCAGCGCGACCAATTCTGCCGCCGACGGCAAATCCCCGGCAATATCGGCCAGATCGACCTTCATCCCCATCGCCCGCAGATGCGCGCGCACACGGCTGGGGGCCTCTTGCGCGCACAGTCCCAGACGTTGGGACAGCTCAAACGCCAATGCGCAGCCGATGGCGACGCCTTCGCCGTGCAGCAGGCGGTCTCCGTATCCCGTGGCCTTTTCCAACGCGTGACAAAAGGTGTGGCCAAGGTTCAGAAGGGCGCGCTCACCCTCTTCGGTCTCGTCACGTTCGACGATCCCGGCTTTCATCTGGACCGAGCGTTTGACCGCGTAATGCCGCGCAGCCCTGTCCCCTGCCGCCAAAGCGGGTCCATGCGCCTCAAGCCAGTCAAAGAACGCGGCATCGCCGAGCAGACCGTATTTCACCACCTCACCATAGCCCGCCAGCAGGTCACGCGGTGGCAAACTGCCCAGCACATCAATATCCGCCAGCACGAGCGATGGCTGATGGAACGCCCCGACAAGGTTCTTGCCCTGCGCCGTGTTGATCCCGGTCTTGCCCCCGACAGAGCTATCGACCTGCGCCAGCAGCGTCGTCGGGATTTGCACGAAGCGCACGCCCCGCCGCATCACGGCGCTGGCAAAGCCCACCAGATCACCGACCACCCCGCCGCCAAAGGCCACCACCATGTCGCGGCGTTCGATCTTTTGTTCCAGCAGCCATTCGACGGCGCGGGCGAATTGCTCCCACCCCTTGGTCGATTCCCCCGGCGGCAAAGCCAAAGACGACACGGTGATCCCCTCGGCCTCCAAAGCCGCGACCAAACGCGCCAGATGCGCGGCGGCCACGGTTTCATCGGTGATGATGGCGGCCTTCTTGCGGCGCAGCAGGGGCGCGATTTCAGCCCCGGCGCGGTCGATCAGGCCAGAGCCGATCCGCACCTCATAGGATCGCGCCCCAAGCGCGACCGGTACGACGTCGATTCCCATATCTCAGGCCCTTTCCAGCACATCCTGACGGTCGCCCAATCGGACGACCACCTTGCGCGCCATATCCTCGACCGACAGGTCGGGGGCGCTGTCCACCGCAAGGTCGGCCAGCGCATAGACCGGCACGCGGGCCTCGTAAATGCGGGTCAGGGTTTCGCGCGGGTTGTCGGTGCGCAGCAAAGGCCGCGTCGTCTTGTGCCGCACGCGCTGCCACAAGAGATCAAGATCCGCCCGCAGCCACACCGACACGCCAGACTCGGCAATGAGCGCGCGGTTGGTGTCGGACAAGAACGCCCCGCCGCCGGTGGACAGCACGCAGGGGCTGCCGGTCAACAGGCGGCTGAGAACCTCTGTCTCCCGCGCCCGAAAGAAAGGCTCACCGTCGCGTTCAAAGATTTCGGCAATCGAACGATTGGCGGCGCGCACGATTTCTTCGTCCGAATCAAGGAACGGCACGCCCAAAAGCCGGGCAAGGGCCGTGCCCACCGCTGTCTTTCCCGCCCCCATCATGCCGACCATCACGACGGTCTTCTTCAACCGGTCCATACCTTTGGTTCCCTGCGCCGGAACGCGATCCGCAGACTGAGACGGAAAGCGCGCATTTTCCCTTCAATGGCGTGATCTTGACCGGATTGCCACATATTTTCGCTGCGAAAGGGATGCACGCGGCGGGCAAACATTGTATCTGACCCATAGCAGGCGGCGACGTATCGGACGCAGCCGCGAAACCGGACCGGATCGCGCGCTCAGCCGCGGTTCAGGACCGGAGGGAAAAACACCCGCCGGACGGGAATCGTGCGGCAAGGGCGCGGGAAAGGCAGTGCAACATGGGACGCATCTTCAAGGCTTTGCTGGTGTTGGCGGTTCTGGGGTTCATCGGCTTGACCGGATACGCCTATCTGGCGGACCTGTCCCCTGCGCAGGGCGAGGTGAAGGTGCCGGTGACGCTGAATGCCGATTGACTGGATCGGGGTCACAGCTTTCCTGATCGCAAGCCTTGTCGCCACCACGGCACAGGCCGAACAACCGCTTTCCGCCATCGACTGGCTGTCGCAATCCGTCGTGGCCCCGCCGCAGGGCGGCAAAAGCACGCCTTCGCCAGACCTGCCCGCCACCGCCACACGCGGCCCTGTCCCCGAGGATGTGTCGGTATCCGTCATCGGCGGCACCTCGGCCAATGCAACAGGTCTGTTGCCGCCGCAGGTGACGGGCCTGCCGCCCGCGCTATGGGGCTTGGGCAAGACTTCGGACATTGTTGCCGCCATAGGGCGGGAACGGTTGCAGACCCTGCCGTCGCTGCGCGGGCTGCTGCTCACAATCCTGCTGGCCGAAAGCGACCCGCCCGCCGATGCCGGGCCGGGCAATGGCGTCTTGATCGCGCGGGTGGACAAGTTGCTGGACCTTGGCGCGCTGGATCAGGCACGGGCCTTGATCGATGCCGCCGCCGTGGTGAACGACCCCGAACTGTTCCGCCGCAGCTTTGACGTGGACCTGCTGACGGGGAATGAGGATACGGGGTGCAAGACCATGGTCGCCTCACCGCAACTCGCCCCCACCTTTCCAGCGCGCATCTTTTGCCTTGCGCGGTCAGGCGATTGGAATGCCGCCGCGCTGACGCTACGCACGGGTCAGGCGCTGGGATATGTGACGGCGGAAGAAAACGCGCTGTTGTCGCGCTTCCTTGATCCTGACCTTTATGAGGGTGAGCCTCCCCTGCCCGTGCCCGAGCGCGTCACCCCCCTTGCATGGCGGATGTTTGAGGCGATTGGCGAACCCTTGCCCACCAACACCCTGCCCTTGGCCTTTGCCCATGCCGAACTGCGCCCCGCCGCCGGTTGGAAAGCCCAGATCGAGGCGGCAGAACGGCTGGCCCGTGCGGGGGCCCTGCCCGCAAATGTGCTCTTGGGGCTTTACACGGAACGCAAACCCGCAGCTTCGGGCGGGGTTTGGGACCGTGTTGCCACCTTCCGCGCCTTTGATGCCGCGATGGCGGCGGGCGATGCCGGTGCCATCGCCCGCGCCCTGCCCGCGGTCTGGGACCAGATGACCGGGGCAGAGCTTGAGGTGCCCTTTGCCGAACTTTACGGCCAACCGCTGCAAACCGTGACGCTGGACGGAGAGGCGGCGGGAATCGCCTTTGACGTCGGCCTTCTGTCGCCCGCCTATACCGACATTGCCGCCACCCCGGCTGCAACCGCGGCCACCACCCCGGCCACTACTCCGGCCACTACTCCGGCCACTACTCCGACCGGGGCCACGGGACGCGCGGCCTTTCTGCTGGGGCTGGCCAAGGGCGATCTTTCAGGCACCACCGCGCCTGACACCTTGGGCCGCGCCATCACGCCAGCCTTTACCGGCGCGGACCTTACCCGGGCGCAAACCGCGCTTTTGGCCGACAACCGGCTGGGAGAGGCGATCCTTGGCGCGATCGAGGCGATCGAGACCGGCTTGCAGGGTGATCTGGACGGCGTGACCGAAGGTCTGACCCTGCTGCGCCGCGTGGGCCTTGACGGGGTGGCCCGCCGCACCGCGCTGGAATTGATGCTGCTGGAACGGCGGGGATAGGGGATGGTCAGTGCCACCGATGCCCGCTGGATTTCCACTTTCCTTGACGCGCAGGCCGCGGAACTCGATGCCGCGCGCAACACGCGTCTGGCTTATGGTCGCGATCTTAAGGACTACGCCGATTGGCTGGCAGGCCGGGGGATGGCACTTGCCACCGCCGCGCGCGAAACGGTGGAAGATTACCTTGTCTGGTGTGACGCACAGGGCCTGTCCAAGGCCACCCGCGCCCGCCGCCTGTCGGCCATCCGCCAGCTTTACCGCTTTGCCCATGACGAAGGCTGGCGCGACGACAATCCCGCCATCCGCATCAAGGGCCCCGGTGCCACACAACGCCTGCCGCAAAGCCTGAGCCTTGATGAGGTGGAACGTCTTCTGGATGCAGCACGGGGAAAAGGCAGAACACCCGCCGAACGCATCAGGAACACCGCCCTGATGGAGGTGCTTTACGCCACCGGCATGCGCGTGTCCGAACTGGTCGAACTGCCCGTGGCTGCGGCGCGGGGTGATCCGAAGATGATCCTTGTGCGTGGCAAAGGTGGCAAGGAGCGGATGGTCCCGCTGTCCACCCCCGCCCGGATGGCGCTGGCCGCATGGCTGGTGCAACGCGATGCCGATGACGCGGCGGCGCGCAAGGTGGGGCGTCCGGCGTCAAAATTCCTGTTCCCCGGCAACGGCGCGGATGGCCATCTGACGCGGCAGCACTTTTATCTGATGACCAAGGATTTCGCGGTGCAGGGCGGCGTCGATCCGTCAAAGGTCACGCCTCACACCCTGCGCCATGCCTTTGCCACGCATCTTTTGGCGGGGGGGGCCGATCTGCGGGTAATCCAGTTGCTAATGGGCCATGCGGACCTCGCCACGACCGAG
>NKIT01000035.1:2353-28142 GCA_002256185.1 Rhodobacteraceae bacterium PARR1 | reverse complement strand
ACGGGGAAGGGGGCAGGGGCAGTGGCTGCGACCCAAGGTTTGAAGATGCTGGCGGCAAAGGGGGTGGCCGTGACGCTGCACCCCTATGATTATGACCCGAACGCCGAGGCGGTGGGGCTGGCAGCCGCAGCGGCCTTGGGGATTGATCCGGCGCTGATGCTGAAGACCTTGATGATTGAAGTGGATGGCAAGCCTGCCTGTTGTGTCATCCCCTCCGACCGGCAATTGTCGATGAAAAAGGTGGCGGCGGCCTTTGGCGGCAAGGCTGCGGCGATGATGCCACCTGCCAAGGCGGAAAAGCTGACGGGCTACAAAGTGGGCGGGATCAGCCCCTTTGGGCAGAAGCGCGCTGTGCCAACGGCGGTTGAGGTGGCGGCCTGTGGCGCGCCCAAAGTCTGGATCAATGCCGGGCAGCGCGGGCTTTTGTTGGGCATTGCGCCGGGGGATTCTTTGGCGGTGCTGGGCGCGCAGGCCGTCGCACTGGTGGCCTGAGCGCCGAATTGCCTTTCCGCAGGCCCTGCTTTGCGGCATGACAGTCTGGACACAGGAGTTCTCATGCCCGACCCCCGCGCCCCCCGTCTTGCCGTTCTGATCGACGCTGACAATGTGCCGTCAAGCCATGCCGAGGCCATCTTTGAAGAGATCGCATCCTTGGGCGAGGCATCGGTGCGCCGCATCTATGGCGACTGGTCGGCACAGCGTTTGGCGGGTTGGGCGAAGAAGGTGGCCTCGCTTGGCCTTGTCGCGGACCAGCAGTTTTCCAACACCAAGGGCAAGAATGCCAGCGACATCGGTTTGGTGATCGCGGCGATGGATTTCCTGCATTCGGGGTTGTTCGACGGCTTTGTGCTGGTCAGTTCCGACAGCGATTTCACCCGACTGGCTGCGCGCATCCGCGAACAGGGCTTGGACGTTTACGGCATCGGCGAGAAGAAAACGCCCGAGGCGTTCCGCATGGCCTGCAAGCGGTTCATCTACGTCGAAAACCTCGGCAGCTATGATCTGCCGGAAGAGCCCGTGGTGACAGTGGCGGGTGATGTGTCGGCCAAGCCGGAACCCAAACCGCAGGGCCGTCCTGCGAAAGAGCCGCCGCAAAAGGCCATCCCACTGATCATCGCCGCCATGCGCGCGATTGATCCTGAGGGCGAATGGTATTCGCTGGGCCAAGTCGGGCAATACATCACCCAAGCGAACCCCGATTTCGACACCCGCACCTATGGCAGTGCCAAACTGTCAGACCTTGTGCGCAAGATCAGCCGGTTTGAGGTGATGGGCGGCCCCGCCGGGCAATTGCTGGCGCGGGATGTGGCCTAGGGCTGTGCACCGGTAAACCCTGTCCCTGCGCGACTGGGGGTTTCGGGAGCTGGGCTTGCCCCCTATCTTGGGGTCAACAGGAAAGGGCTTTGCCATGCAGATCGAACTGGGCCTTGATACCTTTGGCGACACCGCACTGGGCGCGGATGGCGTGATGAAGCCGCAGGATGCGGTCTTGCGCGATGTGGTCGATCAGGCCGTGCTGGCCGATCAGGTGGGCATCCATTTCATCGGCATCGGCGAACATCACCGCGAGGATTTTACCGTCTCTGCCCCTGAAGTGGTCCTTGCCGCCATCGCAGCGCGGACCAGCCGGATCAAGCTGGGGTCGGCGGTAACCGTGCTGTCGTCTGATGATCCGATCCGGGTGTTCCAGCGCTTTTCCACCCTGCACGCCCTGTCGAATGGCCGGGCAGAGGTGATCGTGGGCCGGGGGTCGTTCACCGAAAGTTTCCCGCTGTTTGGTCATGCGCTGGAAGATTACGAGGTGTTATTCGAGGAAAAATTGGACCTCTTCGCCCGTCTGGTGCGCGAGCCTGAGGTGACGTGGCAGGGCCAAATCCGCCCCGCCCTGACCCGCCAGCGCGTGTTTCCGACGCTGTCCTCCCCGCTGCCCGTCTGGGTCGGTGTGGGGGGTAGTCCGGAATCGGTGGTGCGGGTGGTGCGGCAGGACCTGCAACTGATGCTGGCGATCATCGGTGGCGATCCGCGCCGGTTCAAACCCTATGTCGACCTGTATCACCGCGCCTGCGCGCAAATGGGGCGGGATGTGAAGCCGATTGGCATCCACTCTCCCGGCCATGTTGCCGCGACGGATGAACTGGCGGCAGAGCAGCTTTGGCCGCATTACCGCGCGATGTATGATCGCATCGGGCGTGAGCGCGGCTGGCCCCCCACCACGGCGGAACGCTTCATGGCGGAAATCCAGCACGGTTCGCTTTATGTCGGCAGCCCGGAAACCGTGGCGAAAAAGATTGCCAGCGCAGTGATGGCGCTGGGGGTCACGCGGTTTGACATGAAATACGCCACCGGCCCGATGCCGCATGAAACGCTGATGGAGGGCATCCGCCTGTATGGCGAAGCGGTCATCCCGATGGTGCAGGACATGGTGACCGGGGCTGCGGTCGCTGCCCAGTGATCAAGGCGCAAGGTGGGGGCGGAATTCTGCCACCACCGAGTCGTAGACTGCGCGTTTGAACGGCACGATGGAGGCGACCATCTCGGCGGCGCCAATCCAGCGCCAGCGGGCGAATTCCGGGTGTTCGCTGTCGATGCGGATATCGGCATCCGTGCCGGTAAAGCGGAACAGGAACCATTTCTGTTTCTGCCCGCGATATTTGCCGCCCCAGACCTTGCCCAAAAGCTCGGGCGGCAGGTCATAGGTCACCCAATCGGCGGTCTTGGACAGGAATTCTACCTTGTCCGCCGTGACGCCGGTTTCTTCCCATAGCTCTCGATACGCCGCCTCACGCGGCTTTTCACCGTCATCAATGCCGCCTTGCGGCATTTGCCATGCGGCGACGGTGGCATCCAAACGCTGGCCAGCAAAGATCTCGCCCTTGGCGTTGATCAGGGTGATCCCGACGCAGGGGCGGTAGGGCAGGGTGGAGGGGTCAATGGTCATGGCGATCCGGGGGGCATGACTCCCCCCGTCCTTTCAGGTTACGGCGTGGGCATGGCACCGATGGCCAGCCCCTTGATGATGTCCACCGCATAGGCGAGTTGATAATCCTCGTCCCGCAGTTTCGCGGTTTCTTCGACCTTGGTGCGCTCTTCTTCCAACAGGCGCTTTTCATCTTCGGTCATGGAATCGTTGCTGATCGCGCCGCGCAGATCAGCTTCGGTCCGCATGCGGGATTCTTCCTCGGCCAGTTTCGCCTCTGCTTCCAGTTCCTCGGGCGTTTTTGGCGGCGGCTGGTTCACCACGATGTCGGGCATCACGCCCAAGGATTGGATCGACCGGCCCGAGGGCGTGTAATACCGCGCCGTGGTCAGGCGCATCGCGCCTTCGCCCCGCAGCGGCACCACGGTCTGGACCGAGCCTTTGCCAAAGGATTTGGTCCCCACCACGATGGCGCGGCGATGGTCCTGCAAGGCACCCGACACGATTTCCGATGCCGATGCCGACCCGCCGTTGATCAAGACCACGATCGGCTTGCCCTTGGCATCATCGCCCGTTGTGGCGTTGAAGCGTTCGCCATCCGCCGCGTCACGCCCACGGGTCGAGACGATTTCGCCCTTGTCGAGGAAGGTGTCGGCGACGCTGATCGCCTCGGTCAACAGGCCGCCGGGGTTGTTGCGCAGATCGACGACGAAGCCGTCGACATTTTCCATGCCGCCCAGTTCCTTGATGGATTTCTCCATGCCTTCTTTCAGGCCGGGGGTGGTCTGGTCGTTGAAAGTGTTGATCTTCAGCACAACCGTCTTGCCCACCACGCGCGACCGCACGGCGGTGACCTTGATGGTGTCGCGGATGATCGACACGTCAAAGGGTTCATCCACGCCTTCGCGCACCACGGTGACGATGATTTCGGACCCGACTTCGCCGCGCATCATGTCAACGGCTTCGTCCAGCATCAGCCCTTGCACGCTTTCGCCGTTCACATGGGTGATGAAGTCGCCCGCTTCGATTCCGGCCTTGTCGGCGGGGGTGCCATCCATGGGGGAGACGACCTTGACGAAGCCGTCTTCCTGCGTGACCTCAATGCCCAGACCGCCGAATTCGCCGCGCGTCTGCACCTGCATGTCATCGAAATCTTCGGGCGGCATGTAGCTGGAATGCGGGTCAAGCGAGGTGAGCATGCCGTTGATCGCGGCTTCGATCAGCTTTTGGCTGTCCACCTCTTCGACATATTGCGCGCGGATGCGGGAAAAGATGTCACCGAACAGGTCAAGCTGTTCGTAGACGGTGGTTTCGGGCTTCGCCTCTTGGGCCATCAGCGGCCCGGCAAGCTGGGTCGCCACAAGCGCCCCGGCGACACTGCCACACAATGCGGCGATGACGAACTTTCTCATTCCCGATCTATTCCTTCCTGACCGCGAACCATTCTGCCGGATCAACCGGGTCCGCGCCGTGTCTGAGTTCCAAGTAAAGCGTTTCCGTCTCGCGTGCGCCACCACCTTCTTGGGCCGAGGCAAGAAGATCGGCAGCCGCCGGATCATCCCCGCCCATCAGGCCCAGTGGTGCGCCCGCTGCAACAACCTCTCCCACCTCGCCATAGACGGTATCAAGTCCGGCCAGAACCAGAAGATAGTCCCCGCCGGGTTCCAGGATCATCACGTTTCCGTAGTCCAGAAGCGGGCCGCGATAGCGGATTGTGGCGGGCCAGGGGGATGTGACCAGCGCGCGGGGGCGGGTGGCAAAGGTCAGGCCGGGGCGGCTGACGCCCGCTGCATCCGCCTCATCGCTGGCGCGCAGCAGGGTGCCCATGACGGGCAGGGGCAGGCGGCCCTTGGCGGCGGCGAAATCTTCGGTGTCATTGGCGGTGGGGGCGAGGCCTGCGGCAAAGGCATCCAGCGTATCGGCGCTTTCCAGCAGGTTCTTCAGCGTCTCCGGGTCTTCGGTAAAGCGTTTGGGCAGTTCCGTGCGGTCTGAAATCGCCTGCGACAGTGCCGTGCGCGCCGCCTGCGCCGCCGAAAGCCCCCGGCTGAGCGTGCCCCCGGCCGAGATTTGCAGGTCTTGCAACGCCTTGAGTTCGGTCAGTTCCCCCCGCAACTGTTCGGCCTCAAGCTGCAAGGACGGGGTGACATCGGCAAGGATCATCCCTGACCGGACAGTGCCGAGCGGGCCTGACGGATGCAGCAGCAGCATCGGCCCCGGCGCGGCCTCAAGCTGGCTGAGAACCCCGGTCAGTTGCGCGATGCGGTCGCGCTCGGCGTCAAAGCGCAGGGTCAGTTCGGCCTCGCGCAGCGCGGCTTGGCGCAGCGCCTCTCGCAATGCGGCGAGGCCATCCTCATAGGCGCGGATCGTGGTCGTCAGGGCGGCCACGCGGTTCTTGGCGCTTTCAGCCTCTTGCAGCTTTGCAACCGCCTCTGTCAGTGCCACCGACGCCCGCGCCGCCTGATCGGCCACCGTTTCCGCCCGCAAGGGCAGGGCGAGGCAGCACAGGATGGCGGCTGCGCGCAGGATCATTGCAGCAGGCTTTGCCCGGTCATCTCTGCCGGTTGCGGCAGATCCATCAAGGCCAGCACCGTGGGGGCCAGATCAGCCAAGCGCCCTTGGCGCAAAGTTGCCCCTGCCGGACCGCCGACAAGGATCACCGGCACCGGGTTCAGCGTATGGGCGGTGTGCGGCCCATTGGTCACGGGGTCCCACATCTGTTCGCAATTGCCATGGTCCGCCGTCACGATCATCGCGCCGCCTGCCTTTTCCAGCGCGGCCACGGCACGGGATAGGCCATGATCCACCGCCTCGACCGCCTTGATGGCGGCGGGCAGGATGCCGGTATGGCCGACCATATCCGGGTTGGCGAAGTTGACGACGATCAGGTCATAGCCGCGCTGAATGGCGGCGACGAGTTGATCTGCCACTTCGGGGGCCGACATTTCGGGTTGCAGGTCATAGGTCGCGACTTTGGGCGATTGCGGCATGAAGCGATCCTCACCCGCAAAAGGCACCTCGCGCCCGCCGTTGAGGAAGAAGGTCACATGGGGGTATTTTTCCGTCTCGGCCAGTCGGAACTGGGTCTTGCCTTGCGCCGCCACCCATTCGCCCAAGGTGTTCACCAGCGACCGTTTCGGAAAGGCCGTCGCCATGTAGGCGTTGTGGGCGCTGGAGTATTCCACCATTCCCAGCAGCGCCGACCATGTGGGGCGCGGGCCGGTGGGATGGGCGTCAAAGGCGGGGTCAGCCAGCATGGCAAGGATTTCACGCGCACGGTCGGCGCGGAAGTTCAGGCAGAAGAAGCCGTCACCATCCTTGGCCCCTTGGTAATCCCCGATCACGGTGGGGGCGAGGAATTCGTCGGTTTCGCCCTTGGCATAGGATGCGGCAACGGCGGCATTGGCATCCGTCGCATGCTCGCCCCGCGCATTCACAAAGGCATCAAAGGCGCGCACGACGCGTTCCCATCGCGTGTCGCGGTCCATCGCCCAATAGCGACCCGTGACCGTCGCCACCTTCGCACCTGCGGGCAGTGCGGCGACCAAATCAGCCATGAACCGCGCCGCCGAGGACGGCGCGACATCCCGCCCATCGGTGATCGCATGCAGCGCCACGGGCACACCCAAAGCGGTGATGGCGCGGCAGGCGGCGATGACGTGGCTGATGTGGCCGTGCACCCCGCCATCAGACACCACCCCCATCAGATGCGCCACGCCCCCCGCCGCCTTGACCCGTGCCGCAAAGTCCAAAAGCGCCGGATTGACAGCAAACGACCCATCCTCGACCGCCAGATCAATCGCGCCAAGGTCCATCGCCACCACACGGCCTGCGCCGATGTTGGTGTGCCCGACCTCGGAATTGCCCATCTGCCCGGTGGGAAGGCCGACATCCGGGCCATGCGTGATCAGTGTGGCATGCGGGCAATCCGCCCACAGCCGGTTGAACGTCGGCACGTTCGCCAAGGCAGGCGCGTTATACTCGCGCGTGTCAGTCAGCCCCCAACCATCAAGGATGCACAGGACGACGGGTTTGGGTGCTGACATGGCGGCGGCCTTTCACAGTCTGGTCTTGGCTTTGCTTCTAGCGGGCGGCAGGCCTTGGGGGCAAGCGGCAGGGTGGGTTTGACCTGCCCGATGTCGCGCAAAGGACAGACGCAGCGCAAAGCCCCGCCCAGATTGAGGGCACCATGCGCCCGACCACCCGTTACGCCCCGCGTTCTACCCTTGCCGGATTGCTGCTCGCCCTTGGCGGATCGGCGACGCTTTCGATCAATGACGTGGCGATCAAGGCGCTGTCGGGGGCTTATCCCCTGCATCAAGTGATCCTGATCCGCGCCAGCATCGGGATGGCGTTTCTGATCGGCTTTGTCTGGCTCACGGGTGGCAGTTTCCGGCAGTTCCTGACACGCCGCCGCAAGGATCACCTGATCCGGGTGTCCTTTGTCATGGTGTCGAACCTGACCTATTTCCTTGGCCTTGCCGCCCTGCCTTTGGCCGATGCGGTGGCCATCGCCTTTGTCTCACCGCTGATCGTCACGGCGATGTCGGTGGTGGTCTTGGGCGAAACCGTTGGTCCCCGCCGTTGGGCGGCGGTGGGCGTCGGCATGTTGGGCGTCGTGGTGCTGGTGCGCCCGTTTCAGGGGGAGGTGCAGCCTGCGGCCTTCCTCGTGCTGATCTCGGCCTTTTGCTATGCCTCAAGCCATATGATGACGCGGAAGATGAAGGATACCGAAAGCGCGGTCACCTTGTCCTTTTACGTGCAATGCGGGTTTCTGGTGGTGTCCACCACCATGGGCCTGACCGTCGGCGATGGCCATCTTGCCGGATCATCCGACCCGTCCGTGGCCTTCCTGCTGCGCCCGTGTGTCTGGCCGCCTGTCGCGGATTGGCCGGTGTTTCTGGCAACGGGCCTTGCCGTGGCCATCGGCGGGCTGATGGTCAGCCAAGCCTATCGCATGCTGGAAGCGGCCTTGGTTGCGCCGTTTGAATATGCCTCGATGCCCTTGGCCGTGATCTGGGGCGTGGTCATTTTCGGCACCTTTCCCGACCGCACTGCATGGCTGGGGATTGCGCTGATCATCGGCGCGGGGCTCTATACACTGTGGCGAGAGACGCGGCGGAAAAAGGACGTGACCGGTGACCCCAGAGGCAGTGATCTTTGACATCGGCAATGTGCTGACCCGTTGGCAGCCCGAGGCGTTCTATGACCGCGTGATCGGCGAGGACCGCCGCCGCGCCTTGTTCGCCGCCGTTGACCTGCACCACATGAACGATCTGATCGACGAAGGGGCGCTGTTCCGCGAGACGATCTACGACTGGGCCGAACGTCACCCCGAATGGGCGGCTGAAGTGCGGATGTGGTATGACCGCTGGATCGAACTCGCCAGTCCCCGGATCGAAGGGTCGATCCGCCTGCAACGCGCGCTGCGGGCCAAGGGCGTGCCGGTCTTTGCGCTGACCAATTTCGGACGGTATAGCTTTGCCGAAGCCGTGCCGAAGATGGATTTCCTGCAGGATTTCGACCGCCGCTATGTCTCGGGTGAGATGGGGGTGATCAAACCCGATCCCCGGATCTATGAGATGGTCGAACAGGATTGCGGCATCGCGCCGGATCGTCTGATCTTCACAGACGACCGCGCCGACAACATCACCGCCGCCGCCCGCCGGGGCTGGCGCACGCATCAATTCGAAACATGGCAAGGCTGGGCGCGCCGATTGGTGGCCGAAGGCTTGCTGACAGACCAAGAGGCCGGGCTATGACCGTGGAAATGATCGGCCCAGAGGCCGAGGCGCTGATGGATTGGGCCGGGCTGCTGGCCGCGTTTGAAGCCGGGCATCGCCTGCCGAGGGCCGAGATCAATGACCTCTTCCTTTATCGCGGCAAGGATACGCTGCTGAACCGTGCGGCATGGATCGATGGGTTGGCGCAACTGGTCAAGGTGGCGGTGATCATGCCCGACAACCCCACGCGCGGCTTGCCCACGATCAACGGGGTGGTGAACCTGTTTGATGACCAGACCGGGGTGCTGTCGGCGCTGGTCGATTTCCATCTGGTGACGAAATGGAAAACGGCGGGGGACTCGCTTTTGGCTGCCAGCCGTCTGGCGCGGCGGGACAGTCGCAACATCCTGTTGGTGGGGGCAGGCAATGTGGCGCGGTCGATGGTGCAGGCCTATTCCAGCCTGTTCCCTGAGGCGCGCTTTACCGTGTGGAACCGCAGCCCCGCCGCGGCACTTGCGATGGCGACAGACCCGCGCGTGACGGTGGCCGATGACCTTGAGGCCGCGGTGAAATCCGCTGACATCATCTGCACCGCCACCATGTCCAAGACCCCGGTGGTCAAGGGCGCATGGCTGCAACCCGGCCAGCATCTGGACCTGATCGGTGCTTACACGCCCCATATGCGCGAAGTGGATGATGAGGCGATGACCCGCGCCCGCGTCTTTGTGGACAGCCGCGCCACCACCATCCACCACATCGGCGAGTTGCGCGATCCCATCGCCTCAGGTGCGATCACCGAGGCGGATGTGATTGCCGATTACTACGATCTGGACAAAGGCGGCTTTGCGCGACGCTCTGACGATGAGATCACCATCTGCAAGAACGGCGGCGGCGCGCATCTGGACCTGATGACGGCGGCCTATATCCAGCAGGTCTGGCGCGCGCGGTAGGTCATTCGACGTAGTAGAAATCGGGAAAAATGCTGGCGATCCAGTCCAACTGGGTCGACACGCGGCTGAAGCCCGACACGGCGCCATAGACCGACTCGTCGCCCCATGTGTTGGTCCCGGCGATGGCCCATCCTTCGGGCGTCTTGATCCATGCCGCCCCGCCACTGTCACCGCTGCCAAGGATGCCTTCCATCTTGTCCACCGGCTTTGATCCGCCCAAGACGCTGGCATCCCCTGCTTCGCTGTCGAAGTCGACGATCAGGTTGTTTTCCATGTCGCCGTCCACCTCGTCGATGACATTGGCGGCGGCGGCGGGGGCGGGGGCATCATAATTGTAATAGGCATCCTGTTCGCCCGATGAACCGATTCCGCGCGAACCGAAGCCGGTGATCACCAGTGTCTTGCCCAACTCATCACTGCCGCCATAAAGCACCGGCGGATCACCCGCATCCGTCACCGGGCTGTCCAGCATGACGATGGCCATGTCATAGCCGCTGGTTTCCTGATCCTGCATGGTTTCGTCGTATCCGGGGTGGATGTGCACCTCCAAACCCTCATACGCAGTCCCTGCGCGAGAGTAATAGGTCCAATCCCCGACCTTGGTGCCGTCGTCAAAGTTATGCGCGGCGGTCAGGATGTAGCCGTGGCCTGCATCGTCATTGCCGATCCAGGTGCCGGACCCAAGGTAATCCGTCCCGTCCCACAGCCCGAAGATCGCGGCGAATTGCGGCTGCATCGCCAGTGCCTCATGCGCGGTGAACCCCAGCGCCTCGACCCCTGCGGCACCGCCATTCGCCTCCCATGTGGAATCAAGGATGACCACCGCAGCGGCGGGCAAGGGGGCGCATGTAAGACTGGCCAGAACGGTAAGGACACGGAACAAGGGACACACCTTTGGGCAACACCTGCGCCCAAACAAGCATGGAATTCCCGCTATGGGAACCCGCAACACACTGTCATAAGAGGATTTTCGGGAAATGGTCGGAGCGAGAGGATTCGAACCTCCGACCCCCTGCTCCCGAAGCAGGTGCGCTACCAGGCTGCGCTACGCTCCGACCGTGCGCAGGGGGTTAAACCCTCGCCGCGGCATTTGCAAGGGGGGTCTGGCGTCAATCCTGCGACGCGTTGCGATCAATCACGCGCGTCCAAAGGCTGGTGCGCGGCAAGATGCCGGTTTCAAACCGTGACCGATTTTCCAGCACCGGACGATTCGAGGAAACGGTGGGCGTGCCTTCGCGCAGCACGATATAGATGCCCGATGCGATGATGACCGCCGAGCCGATCCCGGTGTTCAGGTCCAGACTTTCGTTGAAGAACAGCCAGCCGTAGAAAATCGCCCAGATGATCTGCGAATACTGCATCGGGGCCACGATCACTGCCGGGGCGGACCGGTAGGCTGCGATTGACAACAGCCCACCGATCAACCCCAGCGCCGCCATCAGGGCCATTCCGCCAAAGTGGAACACCGGCATCGGGAAATAGACGAAGGGCAGCGCCAATCCCATCAGCACGAAGTTTGCAACCATGGGATAGAGCATCAGGACAATCGCGCGTTCCGCCTTGCCGACCTTGCGCACGATCACGGATGTCAGCGCCCCGGTCGTTGCCGCCGAAAGTGCGGCCAGATGGCCAAGGCCAAGGTCCACTTCACCCGGACGCAGCACGATCAGCACGCCTGCCAACCCGGCCACAACCGCAATCCCGCGCCGCAATCCGATACGTTCGCCAAGGATCGGGATCGCCAGCAAGGTGATCAGGATCGGCATGGCAAAGAAGATGGCGTAGCATTGCGCCATCGGCAGGACGGAAAAGGCATAGAAGCCCGCCAGACCCGTCGCGACCGCCGAAATGGTCCTGATCGCTGTCCACCACGGATGTTTGGGGATCAGGTTGCCGTCGGTCCGGTCGCTCATCAGCATGATGGTCATCAGCGGAAAACCCAATAGACCCGCAAAGAAGATCGTCTGAACCGGCGAATAGCTGCCGCCCAGAAATTTCACGAGCACATCATGGGTGGCGTAAACGCCAAAGGACGCGAGCGACAAGAGCGCGCCGCGCAAGTTTGAAGAACTGACCGGCATGTCTGGCTTTCGGGCAAAGCGGGCTTAAAACCCCTCTTCTCTTTTCTATCACGCCGCGTCAATGCCGCCAGTGCGAAGCCTGACGCAGGCTTCGCGACGAAGTTTCGCGCAAACTTCGTGTGGCCAGCGGTGGGACGCGAAGCCTGCGTCAGGCTTCGCTGCGGAGTTTGCGTCAAACTCCGCCCCTGCCGCCTGTCACATCACAGGCTGGCGTCCAGCGCCGCAATCACCGCATCGCCCATCTGGGTGGTCGACACCGGCACGCCGCCATCGGGGCCCATCAGATCGGCGGTGCGCAGACCATCGGCCAGCACCTTTTCCACGGCTTTTTCCACGCGTGCCGCCTCATCCCCCATGTCAAAGGAATAGCGCAGCGCCATCGCAAAGCTGAGGATGCAGGCGATGGGGTTGGCCTTGCCCGTGCCCGCGATATCGGGGGCAGAGCCGTGAACGGGTTCATACAACGCCTTCGGGCGGCCATTGGCCATCGGCGCACCAAGGCTGGCCGAGGGCAGCATGCCCAAAGACCCCGTCAGCATCGCCGCCAGATCGGACAGCAGGTCACCAAAAAGGTTGTCGGTCACGATGACGTCGAATTGCTTGGGCCAGCGCGTCAGTTGCATGGCACCAGCATCTGCATACATGTGCGACAGTTGGACGTCCGGGTATTCCTTGTCATGCACTTCCTGCACAACCTGACGCCACAGGATGCCCGATTCCATCACATTGGCCTTCTCCATCGAGCAGACCTTGTTGCCGCGCTTGCGGGCCAGTTCAAACGCCGAGCGCGCGACGCGGGCAATCTCGGATTCGGTGTAGCGCTGGGTATTGATCCCCACACGCTCGTTCCCTTCGGTGAAAATGCCGCGCGGTTCGCCGAAATAGACGCCAGAGGTCAGTTCGCGCACGATCATGATGTCCAGACCGGCCACGATGTCCTTTTTCAGCGACGAGAAATCCGCAAGCGCATCAAAGCACTGGGCCGGGCGCAGGTTGGAATACAGGTCCATCTCCTTGCGCAGGCGCAACAGGCCACGCTCGGGCTTCACCGAAAAGTCGAGGTTGTCGTACTTCGGCCCACCGACCGCGCCCAAAAGCACGGCGTCAACGGCCTGCGCCTTGGCCATGGTGACGTCATGCAGCGGCGTGCCGTGCTTGTCATAGGCACAGCCGCCCACCAGATCTTCAGACACATCGAACTGGACGCCGCGTTTTGCGCCCATCCAGCCGATGATCTTTTTCACCTCGGCCATCACTTCGGGGCCGATGCCGTCACCGGCAAGGATAAGCAGAGAGGGATTTGCCACGGTTCGGCTCCTTGAAATGCTGCGATTTCGTCGGCTGGTGGCCTAGCCCCTTGGCCCGTTTGGGTCAAGCGCCCGTGGCAAGTACCGGCTTTGCTGGCGCCTTGAACTGGCGGGGCTACTCTTTCGGGCAGGTTGCTGCGGGCTTGGTCTTCGCTACCATTGGTAATGTAATGAGGCGCGTAGCGCTTGGGGTGGGCTGACGTCGCTTGGACAGACAAGGATCGCAGCGCGAGAGGCCGGGACATGTGTCGTTCCAGCTTCTGACCGGGGAGAGCATCCCCTTGGCCGACGGAGAATTTCTTCGGATCGCATTGCATCGCTATATGCTGGTCTTTTACGCGGTGATCGTCGGTTTCATCTTTGTGGCCAACGCCACTCCCGCGCGGGATGCCGTTCCCTTGGAGCTGCGCCTGCTTGGCTATGGATCTTCTGTGCTGGTCGGCGTGGGTGTGCTGTTCCTGTCGGTCGCGGCAAGCCGCCGGATCACCCGTCGTCGCACCGGGACAGAGATCATTCCTTTTCCGCTGACCTTGGCGCTGACGGTGATCTGTTCGGTGCTGTTCGGCGAAGCGCTGACCCCCCGGCTTTACGGTGACCCGATGGCACCCATCGGGCAAATCCTGCTGAAACTGGGCTTTTACGTCGTGACGGTCGAGGTCGCGGCGGCGGTGGCGATGTACATCCTGTTGCCGCGTATCCTGTCGCATCTGCGCGGTCGGCCCTATCGCAGCCTGTCGGACCTGATCCCCAAGCCAGAGGTTGCGGCACCGACCCCCACGCTGCACCTCGCCGGGCATAAGGTGCGGCCTGCAAGCCTGATCCGGCTTGAAGTGGACGGCGATCTTGTCCGCATCATCACCACCGATGGCACGCGCATCGCGCAGGGGCCTTTGGGGCCGTTGGTCGACTCTTTGCCTGAAGACCTTGGGATCATGGTGCATCGCGCCGATTGGGTGGCACGCGCTGCGGTGGTCGGCACGACCCGGATCGGCCGCAGCCGCGCCCTGCGCCTGCGCAATGGCGATGTGGTGCGGGTGGCGTCGTCCCGCGATGGGGTGGTGGCGGAATGGCTGCGGCAGAACGGTCTTGTCTGAAGCGCGCGCGTGTGGCGCTTGACCGGGCGGGGAAAAATCGCATTCTCTGAACGAGTGTGGCGTGGGGTGTTGGATGGTGACGGGGCGGCTGAGGCTGCGGCTGTTCAGTCATGATGAGATTGTGTTGATGCCGGGCGAAGTGGTGCAGGTGCTGCGCCATCGCCTGATGATGACATTTTATCTGATCGGCGTCCTCGCCCTGATCTGGCTGAACTGGGACACGCGCGTGCCCGGTCTGTCGCTTGAGGTGCACGCCCCGCCGCAAGTCTTGGCCGTTCTTGCGGGCGGTCTGGTGCCCGCCTTGGGTCTGATTTGGGCGGATCGTCGGGCGCGACGCGGTGCGGACGTGGTGATTTCCGCCTCTCGGCTGTTTCTCTGTGCGGCGGTGCTGGGCTTTGCGGGCTATACCGTGCTGGCCGTGCCTTTGGGCGTGACGCCCATGCCGTCGATACAAGAGGCAGTGCTCGACATCGCGTTCAACTATGTGCTGGCCGAAATCATCGGCGGGCTGGCGGTGCATTTCATTGCCCCGCCCTTGCTGACGGAATTGCGGCGCTTTGCAACATCGTCCGTGGCCCCGCTGCCGTCTGCGGTGCAAACGAATGCCATGCTGGAACGGCTGGCTGCGGACCCCACCCTTGGTCAGCCCGTCACGCCCGGTTCTGCTGTTACACCCGAGTCCGCACCGGCCCCAAATCAGGCACAGGTCCGCGTCGCCAATCGCCTGTTCGATGCCGGTGACATCCTGTTGGTGCAGGCCGAACGAACGCATGTGATCCTGACCACAGCGCGGGGAAAGCAGATTTTGCCCGGCCCGTTCTCTGCGGTTGTGGTTCAGATCCCGCCGGAGTTGGGCCAGCAGGTCAGTCGCGCCGATTGGGTCGCGACCTCGGCGGTGGATGCCATCCGGCGCGAGGGGCGGGACATGATGCTTTTGTGCCGCGATGGGCAAGAGTTGCGCATCGCCGCCTCACGTCAGACGAAACTGCGCGACTGGTTTGACCAGTTCAGTGAAGCGCCGCATCAAGCCGCGTCGTGACCGCGCCTCCCCGCGCCAGCATCTTCGCATCCAGATCAACCCAAACCGGGCGATGCCTTGAGGCCTGCTCCAGCACAGCGGCCAAAGGGTCAGGCGCATCGGGCCACAGCACCCCTGCCGCAAGGACGGATAGACCGGCGGCGGGCAGCACATAATCCAGCCGCAAGCCGCCCAGAGGCGGATCGTAAAGCACCGTATCCAGCGCCGCATCCCCCGAGTGTCCGGGATCGGTGCGGGCAGCCCTGTTGCGCGGGCGCAGGTCTTGCAGCGCGTCCGATGCCAGCAGCGCCACCAATGCCGCAGAGCGGCCATCGCCATCGACCGGATCAAGATTGGCGTCCCCCATCAGCACAAAGGGCGCTGCGGGCGGCGGGAAGGGCATCTCACCCGCCAAAAGACGCAGCCAGAATGCGGCCTCATCATGGTTGCGGCGGCCATTGCGGTCTTCGGGTCCGTCAAAGACCGGGGGGGTGGCGTGCCACGCCAGCACAAGCAAACGCCCGCCGTCGGGCAGGATCAGCGGCACCTCCCAGAACCCGGTGGTGGCAAGCCGCTGCACCCGTCGTGCCGCACCGTCCATGCCGTCTGGCAGCAAGGCACCGGGCAGGTCGGCCCACAGGAAGGCGGAAAAATCCCGCGCCTCATCCCCGGCAATCGGCAGGCGTGACAAGATCGCCATCCCACCCGCCCCGGCAAAACGGCCCCAGCCTTGCGCATCCCGTGCGCCACCGCGCCGACCGTCGCCGTCAAGGTCCAGTCCCGTGGCCACGCCAGTGTTGGGGGGCAGCGCAAAGCGCCACGGATAGGCTGCGCCCAAAGCCGCCAGTTGCCCCTGCACTTCCGCCAGTGCGGCCCCGCCCAGATCGAAATCCACACCCGTCAGCAAGACCGCATCGGCATCCAGCGCGACCAGACCTTGCAGCACGGCGGCAATCTGGGGGTCACGCCCGCCCGCGATGTCGCGCAGCAACAGCCCCGGCCCCGCGCGTTCCAGTCCGACATTCCATGTGGCGATGCGCAAACGATCCTCGGCCTGCGCAACGCCTGCCAGCCCCGACAGGGCGGCCAGCGTCAGGATCAGGCCGGCAACAAGCCTTCTGCCCCGCCAATCGCGGCGGCCTGCCGCTTTTCGCGGATCATCAGTGCCAGCGGTTCCAGCCCGCTTGACCCGATCCGCACCACTGCCGGGATCAGGAATGGCAGCAAAAACCCTAACGCCACGTTAACGCGCGCGTCGCGGTCCAGTTTGCGGATGATGTCGGCCCCCACCGTGGGGTCGAATGTCGGCAGGTTGACCCAGACGTTGAACGCCGCGCGCCGGGACGGCCAGCCGCCCGCGCGCATCGTCAGCACGAACCAGATCAGCGTCACCATCGTGACCAAAAGCGCCATCCCTGCCGCCGTGCGCACCGCCGCGACCTGTGCCGCCGTCGCCGCATTGTCCAGCATCAACATCGCCAGACGCACCGGGCTATAGGGGAAATCCATTGCCCAACCGACCAGTGATCCCACCGCGTCCAGAAACTGCGTCAGCGCCGTTGGGCTGACCCGGCCCCGTTCGATCAGGCACAAAAGCAGCACCGTTCCCACCAGCAGGGCAAAGCGCGTGCGGTTGAACGGCGGGGCATGGCGGAATTCGATCAGTCCGGGATAGACGGCATTGTATTCGACAAAGGTCATCGCCCCGGCAAAGAACGCCACAAAGGCGGCCATCTGTTGCGCATCCGTCGTCACGCCCGGCAAAATCGCCGAGGGCATGACGACAAGCGCCATGACAAGAATGGCGCGCAAAATTGCGCCCGACAGCCGTGAAGCCACTGCTCTCTCACCTTCCGGCCGGGTGAGCCCCTTGTCGTGCAGGGCCCTTGATCCGGCTGTTTCCCGCTCATTATGGCGGATTGCCTCAATCTTGCCCAAATTGTGCCTACTTTCGGTCAGCCTGACAACCATCCTTTGTAGGTATCCACGACTTTGCGGCAAATTCGCGGGCAAGGTGTCGCGCCATTGCATCAACATTGCCGAAAGGGCGTGGCGCTGCGGGTCCGCATCACAAGATGTTGCGGTTTCAGCCGGTTCAACCGCAATTGCGCTTTGCGCTGTGGCGGGCATGGATCGGGGCGCGGGCCGCGGTCCGGTCATCTTTCGCTCTACCTGCACGGCCAGTTCGTCCGTCAGGCGCTGCAACGTCTCCATCCTTTCGGATGTGATGGGCCGGGGTCTGGCATCTGCCACACAAGCCATCCCGAGGATTTCCCCATCGGTCGCAATCAGCGGAAACCCGGCAAAGGAGGTCAGGTGCGGCGCGCCGGTCACCAGCGGCAAATCCTGTGTGCGGTCATCGGCGCGCAGGTCGGCAATGATCAGCGGCGTCAAACCCAGTGGCGCGATGCGGCACAGGGCCGCCAGACGGTCTGACATCCGTTCCGGCGCGCGGTCGCGATCCACCTCGCGCGGCAGGCGGTTGCGGGTTTCGGGCGTCAGCCAGCAAAAGGCGATGGCGTGACCGGACGCGCGGCGCAGCAAAGCGGCATGAAAGCCCAATCCATCCGAGGTATCATCCCCGTTCTGGGCAGGACGCAGACCAAGCACGGCGCTGGGGGTCGGATGGGCAGGCAGGCGGGCAATCTGTAGGCCGGTCACGAGTGAACCCCCAACTTTGAAACTTCATTGCCCCTAAAAACGCCACATTTACGTCCTATTTTAGCTTTCTTACATCCGAAATGATAATTTTTATAGACCAAGGCATGGGGCATCGTCCCAGACCGCCCCATACCAATGAAAACGCCGCAACCTCTGGCAGAGGTCGCGGCGTCTCTGGTCGGCTAAGCGACGGATCAGGCCCAGGGGCGCAGCGTCGCGTTCTTTGCCTCAAACGCGTCAATGGAGGCGGCCTTTTCAAGCGTCAGGCCGATGTCGTCGAGGCCATTCAACAGGCAGTGCTTGCGGAACGGGTCCACGTCAAAGCCAAAGGACTGCCCGTCCGAGGTGACGACGGTCTGATTTTCCAGATCGACCGTCATACGGGCATTGGCACCCTTTTTCGCATCGGCCATCAGCACCTCAACCGCGTCTTGCGGCAGGACGATGGGCAGGATGCCGTTCTTGAAGCAGTTGTTGAAGAAGATATCGGCAAAGCTGGTCGAGATCACGCAGCGGATGCCGAAATCGAGCAGCGCCCAAGGCGCATGTTCGCGCGATGACCCGCAGCCGAAGTTGTCGCCGGCGACGATGATCTCTGCCGTCCGATAGGCGGGCTGGTTCAGCACGAAATCGGGGATTTCCTGCCCGTCCTGGGTAAAGCGCATCTCATCGAACAGGTTCTTGCCCAGACCCGAACGCTGGATCGTTTTCAGGAACTGCTTGGGGATGATCATGTCGGTGTCGATGTTGACCAGCGGCATGGGGGCCGCGATGCCGGTCAGGGTGGTGAACTTGTCCATGTCTCGTATCCTTGGGTTGGGGCTAGGCCCCGGCGAATGAAAAGCCGATCTCAGCGGCGAAATCGGCCAGAAAGCTGTGGGGGCGGGGGCGTCCGCGCAGATGGATCTTGCGCAGGCGCGAGGCGTAAAGATGGGCGACCATCGTATCAGGCCCGAACCAGCCGGTGACGCCGCCATGCGGGTTGAACCACGCGTCGCCCATTGACCACGGCAATGGGTTCAGCACGCGCATGGGCAGGGCGTGGGCATCTTCGCCATGCTTGGTCAGCATGGCGGTCAATCCGCGCGGCCCCATCAGGTTCGGCACCAACATGCAGGCGATGGCCAGCCGTTCCGACGGGACAGCCGCCATCACCTCGGCCCGGTGTTCGGCTGGCAGCCAATCGGGCACCTGTGACGGGTCCGTGGCCACCGCAATCAACGCAGCCAGCGCGGCGGATGATTTGGGCATCCGCAGCACGGCATTGTTGATCATGTTGCCATCCTCATGCCCGACCAACCAGCCCCCCGGCTGCACCTGCAGGGGGTGCAGGCACAGCGCGTCCGTATCCACCCAGATCAGATCGGTATCGCGCATCAGATGCAGGCGGAACAGATCGGCGGTCTGGGCAGGGGCAAAGCCGGTAAGGGCGGCCGGGTCGAACACCTCTGCCGCCGGGCGGGTTTGCACCCCGTCCGGCACGGCAGGCGCGCGGGCGGCGGTGTGAAACAGCGTCACCGCATGGCCACGATGGACAAAGGACGCCAGCGCCAGCTTGTCCAGCCAGCGCAGCTTTTCCCCCACCCAAAGCGAGGCCACGGCGGGATGACCCGCCGCTTGCGGTGCCGCCGCCGTCACGGTCAGGCCGTTGCGGTCATCAGGTCGCGCACATCGGTCAGATGACCGGTGATCGCTGCCGCTGCCGCCATCGCGGGGGACAACAGGTGCGTGCGACCGCCCCGGCCCTGACGCCCTTCGAAGTTGCGGTTCGACGTCGCCGCGCAACGTTCACCCGGTGCCAGTTGGTCGGGGTTCATTGCAAGGCACATGGAACACCCGGCCAGACGCCATTCAAAGCCCGCGTCGATGAAGATCTGCGCCAGACCCTCTTCTTCCGCCTGCGCGCGCACGAGGCCTGAACCGGGGACGACCATCGCCCGCTTCACGGCGATCTTCTTGCCCTTCAGGATTTCCGCAGCGGCGCGCAAATCTTCGATCCGGCCATTGGTGCAAGACCCGATGAACACCGTGTCGATCTTGATGTCGGTCAGTTTCATGCCGGGCGTCAGGCCCATGTAATCCAGCGCGCGCTTGGCCGCCTCAACCTTGCCACCCGAGAAATCCTCAGCCGCGGGGACGGTGCCGGTGATCGGCAGAACGTCTTCGGGGCTGGTGCCCCAGGTCACGACCGGGGCGATGTCTTCGCCTTTCAGGGTGATGACCTTGTCGAAATGCGCGCCTTCATCGGTAAACAGCGTTTTCCAATAGGCCAGTGCCGCCTCCCACTTTGCCCCTTTCGGGGCGTGCGGGCGGCCCATCACATAGGCAAAGGTCTTCTCATCCGGCGCAATCAGACCAGCGCGGGCACCGCCTTCAATCGCCATGTTGCAGACGGTCATGCGGCCTTCCATCGAGAGTTCGCGGATGGCTTGGCCGCAATATTCGATGACATATCCCGTGCCGCCCGCCGTGCCGGTGGCACCGATGACGGACAGGGTGATGTCCTTGGCGGTGACGCCGGGGCGCAAGGATCCGGTGATTTCCACCTTCATGTTCTTGGATTTCTTCTGGATCAGCGTTTGCGTCGCCAGAACATGCTCCACCTCGGACGTGCCGATCCCATGCGCCAGCGCACCGAAAGCGCCGTGGGTGGCGGTATGCGAGTCGCCGCAAACCACGGTCATGCCCGGCAAGGTCCAACCCTGTTCGGGGCCAACGATGTGCACGATGCCCTGACGCACATCGGAAACGGGGTAGTAGTTGATCCCGAAATCCTTGGCGTTCTTGTCCAGCGCTTCGACCTGAATCCGCGACTCCACGTTGTCGATGTGGACGTCACGGCCCGCCGTGGTGGGCACGTTGTGATCCGGCACGGCGATGGTCTTTTCCGGCGCGCGCACGGTGCGACCCGTCATCCGCAGCCCTTCGAACGCCTGCGGCGAGGTCACTTCGTGGACCAGATGGCGGTCGATATAGAGCAGGCAGGTGCCATCGTCGGCCTGATGCACGACATGGTCATCCCAGATTTTGTCATAGATGGTACGCGGAGCGGTCATGGGCTCATCTCTCTCGGATTTGGCAATTCAAAGGGGGTGCGACGGGGTCGCGCAGTTCGTGGGGCGCGTTTGGACACGCACCGCCAGCGCCTTAGCGCAGACGTGCAAGAACGGACCGGCTTTCACGGGTAAAGCGCCACGGCAAGCGGGCGTGATCGGCCATGTCGAAGAAGCGGTTCATGGCAGGCTAAATACCCTCGAATCCCCAGCAAAGCAAGGGACGGGACTGCCCCACAAAAAACAAGCCTGGCGTGTGTTGAATTTCAAAAAGCAATTCCTACGTGCTCTGGATGTGTCTCAAGGTTCAGGGTTACCTATGCGTCAACAGTTTTTCAAAGCCATTGTTTGCTGCGTCGTCGGCTGCGTTTCGTTTCCTGTTCATGGGCAAGAGCGGATCAAAGAGCAGGACGGCCTTGGGATCGAAGTGGAAGACCTGCTCTCTGAGCAAGGGTCGATCCGTCTGGAGTTCGGGACGATCATCAGTGCCTCCCGTCGGACCGGTGTCTCTGGCGTGTTCGAGACGATCCAGACAGGCGCGGGTGACTTCATCTCTTTGCCGATTGATGTTGCCAATACCGACCGGCAAGCCGAGACGGTCTTGGCGTCCATCGGGCTGCGGTATGGCCTGACGAAAAATGCCGAAGGCTATGCACGCGGCACGCTTCGCCATGACCATTCCCGCTTTACAGATGGCGCAACCGGGCTCACCGCGACCCAATCGGACAATGCTTTCCAGAACCTGACCATCGGCATGAACTACCGCTTTCTCGACGAAGGCAAGCATCCCGGACTGATCGGTTTTGCCGATATCGCTGTACTGGAAAACACCGCAACGCGCGGCGCGGATTATCAGTCCGGACGGTCAGGGACCATCGGCATGACAGCTTACCGCGTCCTTGACCCGGTGGTGCTGTCCCTGACCGCAGGGTATCGTGCCAATTTCGCGCGGTCGGTTACCGCTGGCACTGTAGATCCGGGCGATACGCTATTCATCAACCCAAGCGTCGGCTTTGCGGTCAACAACGAACTAACGCTGACCGGTGGGTTCGGGCTGAACTTCACCAGCGCCGACCGTGTGAATGGAAGCGTGCAAGGCAGCCGCCGGACGGCTGCCGATCTGCAATTCGGGCTGGCCTATGCGTGGGACGAGAACACCACGCTGCGCGGCGATGCTCGCACGGAAACCCTCGGGGACAGAAACTTCACCGCAGGGTTCACCCTGACCCGGAAGTTCGGGCAGGATTAAACTCAGTGACAGGGAGTAAATGATGATGATCTTCACGAAACTTGCCGCGAAGATGCTGGCTGTGTTCAGCATCGTGGCCCTGATGACCGTGCCCCCCGCAGCGGCGCAAAGCCTGAGTGCCTCCGACATGGCATTCGCCTTTGGCGGGGCGGCGGAAACCACTCTGGCAAAGAAGGTGGCGCCCGTCGAGCTTGCATCAGCGCGTGGTATGACGCAGGCGGAAATGCAGGAAACCGAAGGGGCATTGTGGCCAGTTGTTTACGGCGCAGCGGTGCTTGGTACCCGTGCCGTTATGTGGGCAGCCCCCCGACTTGCGCCCAATACTTTCCGGACGATTCCCAACACACGGACGGCACACACTGTTATGGTGAACACCAGAACGAGTACCCATGTATGTCAGGTGGCGTGCGGTACAGGGGCCGGAATAAATGGCGCGCATGTCGGATGGGGTGCTGGAGGAAGAAACGGCATGAATGCTGCGAACCATATCTATCAAAACGCGCCATGGCGCGTGAATCCTTGGTGAGAGGGGGCGCAGTCTGAATATGATCCGCGGCATCTATTCGATGAGTGCTGACGAAGTTCGCCTGAAGCTTTTCTATCGTCGCCACGGCGATGGCTTGCTTTTGGGCGAATGGGCTGCCGCGGATCGCTGGATTGTCGAGTCTACTTTCACGCCACGGACATTACTGTTGGGCGTAGATTCGGAGTACCAGACCCGACAGCGTTTCAAATCGGACATGCGCGGAGACCTGCGGTTTGTGTCAATCAAGGGCGGCCTGTTCCGCGATGAGGTGGCCGAGCAGGTTGACTTCGATCTACCGATCTCGCGTCTGGCGGAAGGGTATGATTTCGGGGTTTTCTGGACAATGGCGGCTGGCTTCGGCGAAAGCTTTAAATCACGTTTTACCCCGGATGTCGCTATTGACAGGTCACTTGAGCGATTTCTGCACGAAGCCCCGATCCTGCAGGACGATGGCCCCGATGTCGTTTTTTACCGTAATTTCCTAGATGACGAGAGCTGTGTGAGAATGCGCCCTGAAATTTGGCATCGCATCGCTGACAATTTGAGTTCGGAATTCAGCTTCCCCTTTGTCAAGGTCAATGCAGTGACTTTTGACGGCGAGACGTCCGATCTATCCTCCACGCTTCGCTTGGACAAGCGATGACGTGACGTCCAGCACCTGACCTATTCGGAAAAACTTAAACCGGACAGCAGTATGACCGCCTATTTTCGTCTTCCCTTGGTGATTTGTGGACTTGCCAGCAGTCTGTTGCTTTCGGCCCCGGCGTGGGCGGATATCTTTCCCGGGGCCCATTTGCGTGGGCAGCCAGAGGTCAATTCTTGGAAGGCATTGCGTGATTTGCGGATCGTGAAACAGGAGCTGGATTATTCCTGCGGCGCGGCGAGCCTTGCGACGATCCTCAACGAGTTTTACGGCCTCTCCGTCACCGAGCAGGATGTGCTGACGCGTATGGGCGTTACAGATCGATCCTCGTTTCAGCAACTTGCCGATGTTGCGCCCTCGTACGGCGTGAAGGCGGGCGGATTGATGCTGTCGTTTGCAGACTTGATGCAGCTTCAGGTGCCTGCGATTGCCTATGTGCAGTATCGCGGAAGCGATCATTTTACAGTCTTGCGTGGTATTCGACAGGATGGCGTCGTGCAGGTGTCCGATCCGTCTTGGGGCAATCGACAGTTTACGGCGCATCAATTCCGTCGCATGTGGGAAGCCCCTGATACCGATGGGGCGATGCGCGGACGTATCCTGCTGCTTGTGCCACAGGACATCAGTCTGGCTGACATTGATCGGACATTCTTTGCTGAACCGCAGGGGTGGGAACTCAGCCTGCGCGCCATGCCGTTATCTCCCTGAACTCAAGGGATCAGTTCCGTTGCAGCATTGACCGAAAGGCGTTCCGCGCCAAGTCAGGGTCTTGCGGTGTAAATTGAATGGGGCGTGGGCGGGAATGCGGCGGATGGGACTGTTGCTGGCACTGCTGGCAGGATTGGCGGGGCAGGGGATGGCGGACGAACGCAAAGGCTATGAGATGCCCACCTACACGATTGAGGCGGCCGAGGGTGCGCGAGAGGTCCGTGCCTATGGCCCGCGTCTGGTGGCCGAGGTGACGGTGCAGGGCGACCGCAAGGCCGCGATCAACGCCGGGTTTCGCCTGCTGGCGGGCTATATCTTCGGCGGCAATGCGGGCGGCACCAAGATTGCCATGACCGTGCCCGTCGATCAGGCCGATCAGGGCGGCGGGGTCTGGACCGTGCGCTTTACTATGCCGTCTGAGTTCACCGCCGAGACCTTGCCCAAGCCGGAGGATGCCCGCATCGCCCTGCGTCCTTTGCCACCCGCGCGGATGGTTGCCGAGTCCTTTTCGGGCCTGCCCGACAGCGATGATCTGGCCGCACGGGCAGCGGCGCTTGCCGAGTGGGCGCAGGCGCGGGGGCTGACGGTGGCGGGCGGGCCAGTCTATTCCTTTTATGACGCGCCGTGGTCCCTGCCGTGGAATCGCCGGAATGAGGTGGCTTTCGCGCTGAAATAAGCGTTCCCGCTTGCGCTATCCCCCGCCGTCCGCTATCGCGCGCGCTTCGCGTGCCGTTGAGTAAGTGGCGTGGCGATGTTACCTTAGCAGGTAACCCTTGCGCCGGGGGGCTGACTGGCGCGCAACCCTGGAGGACGATGTCCTGTCTCATTCTGACCCTGCGACCGGTCTGCCGGTCGGACCGCGGGCGCCGCGCATGACCACCGCCGCCGATACTGTCGGCTATACGGCTGACGAATTGCTCGCCCGTGTGCTTGCCTCGCTGGACGATGACAAGGCCGAAGATGTCGTGCAGATTGATCTGCGCGGACGGTCTGACGTGGCCGATTACATGGTGATCTGCTGTGGCCGGTCCTCGCGTCAGGTCGCTGCGATCTCGGAAAAGCTGGCTGACCGTCTGAAGCAGGAGTTCCGCCTGTCCTGCAAGATGGAAGGCAAGGAAACCGGCGACTGGGTGCTGATCGACACCGGCGATGTCATCGTCCATGTGTTCCGCCCCGAAGTGCGCGAATTCTACCAGCTGGAAAAGATGTGGCTGCCCTCGGGCGCCGACGCCTCGCACGTCTGACATGCGCGTCCACCTTTGCGCCGTGGGGCGGCTTCGGTCCGGCCCGGAACGCGAGCTGGTGGACGATTACACCGCCCGATTCGACCGGACCGGGCGGGCGCTGTCGCTTGGCCCGTTCGTCGAACATGAGGTCGAAGATAAAAAGAATGCCGGGATGGAGGCCGAGGCCGAGTTGTTGGCCCGCGCCATCCCATCCGGGGCTTTGACCGTTTGCCTAGATGAGCGCGGCAAAGTCCTGTCCAGCCCCGAATTCGCAGGGCATCTGGCGCGCTGGCGCGATGGTGGGCGGCAGGACGTGGCCTTTGTGATCGGCGGCGCGGATGGCATCGCGCCTGCGCTGCGGGATCGGGCGGATCTGCTGATGTCGTTCGGGCGCATGGTCTGGCCGCATATGCTGGTGCGGGTGATGTTTGCCGAGCAGTTATACCGCGCGGCAAACATCCTGTCGGGCGGACCGTATCACCGGGTTTGAGTGGGGGTTTCCCGCGTGTTCTCTGGTTCAGAGGCGCAGCGCCAGAGTTTGTCCCGATGCCCAAAGCATCGGGGCGCGCACGGCGAAAGAAAAGAACGGCGCTTCAAACCCGCAGCGACGCCTGGACCACGCGTTCCAGCACGTCC
>NKIT01000035.1:0-2343 GCA_002256185.1 Rhodobacteraceae bacterium PARR1 | reverse complement strand
GCCTGGACCACGCGTGCCAGCAGGGCCAGAACCCGTGACCGATCCGCCTTGGAAAACGGCCTGCCCCCACCCTGACGGAACGGATCGGCACTGCGCAAATCCTGCATCAGGTCGCGCGTTGCCAAGGCCATGCCGATGTTGACAGCTGTCAACTCTTCGCCGTTGTGCTTGACCACCCGCGCCCCTTTGGCCACCACCTTGGCCGCCAAGGGTATGTCCCCCGTCACCACCACATCGCCCGGTTCGGCAGAGTCAGCGATCCACTTGTCCGCCTCATCCGGCCCGGCACTGACGAATACGCTTTCCACCAACGGATTGCGCGAGGGACGAATGCCGCCGTTTGACACAAGGATCATCCGCAGCCCGTGACGTGTGGCCACGCGTTCGGCCTCTTCCTTCACCGGGCAGGCGTCAGCGTCGATCAGGATTTTCGGCGGTGTCTCAGGCATGCAAGGCCGCAGCGTGGAAGGCGATGTGCTCTTCCATGAAGGTCGAGACGAAGAAATAGCTGTGGTCATAGCCTTTTTGCATGCGGAACGATCCGCCTTGGCGGCGCACGGCCATCGCCTCGGCCATCGCTTCGGGTTTCAAAAGGTCGATGAACTGATCCGCCGTGCCTTGGTCGATCAGCATCGGCCCGTCAAAGCCACGTTTGCGCATCAGAAGGGTGGAATCATACTGCGCCCAAGCAGCTTCGTCCTTGCCCAGATAGGCGCTGAACTGCTTGCGGCCCCAATCGCTGGCGGTCGGATTGCAGATTGGCGCGAAGGCAGACACGGAGCGGAAACGTCCCGGAAAGCTCATGGCAATTGTCAGTGCGCCGTGGCCCCCCATGGAATGGCCGGTGATGGCCTGTGCCACCTCGGCCAGCGGAAAGGCAGAGAACAGGATGTCGGGCAATTCGTCGGTGACGTAATCCCACATCTGGAAATGCGGCTTCCACGGGTCGCGCGTGGCATTGACATAGAAGCCCGCGCCTTGGCCAAGGTCGAAGGCGTCGTCATTGGCAACCCCTTCGCCGCGCGGCGAGGTGTCGGGGAACACCATCGCAACGCCAGCCTCGGCCGCCCACCGCTGCGCCCCCGCCTTGACCATGGCGTTTTCATGGGTGCAGGTCAGCCCCGACAGATACCACAGCACCGGCACAGGGCCCTCTTCGGCTTGGTCGGGCAGGAACAAGCCAAAGGTCATGTCACAGTCGCAAGCGGCAGACGGATGGGTATAGACCCCCTGCACGCCACCAAAGGCCCGGTTTTCCGAAACTGTCTTCATGTCATCTCCAGTAGGGCAATCACCGCAGTCACCGTGAGCACAGAGAAGGCGGTCGAAATCAATATGGCGGTCGAGACCCGTTGTGGCGCAACCCCGTAATGCTGGGCAAGGATGAATACATTCCCCGCGACGGGCAAGGCGGCGGCGGCGATCATCACGGCTGCGGCGTCATGCGGCACGGAAAAGATCACCAGCGCGCAAAAGGCGACGGCGGCGGGATGCAGGATCAGCTTGGCCAAACTGAGCCATGCTGCCACCAGCGGACGATCCGGCCTGCGCCCGGCAAGGGACGCACCGATGGCAAACAGCGCGCAGGGGGTGGCGGCGGCACCGAGCAGGGTCATGAATTCCTGCACCGGCGGCCACAGGCTGCGCCCTGTCGCGCCCCACGCCATGCCAAGCACGGTTGAGACGATCATCGGGTTCTTCATCAGCCCCACCGCCAGCACCCGCAGCGTATCCGCCCCCACCCGGCCCGAGCGGAACAGCGTGATGAGCAGCGTCAGAATGGACGAAAACACGATCAAATCCACAGCCAGCACCAACAGAACCGGCCCCACCGCCTGCGGCCCCATCAACAGGGCCAGCATCGGAATGCCCAGAAAACCGACATTGCCGATCACGCCGGCATGCGCTTCAAACACCGCCGCCTCACGCCCTGTGTTGCGGATCAGTGCCACGGTCAGCACCAACCCCCAGACGGCGGACGTGCCAAGAAGATAGGCGAGGACGAAGGGCAGGTTGAAGATTTCGGTCAAGGAAAGGTTGGCCGCAAAGCCGAACAACATGGCCGAAAGGGCGAAGTAAAAAACGAACCTGGTCAGTTGCCCCGTCGCCTCGGGCGTCAGAAAGCGGGCGCGCCCGGCAAGGAAGCCGGTGGCGATGACAGCAAAGAAGGGCAGGGTTTTCAGAAGGATCGCCAGCATGAAAAGGGTGTCTCATGCAAGGGGCGAAAGGGCAAGGTGGCGGGGCATGGGCGGCCAAAGCCGGGGGGGGCAGCCCCCCCCCCCCGGCCCCTGCGAAAAGGCGGGGGGCCCGGGTGGGTGTTCAACGGGGGTGACCATATTGGGG
>NKIT01000256.1 GCA_002256185.1 Rhodobacteraceae bacterium PARR1 | reverse complement strand
CGGTCCCGGCCGTGCCGAGGGTGGTCCGGGCGCTCCGCGAATCAGTATCGCCGCTTGCCGTGGGGCTGACTGAACGGCGGTGGGCAAACGTCTGCTCGGGTCTCACCAAGGCCATCGAATTGGTTCGCGATCTTGTCCCGAGCCGTAACACCACTCCCCTACTGCCTGAGTGGAAGGCTCTGTTGGACATTCTACCCAGCAAATACGTTCGCAAGCTCTCGTCCGGCATGCGTTACCTGAGCGGGAAGAGCGTGAGCCCTGCGGCAGTAACGGCAGCTGACCTGCAGCAATATTGCGATGCCATCGTAAGTGACCGGATGCGACGCAACGCCGAAAAGGCCGCGGATGCATTTATTTGGGCTTGGAACCGCACGGCGAAGGCCTGTCCCGAATGGCCGCAGGTAACCGTGCCGCGCCAAGACAAGCGCGACAGCTACTCATTCCCGTTGGAGTTCTTTCCAGCGTCCTTCGGGGCCGATGTCGATGCCTACATCGGAAGGCTGACCCATGGCATCCTGTTCGACGAGGATGACGAGGACATCGACCTCGGTCCGCTGCGTCCGGTTCGGCCCGCTACGGCCCAAACGCGAAGAAGGCAGTTGCGGGCGGCGGCCTCATGTCTGGTGCATGCCGGCGTTCCGACGGGCGACATCACCGCAATTGCCAAGCTGGTAGAAGTGCAGAACGCAAAGCGGATCCTCAACTTCCTGATGCAACGCAGCGGCGGCGCCACATCAGGAGGCGTGGCCCAGATGGCAGCGCTTTTGGCCAAGATCGCCCTTCACTGGGTCAAGGTCGATGCCCAGCACCATGCCAAGCTTCAACGTCTCGCGGGACGGGTTGCGGTTCAACACTCGGGCATGACGGCCAAGAACAGAGATCGCTTGCGGCCCTTCGATGACGACAACACCGTCGTCGAATTCGTCTGCCTGCCCGATACAATCCGTAAGAAAGTCGAGCAGGATAAGCGGCCTGCGCGCCTCAAGGCGCGCCAAGCCCAGATGGCGGCGGCGATCGCGATCTTGCTGGTGGTACCGCTGCGCCGGACCAACCTTGCCGCGATCGACATCCACCGGCACATGGTTTCAAATCGGAACGGCGTCTACCTCGTCATCCCCGAGCACGAGACCAAAAACCGCGAGCCGATCAACTTCCAGATACCCGCCTTCGCCTTGGAGATCGTCAAATGGTACATCGTGGAGTACCGGCCTTACTTGCTCGACGGCGACAGTACGGCGCTGTTTCCGGGACGTGGCGGCCAGCCCAAATCCCCGCACACCCTCGCGCAGCAAATCAAGCAGACAGTTTGGGAATTCCTCGGCCTCGAGTTCAACATCCACCTGTTCCGCCACGCCGCGGGCAAGATCTTCCTCGACATCAACCCCGGCAACTACGAGGTGATACGTCAGCTGCTCCGGCACAAGTCGATCAACACGACCACTAGCGCTTATTCGGGCGCTGAGACCCGCAAGGCAGGGCTTCTCTACGCAGAACTTCTCGAAGGGCTTCGTGCGCTTCATGCGCCCGAGGCTTCGGGCAGGAGGAAGCGAGCATGAGCGGCGGACGTTTTGGGCCGGACAAGGCCCCCGAGCGGCAATGCCTGCCCGTTGCAATGTGGCCCGAACAGGACCGCCTCGTCTGGGAGGCTGCCTGCACGCCGACCAGTATCCTCGAAGATACCGGCGGTGAATTGACGCACCTCGCCCCGATCAGTCAGCGCAAGACGGCCAAGGGCTGGGGGCGCTTCATTACCCATCTGCGCTTCAATGACCC
>NKIT01000255.1 GCA_002256185.1 Rhodobacteraceae bacterium PARR1 | reverse complement strand
CAAGGACTGGTGAAGCACAACATTGGCGTGTCCGTTCTGTGCCCCGCCAACATCAAATCAAATATCGCAGAGGCCAGCAAATTGCGCCCTGCTGCCTTCGGGCAGAGCGGCTATGTTGAGAATGAGGAGACGGTGGCTTCGCTGCACAGCATCCATATTCACGGCATGGAGCCCGTTCAGTTGGCTGAATATGTGAAGGCTGGCATCGAGGCGAATGAGCTTTACATCATCCCCTATCCCGAGGCGAAGGAGGGCCTGCGCGATCATTTTGACAAGATCGTGGCGTCCGTCCTGCCGCTGGAGGCCGATCCGGAAGGCGCGCGGTTGCGGACGGAAGCGCTTCAGAAGTGGGCGGCTGGTCGGGCAGCGGC
The DNA here is from genome assembly GCA_002256185.1 of Rhodobacteraceae bacterium PARR1. Classification (GTDB taxonomy): domain Bacteria; phylum Pseudomonadota; class Alphaproteobacteria; order Rhodobacterales; family Rhodobacteraceae; genus Paragemmobacter. The sequence continues at coordinate 1,409 of NKIT01000255.1, read as the reverse complement.
CTTTAACGAGAAAGAAGCCTGAACTAGCAAAAGGCCCGCCATTTGGCGGGCCTTCGTTGTTTCAGGTAATGCGCTCAGATTAAAGGCGGCTGGCCGCGATGTCCGCGCCTTCGCGCAGGCACTTTAGTTTCTTCCAGGTCACGGCAGGGTCGATCTTCCCATAGCCGGCAAAGGTGCCAAAGCCGCAATCAGAGCCTGCCATGACGCGATCCGTGCCAAGGATGTTCGTGAACCGCTCCAACCGCTGCGCCACAAGGTCGGGGTGTTCGACAAAGTTCGTCGTTGTGTCCACCACGCCGGGGACCAACACCTTATCGGCGGGAATTTCGGCGGCGCGGTCGCGGAACACCGCCCATTCATGGCCGTGGCGGGGGTTGGCGGTTTCAAACAGGATAAAGGTTGCGGGCACCTTCATCAGCAGCGGAAACACCTTGGCCATGTCGATGTCGCAGACATGCGGGCCCTCGTAATTGCCCCAGCAGATGTGCAGGCGGATACGATCCCGCGGCAGGCCGTTCAGGGCGTGTTCCAGCGCCTCGACATGGGTGGCGGCGACGTGCAGGAATTCCTCGTCGGACAGTTGGGTGAACAGCATATGCCGCGACAGGGCGAGGTCGGGGCAATCCAGTTGCAGGTCCAGCCCCGCATCAAGGATGGTGCGGTATTCGTCGTGCATCGCGGTTGCCAGCGCCTCAAGGTAGGCTTGGCGGTCGGGGTAATGGGCGTTTTGCAGGAACAGGCTGATCACGCCGGGGGAGGCCGCGTTCATGAAGCCGCGTTCCACGCCATGGGCGGCCATCGCGGATTTAAGGTTGGCGATGTCCTTTTGCAGCTCTCCCTGTCCCTTGGAGGTGACGGGTCCGGTGCATTGGGGGCGGGCGTATTTCGGGGTGCCGCCTTGTTGGGCGAGACGGTCAAGGAAGCTGGGAAACAGCTTCAGGTCGGCGGGCGCGTTGCGCGGGCCGTCGCCGGAAAAGCCGGTGTAGCGGTCCTTGACGTAGGTGGCATAGCTGATCTTGGAACATTCGCCATCGCTGATGATGTCGATGCCTGCGGCCTTTTGGCGGCGGACGTTTTCCATCACCGCATCGGCCATTGCAGCGTCAAAGGCGGTCTGGTCAAAGGCATTGCCCCGTTCCCGCGCAAAGAGGAAATCCACAACGGCCTGAGAACGGGGGAGGGAGCCGACATGGGTGGAAAGGACGGGCATGGAGGAACTCCGAGGGTGGGAATAGGGCGCAGCCTATGAGGTTGAGGCCATGGGTGGCCCTTTCAATCGGCGGTCCAGCCGCCATCGACAAGCAGAGAGGTTCCGGTGATCAGCGCCGCCGCGTCCGAGGCGAGGAAAACGACCGGACCCATGATGTCCGTCACCTCTCCGAACCGGCCGAGTTTGATCTTTTCGGCGA
>NKIT01000034.1 GCA_002256185.1 Rhodobacteraceae bacterium PARR1 | reverse complement strand
TTATACCCCCCGGTGATCACCAGATCCTTGGCCCGCCCGACAATATGCACGTAACCGTCCGTGTCCCGCTTGCCCAGATCGCCGGTGATGAACCAGCCATCGGGGCGCAGCTCCTCGGCGGTCTTTTCGGGCATCTGCCAATAGCCTTTGAACACGTTCGGGCCGCGCACCTCGATCATGCCGACGCCCTCTAGGCCAGCCTCCGCCCCCTCGGCCATGATCCGCACCTCCACCCCCGGCAAAGGAAAGCCCACCGTTCCCGCCCGCCGCTCCCCATCATAGGGGTTTGAGGTGTTCATATTCGTCTCGGTCATCCCATACCGTTCCAGAATGCGATGCCCGGTCCGTGCGGCAAATGTGTCATGGGGCTCGGCCAGCAAGGGCGCAGAGCCCGAAACGAACAGCCGCATATGCGCCACCAGATCGCGGGTGAAGCGCGGATCATCCAGCAATCGCGTGTAGAAGGTCGGCACCCCCATCAGCGCGGTCGCCTGTGGCAGGTGGCGGATCACCTGTCCCGTATCAAACCCCGGCAGAAAGATCATCCGCCCACCGGACAGCAGCGCGACATTCGATGCCACAAACAGCCCGTGGGTGTGAAAGATCGGCAGGGCATGCAGCAGGACATCTGCCCGCGTGAAACGCCACAGGTCCACCAGCACCTCGGCATTCGACAGCAGGTTGCGATGGGTCAGCATCGCGCCCTTGGACCGCCCCGTGGTGCCAGAGGTATAGAGGATCGCCGCCAGATCATCCGGCCCCCGATCCACCGGCGCGAAATCGCCATCACAGCGCAAGGCCGCCTCGGTCAAGCTGCCAGAACCATCCGCATTCAATGTCAAAAGTGCCACGCCATGCCGCGCCGCCACCGGGGCCAAGGCATTCGCGCGGGTGACATCGCACAGCAGCACGCGTGGGGTGGCGTCGCCAAGGAAATAGTCCACTTCATCAGATGTGTAGGCCGTGTTCAGCGGCAAGAACACCGCGCCAATCGCCAGCGCAGCCCCGTAGACCGCCAGCGCCTCGGGCGTTTTGGCCACCTGCACCGCGATCCGGTCGCCCGTCTGCACCCCCGCCGTCCGCAAGGCCTGCGCTTGCCGCAGGACCAGCGCCTGAAACGCCGCCCCGGTCAGGGATGACCCATCAGCCAGCAGCAAAAGCGGATCATCGCGCCGCGACAAGGGGGCGAACAAGGCATCAAACAGGGTGTTCATGGGATCCTCCGGTCTACTGGCTGGTTGTGCCATGGCCCGCAGACCGGGGAAAGCGCCCCAGAAAGACCATGCGCCGCACAAAAAACGCCCCGACCGCGCCACAGTGCCGCCCAAGGCGCAGCGTTTTACTGCCTGACACGCATCCTTTCAGGAGACCGCAGATGCACTTCGCCAAAGCCCTGTTGCAACGGATCGGCTTTTTCTCGAATGCCGAGTCCGAAGCTGTCGATCCGATCTATGCCAACAGACTGGAACGGCTGTGCGCCAGCGACAGGAAACGCGACGCCCGCGCGCCTGCGTTCAAATCTGCGCCGTCACACCCGGAAGTCTAAGCTCGGCAATCAGATCGCGCACCTCTTGGCGGGCGGCGATGTTGGACAGATTCAACTGGTCCACCCCGGTGTCGCGCAGGTCCAGCAACGTCAGGCCACGCGGAAACAGTTCACGAAAGATCACGCGCTCGGAAAACCCTGCGGCGACGCGGAACCCGATGCGACGCGACAACTCCTCTAGCGCGGCACCCACTTTTTTCTTGTTGTGCATCTGCTGCGCGCCCAGACGGTTGCGCACCACCAGCCAGTCGATGGGCTTCAACCCGGCCTGCGCGCGCAACTGCCGCGCGTTCCAGACCATTTCGGAATAGATCGACGGCCCCTTGACCTTGCCGGTGTCGGGGTCAGTCCGCGCCAACAGGTCAAAATCCACGAAACTGTCGTTCAGCGGCGTGATCAGCGTATCGGCCAGCGAATGCGCCACCTGTGACAGGCGGGTGTGCGATCCGGGGCAATCAATCACGATGAAATCCGACACCGCCTCAAGCGCCGACACGGCGGCGGACAGGCGGGCGTCAAAGGGGTTTTCGCCCGGTTTCAACTCTTCGGCCGGGATTTCGGGCAATTCGCGGTAATCGGGCGAGGGCAGCGTCAACCCCGCGCGTTCCAGATAGGCCCGGCGGTTTTCGACATAGCGGCCAAAACTGCGCTGACGCACGTCAAGGTCCAGCGCGCCGACGCGAAAGCCCATCCGCACCAGCGCGGTGGCAACATGCATGCAGGTGGTGGATTTGCCAGAGCCGCCCTTTTCATTCCCGACCACGATGATATGCGACATGCGAACTCCCTCAGGCGGACACCTGCGCGCCCCTTACGAGACCGTGTTTCGCAAGATTGCGCCGACAGGAAAAGGGGGAAGCGGCAGAAAAACGCCCAGAGTGGCCCAAGCGTCGGCAGATCAGGACGTCGGCGCAGCGGCATCGCAGCGCAACTGCCGATCCTCGCAGCGCATGACGGGCCAGTCGGGACGCGCCCAGCAATAACCGTCATCGGTCTGGCGCAGGGTCCAGATCGCCGGGCCGCCGTCGGTGGCGGCACGGGTTTCGCCTTCCAGCCGCAGGGTCAGCGTCGCGGCATCTGCCCCGATCATGTCATAGACCAAGCGCCCTGTCCGCCCACCGCGCGGGTCAGGCGCGGAACGGTCCCACGTCAGCATCATGTGCGGCGGAGCGGTCATGACCTCCAGCCGGTGGGGATTGGCGGTGCAGGACTGCGCGGGGTCTGAGGCGCTGCCGTACAGACCGGGCAGGGTTTGCAACGCCTCTTGCGCCCCGGCGGCGGGGGCAAGCAGGCCGAGGCAAAGGGCAAGACCGCAACGCATGGCCACAGCATCGCCGCAAGCCCGCCCCGCGCGCAATGGAAAAGGGCGTGCATCGCTGCACGCCCTGCCCTGCATTGCTGCAACCGGATGGATCAGAAACCCAGACCGGCGTATTTGTTCTTGAACTTCGACACGCGGCCGCCGGTGTCCATCAGCTTGGCCGACTGGCCGGTCCAAGCCGGATGCGCCAGCGGGTCGATGTCCAGCGCCAGCGTGTCGCCCTCTTTGCCATAGGTCGAACGGGTGGCGTAGATAGTGCCGTCGGTCATCTTCACGTTGATGTGGTGATAGTCGGGGTGGATGCCCTTTTTCATCGGTCCAGTCCTCACTCGGCTTTTTCTTTGTAGTTCGTCATCTCGGCGATGCGGGCCGACTTACCGCGACGGTTGCGCAGGTAGTACAGCTTGGCGCGACGCACACGGCCACGACGAACGACTTCGATTGAGTCGATGTTCGTGGAGTACAGCGGGAACACGCGTTCCACGCCTTCGCCGAAGGAAATCTTGCGGACCGTGAACGAGGCAGAGATGGTCATGCCGCCCTTGCGGGCGATGCAGACGCCTTCGTAGTTCTGCACGCGCGAACGCGTGCCTTCGGTCACTTTATAGCCGACACGGATGGTGTCTCCGGCCCGGAAATCCGGGATGGTCTTGCCGAGGGCGGCAATCTGTTCCGCCTCGATCTGCGCGATCAGGTTCATGCGCGATCCTTCCATTTGTCCACGGTTTGCCCGCAGAAGTGATGCCGCCCAAGAGCTCTCGGTCCTCATCGGGTCCCCATCCGAAGATGAGCCCGCCAGAGATCAGGCCTGCTTACATTAAGCCGCGCCCAGTGCCCACAAAACCTGCCGAGGGCGGCAGAAGGCAAAGGGAATCGGGTCCGATGGATGGAACCCACCCCGGACGGGCGGCGTATAGGGGGGATGTGGGGCAGGGTCAAGGGTAGCTTGGGGGACGGCGATGCAACGCTTTCAGGAACAACGAACGGCATCTCTTCACCCGTCGCCACGCCGACTACGAACTTGGCAGTTTGTTGGCGTCACGGGGGCGTTTGGGCCTGCCGGTCATGTCAGCGCATCCGGGTGTGGTCGTTTCCTTCCGTCAAAGGCACTGCCGCGCGAACATCCGGGATGCAACGTGAGGTGTTCAAAGTGCGCGCGCATGCCGTTATTGCCTTGCTTGTGCGGCCTCACCGGGCCGTGGCATTCAGGGCAGCGAAGCGCGGGCTTAGATGGCATGTCGAGGGCAACAGCAACCTTAAGGTTTGCCCAACCCTTTGCTGTTCGGACTTCGCAAATATCTGGTTCCTCGATCATATCAGGAACTTAAGGCGACTGCGCCCACTAAGCAAACCCTGCCGCACTCGCACCTGAACTTTTTTCGTTCAAACTGAACCACGACCGGGTGGACAGTCCGGCACACGGCGCGCCGGTGGCAAGCCCCGGGTGATTTTGCATCCCGCCGGCCCCGTGCGGCATATCTGGAGAAAGAGGCGGCCTATACCGGCTGCAAAGGCCGATGTGGAGCGGCGGGCAAGACCACCCGCACGACATCACGAATCCGCACCACGCCACCCACCAAGACAATCGACATTACCCCTGCACGGCGGATCACCTGACCATCCGCGCCGCGCGGCAGCATTTCGGCCAGCAGGCCCGGACGAAAGGCGTCAATCTGCGCGCAAGGATTGCGCAGGCCGGTGAGTTCAATCCGCGCCCCGGTTCCCAATTGCAACACCGTGCCACGCGGCAAGGCCAACAGGTCCAACCCGCGCAGAGTGACGTTCTCGCCCATTTGCCCCGGCGCGACGGGCAGGCCTTTGGCGGCCACCTCGTCCAGCAACTCCGCCCCGATCAGGTGCACCTGCCGCAGGTTCGGCTGCGACGGGTCGCGCGCCACGCGCGAGCGGTGCTTGACCGTCACGCCGCAATGCGCATCGCCCAGAACGCCCTGCCCGGCGATCAAGGTCAACTCGTCCACAGACTGCTTGGAAAAACGGTGCGCGTCATCCCGCGCCAAAGCCACGACGACAGGCGCAGCGGTCACCGCTTGACGCCCTTGCCTGCCTGATGCGCGGCCCACAGGTCGGGACGGCGGTCGGCGGTCAGCGCCTCGGCCTCGGCCCGCCGCCATTTGGCCACCACCGCATGATTGCCCGATGTCAGGACGGACGGAATCTCGCGCCCCTCCCACACCGCAGGGCGGGTGTATTGCGGATGTTCCAGCAGGCCATCCGAGAAACTTTCGTCTTCGGTCGAGGCGTGGTTGCCCAGAACGCCGGGGATCAGGCGAACCGTGGCATCGATCACGGCCTGCGCGGGCAATTCGCCCCCGGTCAGGACAAAATCGCCGAGGCTGATCTCCTCGATCCCCCAGTGGTCCAAGACGCGCTGGTCCACACCTTCGAAGCGGCCACAGAGCATGGTCAGCCCCTCACACCCGGCAAAGCGGCGGGCGGTGGCTTGGTCAAACGGCTTGCCGCGCGGCGAAAGGTACACAATCGGCCAACGCGCCCGATCCGGTGGCGTGTTCAGCGCGGCCATCCGCAGCGCGCGATGCACCACATCGGCGCGCAGCACCATCCCCGCGCCCCCCCCGGCAGGCGTGTCATCGACGTTGCGGTGCTTGCCGTCACCAAAGGTGCGCAGGTCCAGCGTCTGCAACTGCCATAGCCCGAAATCCAGCGCTTTGCCGGTCAGGGACAGACCAAGGATGCCGGGGAAAGCCTCTGGGAACAGCGTGATGATCTTCGCCGTCCATGCGCCTTTCACGACGCGCGGCTCTTCCATCAGGTCGCGCGGCTGGGCGGCAAGCTGCACCTTCAGGCGGCCATGCGACTTTGGTTTTTCGGGCGGGGTGTCGGGCGTATCGGTCATGGGGCCGGGTTATCCGCGCTTTCCCGCATCAGGGCAAGCAATTCGGCCCGGCTTTGCGACATCCGCGCACGCGTCAGGCAAAGCTGTTTGACCCGCAGGGCGCGCACAGCCGCTGCCGCCTCGGTTGCGGCATGGCGCTGCTGCACCTGCCGCAACATGCGATTGGACGGGCAGTCCCAGAACGCCTCAGGGTCAGCCTCCAACAGGGTGATGCACGCATGGGCGAAGTCGATCACAAGACCGGCGTCATCCTGCACCAGCGACAGAGTTACATACGGTGCCTCAAGCCCCTGTAAATCCAGCGACAGCGCCGGATCACAGGCCCACGCGATCAAAGCCCGCGCCAATGGCGGCGACAGTAGACCATCATCCTGCAAGGCGGACAGCGCATCCAGCACAGGCGCAGGGCCGTGGCGCTGCGCCAAGGCATGCAGGTCAGTCCGGCCCTGCCCAAGCGCGGTGCGCACATCGGCTGCAGCAGCGGCAGCGGCAGCGTCATGGGCCGTGGTTTTGCCGTCAATCTGCGCCACGGCGTCCTCTAGAAACGCCTCGATCCGCGCGGCCTTGGTCGGGTTGTAGACCAAGCGTTGCAGCGGAGTGGCCATCAGCGCGAGCAGGGGCCCCACCCAGACAGGCAGGGGCAGCGGTGCCAAAAGAAAAAGCCCCCGCCCCAGCGTCAGACAGGCACCTGCCAAAAACAGCATCACCACAACGGACAGGCCCGCACGCAGACCGACGGCCACAGTCCAATACGCACGCTCACGCGGCCAGTCGCCGGGGCGCATCACCACATGCCACAGCACAAAGGCCAGCCACAGCGGCACCAAAACCGCCGCACCGCCACCGCCCGCCCAACCGCAGGAAAATGCACCCAGATACAACAGCAGCGTCGGCGCAAAAGTCACAAACAAGGACATCACAAAAACCCGCAACAAAAGGTCCGCAACGGCACTTGCACGGGGCAAATGGACGAAGCGGGTCTATCAAATGTCGGGAATGGTGCCGCAGAGGCGGCTGTCAGTCCAGCCCTTCGGGCAGATCAACGATCACTTTGCCTGCCTTGAGATCGACGGTGGGCACGACGGCCAGCGTAAAGGGCAAAAGCAAGGCGGATTTCATACCGGGGCCAAGGATTTCCAGCAAATCCCCTGCGCCATGGTTATGCACGGCGCGGACGGTGCCGATCTCGACCCCGCCGCTGTCCTGCACGGTCAGGCCGATCAGGTCGGCGTGATAGAATTCATCATCCGGCAGCGACGGCAAGCGGTCGCGGTCGGCATAAAGGCTGACCCCTTTCAGGGCATCGGCCTGTTCCTTGGTCGCCACACCCGACAACCGCCCGCCAAGCCCGCCCGAAACCGAGCGCGTCAGCTTGATGGTGAAGGACCGCGTTCCATCCTCGGTCCACAAGGGGCCGTAATCGGCCATCGCTTCGGGATCGGCGCAAAAGCTTTTCAGCCGCACCTCACCCTGCACGCCGAAAGACCCGGCGATGGCACCGACGCAGATGCGGTCAGGATGGGCCATGATCTGCTCCGTTGTAGAAGGGGCGTAAAGGGAAAAGCCCCCGCAATGGATGCGGGGGCTTTCGGGGTCTTATGCCTCGGCCGGGGCGGCGGCGCGGGCGGCTTTCTTGGCGGCGCGTTCCGCCATCTGCTTGCCCGGCACGGCGGCCTTGGGGTTCGAGCGGGCAACTTTGGCGATCACGCCAGCCGATTCAAGGAAACGTGCGACGCGGTCGGTCGGCTGTGCGCCTTTGGACAGCCATTCCTTGATGCGCTCAACGTCCATCTTGATGCGGTTTTCGTTGTCCTTGGCCAGCATCGGGTCATAGGTGCCGACCTTTTCAAGGAAGCGCCCATCGCGCGGCATGCGCGAGTCAGCCACGACGATGGAATAGTGCGGGCGCTTCTTGGAACCACCACGGGCGAGACGGATCTTGGTAGCCATGTGAATTACTCCTTTACGATGGCGTGCGACGGGCGTTCGCGCCCGGTCATGTGTTGAACTGTCATTTCTGCAGTTTCTCGTGATGCCTGATGACTTCACCGATGATGAAGGTCAGGAATTTCTTGGCGAATTCAGGATCAAGGTCGGCTTCCTCAGCCAACCGCTCCAACCGTTCGATCTGCCGTGCTTCGCGCGAGGGGTCGCTGGGCGGTAGATCATGCGTCGCCTTCAGCCGCCCCACGGCCTGCGTGTGCTTGAAGCGTTCGGCCAGCGTGTAGACAAGAATTGCGTCCAGCCGATCAATCGACTGGCGGTGTTCCTTCAGGATCTCGGCAGCGCGGGCGGCGGCGTCGGTCATAGCGGCACTCCGGTGTGACGGTAGATGTGCAGGGTCGGATCGCCATAGGCGGCTTCGGCTTTGGGGTCACGCGCTGCGCCCAAACGGGTAGCGAGCCGGGCAGAGGCATGGTTGCCTTCGGCGATGTAGCTCACGAAACGGCCAGCGCCGAACAGCGCGACGGCATGGGGCAGCACGGCGCGGGCGGCCTCTGACGCGTAACCCTTGCCTTCGGCGGCTTCGGTCAGAACCCAACCGATTTCCGGCTCTGGGTCGCCCTTTTGCTGCCAAAGGTAAAGCCAGCCCAAAGCCGCATCATCGCCCCTGGCGGCGATGGTCCACATCCCCGCCCCGCGCAGCAGCCAACCGGCGGTGCCTTCGCAGAAATCAGCCCAAGCGCCGTCCTGATCATATGGCCCGTCGATATGCTTGGCGCGGTCCGAGGTGAACACCTCAAGATAGGCAGGCCAATCGGCGAGCGTTGGCGCACGCAAGGTCAGACGGTCGGTGGTGAATACCGGGACAGTGGCCGTGATGGCGTTGCGCAGGGTTTCAGGTCCGGTCATGCCACCCCCCGCAGATCATGCACGATCACCACGTCGCCGGGGTCGATGCCCGGACGGCTGGCATCAATCCGCCCGCCCAACCGCAAGCCCAACGCGATGGAGCGCGCATTGCCGGGGTCGATGATGTTGGTGATTTCATCCCAGCCGAACCGAGCACGGACCCAAACCATCACGGCGCGCGCAGCCTCAAACGCGATGCCGCGCCCTTCGGCCTGCGGGACGACCATCCAACCAAGTTCTGGTTCTGGGAATTCCACGGCATGGAACACGCCCACTTCACCCAGATAATCGCCCGATGCGCGATCTTCGACGCCAAAAGGTCCATAGCCTTTCAGCGGCCACAGCGCGACATCCGACGCCCAGATGCGCCATGCCGCCGATTGGTCCCGCGGCCCGCCCTCCCACACAGCCCGATCCGACGCATGGAATGCCGCATGATGGCCGAAATCGGCCAGCACGGGCATCCGCAGCGTCAACCGCTCTGTGGTCAGGGTCGGGGCGAGGGTCATTTCTTCCGCATCAGCCCCGACAGGCCCGACGGCAGCGTCATCCCGCGCGGCATGCCGCCAAGGCCGGGCATTCCGCCAAGTCCCTGCTTCATGCCCTTTGCGGCCTCTTCCAATTGTTCAGGCGTCATCTTGGACGGATCGGGCAGGCCACCCTTGCCCATCATCTGCTTCATGGCTTGCTTCATCATGCCGCCCTTGCCCATCTTTTTCATCATCTCGGCCATCTGCTTGTGCTGCTTCAGCAGACGGTTCAGATCGGACACGTCCATCCCGGCCCCCGCAGCGATCCGCTTTTTGCGGGACGCTTGCAGCATGTCCGGGTTGGCGCGTTCCTTTTTGGTCATCGAGTTGATCAGCGCGATCTGGCGGCGCAGCATCTTGTCGTTAATCCCGGCCTCTTCGGCCTTTTTCGCCATGCCGCCCATGCCGGGCAGCATCCCCATCAGGCCCGACATGCCGCCCATCTTGATCATCTGCTCAAGCTGCATGCGCAGATCGTTCATGTTGAACAGACCCTTGGCAAAGCGCTTGGCCATGCGTTCGGCTTGCTCGGCCTCAAAGGTCTCTTGCGCCTTTTCAACCAGCGCGACGATGTCGCCCATGCCAAGGATACGGCCCGCCACACGCTCGGCCTCAAAGGTCTCAAGCGCGTCCATCTTTTCGCCAAGACCGACAAAGCGGATCGGCTTGCCCGTGATGGCGCGCATCGACAGCGCCGCACCCCCGCGCCCGTCGCCATCCATCCGCGTCAGCACAACGCCCGTGATGCCGACCTTGCCGTCGAACTCGGCCGCGACGTTCACCGCATCCTGCCCGGTCAGACCATCGACGACCAACAGCGTCTCACGCGGTTGGGCGATGTCGCGGACGGCCTGCACCTCATCCATCAGCACTTCGTCGATGTGCAAACGGCCCGCCGTATCAAGGAACAGCACGTCATAGCCGCCCATCGCGGCCTGCGTCTTGGCGCGGCGGGCAATCTGCACCGCCGTCTCACCCTTGACGATGGGCAGGCTGTCCACACCGACCTGCGTGGCCAAAATCGCCAACTGCTCCATCGCCGCCGGACGGTTGGTGTCGAGCGAGGCCAGAAGCACCCGCTTGCCATTGCGATCCTTCAACCGCTTGGCCAGTTTGGCGGTCGTCGTGGTCTTGCCTGACCCTTGCAGACCCACCATCAGCACCGTCGCCGGCGGATTGTCGATCTTCAGCGCATCGGGTTCACCGTCGCCTGCCAGCACGCGCACCAATTCGTCATGGACGAATTTGACGACCATCTGCCCCGGCGTGATCGACTTCGTAACAGCAGCACCCGTCGCCTTGTCCTGCACGCGTTTGATGAAATCGCGCGCAACGGGCAGGGAAACGTCCGCCTCCAGCAGGGCCACGCGCACTTCGCGCAGGGCAGCCACCACATCAGCCTCGGTCAGCGCGCCCGCCTTGGTCAGGCGGTCGAATACACTGCCCAGACGTTCTGACAGGCTCTCGAACATGGCGCACTCCGTTTTTTCAGCGATCAGGCCCCGATATGGGACCGGCGAGGGTCAGGCCCAAGCCCAAAGCGAAACAGCACCCGTGAGCGCGACGCGCTGACGGATGGCGATCCCGGCCTTGGCCATGGGACCGGAAGCGAACAGGCCTCCGGGGAATTCCGGGTCGCGTTACGCCCTTGACGTGCCTGAGTCAAGCGCCGCCCCATGGCCTTGACCTTGACCACAGCGGCGAAATCCCGCTTTGCCCCTTGCGGCGCGGCCCGGCTTGCGGCCAGATACTGGCCTCTACCCGCGACCATATCCCGCGACAGGACCAATTCGTATGGGCATCGACACCTGGGACGAAATCCGCACCGCCTATCAGGTTGCCCGGTTGGGCACCGTCTCGGGCGCGGCAGAGGTGCTGGGGGTCCACCACGCCACGGTCATCCGCCATATCGACGCGCTGGAAAAACGGCTCGGCACGCGCCTGTTCCAGCGCCACGCCCGAGGTTATACGCCGACAGAGGCCGGACAAGACCTGCTCTCCGTGGCCCAGATGACGGATGAGCAATTCGCCCAGCTCGCCAGCCGGATCAAGGGGTTCGGCGAAACCGTGGCGGGTGAGCTGACGGTGACTGCCATAACCGGAATGTCCGAACTGATCGCCCCGGTTTTTGCGCAGTTTCAGCAAGATCACCCCGACGTGATCATCCGTTTCCTGACCGACCTGCGCGTGTTCCGACTGGACTATGGCGAGGCGCATGTCGCCATCCGTGCGGGCAACATGCCCGAAGAGCCTGACAATGTGGTGCAGCCCTTGGCCCGCGTGCGCAGCGCCCTTTATGCGGCCCCGTCCTACATAGACCGGCACGGCCTGCCAAAGGATGAGGCGGACCTGATCCATCACCGCATCGTCGGCACCGACAATCCCGACAGCCGCGCGCCGTTTGCCCGGTGGCTGCACGCGACCCTGCCGCGCGATTTGGTGACCTTCCGCGCCAGCGAACCCTTGGCGATGGAGGCGGCGGTGACCAGCGGCATCGGGCTGGGGTTCCTGGCCCTGCATGCCGCGCGTCGCCATCCCGACCTGATCGAGGTTCTGCCGACCCGCCCCGAATGGGACGCGCCGTTGTGGATAGTCACCCATGTCGACCTGCATCGCACCCGCAAGGTGCAAGCCTTCCTCGCCACGCTGAAAGAGGCGGCAAAGGCGTGGGAACTTTGACCCTGACCCCATCGCTGCGCGGCCATCTGGCGATGCTGTGCTTTTCGGCGCTTGTGGCGGGATCGTTTTCGCTCGGCTCCATGGCGGCACCCTTTGTCGATCCGATGGCACTGACCGCATTGCGGTTCCTGCTGGCGGGTGCGTTGGTGGGCATCGCAGCCTTCCTGACCGGCAACCTGCGCCGGTCAATGCTGGTGGCACCCTGGCGCTATCTGATTCTTGGCGTGCTGCTCGCCGCCTATTTCGTGCTGATGTTCCAAGGGCTGAAAACGGCCGAGGCTGTCTCAACCTCTGCCGTCTTCACCCTCACGCCACCGATGGCCGCGCTCTTCGGCTGGTTCACCTTGCGCCAACGTACGACGCCCCGGATGGGGCTTGCGCTGCTGATCGGCGCTGTGGGCGCACTGTGGGTGATCTTCAGGGCCGACTTTCACGCCCTGATCAACCTTCATGTCGGCAAGGGTGAGGTGATCTTTTTCTTCGGCTGCGTCTCCCATGCGCTTTACGCGCCGCTGGTGCGCAAGTTCAACCGGGGCGAACATCCCGTGGCCTTCACCTTCGGGATGCTGGTGGCGGGATGGCTGGCCCTCAGCCTTGCAGGTCTGCCCGCGATCCGCGCGACGGAATGGACCGCCCTGCCCGGCATCGTCTGGATCACGCTGATCTACGTCGCCGTGGCGGCCAGCGCGATGACCTTCGTGTTGTTGCAATACGCGGCCCTGCGGCTGCCTTCGGCCAAGGTGATGGCCTATACCTATCTGGTGCCAAGCTGGGTGATCCTGTGGGAAATCGCCCTTGGCCGGGGCACACCACCAGTGGCGATCCTGATCGGCGTGGCGCTCTCGATCCTCGCTCTGACATTGCTCCTGAAAGACGAAGGGCAGGGCTGACCCCTATCCCTTCCCCGTTGTTCAAATATCCCGCAGGGGGAGTCGCCCGCTTGCGGGCGACGGGGGCCGCGCAGGCCCCCCCGCGCTTTGTCCTGCGCCCTGCGCAGGGCAAAGCTGACAGACTTACGCGGAAGGCATCGGCCTTCCGCGTGCAATCAGATCACCCTTCCACGAGTCAGCGCAACCCGTCGGGCAACAGCGCCTCGGGCATGTTCTGATAGCTGACCGGGCGCAGCCAGCGGCGGATGGACATCGTGCCCACGCTCGTTGCGCCAAAATTGGTGCTGGCGGGATAGGGTCCGCCGTGAACCATGGCATCGCAAACCTCGACACCCGTCGGAAAGCCATTGGCCAGCACGCGGCCCGCCTTGCGCTCCAGCACCGGCATCAGGGCGCGGGCATGGTCGGTGTCTGCGGCATCCATGTGCAGGGTGCAGGTCAACTGCCCCTCAAGGCTGCGGGCAATCGCCTGCATCTGGTCAAAGTCGCGCACCCGCACGATCAGACCAAGGGGGCCGAACACCTCTTCGCCCAAGGCGTGATTGGCCAGCCAGTCATCGCCTGACACTTCGAACAGATAGGGCGTTGCATTGCGCTGGTCGCACATGCTGGTCAGCACGGCCTGCACGCCAGCGGTTCCGGCAATACGGTCCCGGCCCGACCGATAGGCCTCGGCGATGCCATCGGTCAGCATCACTTGTGGGCCGACCTGCGCCACCGCCGTCTTGGCCGCATCGATGAACGCCTGCGCGTCCGGCCCGTCGATCACGACAGCAATGCCCGGATTGGTGCAGAACTGTCCCGCCCCCATGGTCAGCGACCCGGACCACCCCGCCGCCATCGCAGCGCCGCGCGCCGCCAGTGCATGCGGCAGCAGGAACATCGGGTTCACCGACCCAAGCTCGCCAAAGAACGGGATCGGATTGGCCCGCCGTGCGCACAGATCAAACAGCGCCCGCCCGCCACCGAGTGATCCTGTAAAGCCCACCGCCTGAATCAGCGGATGCTGCACAAGGCTTTCGCCCACATCGCGCTTGCCGCCCTGAATCAGGCTGAACACACCCGGATGCAGTCCACAGGCCTTGATCGCCGCATCCACCGCTTGGGCGACAATTTCGCCCGTGCCGGGATGGGCGGAATGGCCCTTGACCACCACAGGACACCCCGCCGCCAGAGCCGAGGCCGTGTCGCCCCCCGCCGTCGAAAACGCCAGCGGGAAGTTCGACGCGCCAAAAACCGCGACCGGCCCGATGGGGCGCTGGATCAGACGGATGTCCGGACGCGGCAGCGGCTTGCGGTCGGGAAGCGCCGCATCGTGGCGCGGGTCAAGATAGTCCCCTTTGCGGATATGCAACGCAAACAGGCGCAACTGGCCTGTGGTGCGCCCGCGCTCGCCTTCCAGCCGCGCGGCGGGTAGGCCTGTCTCTGACGTGCCGATGTCGGTGATCTCGGCACCACGGGCGTCAATCTCTTCGGCGATCCGCTCAAGGAACGCCGCCCGCTCGTCGCGCGACAGGGCGGAAAAGGACCAGAATGCCGCCTCTGCCGCCTGCACCGCGGCATCGACATGGGCGGGCGTGCCCACCGCATAGTCCCGCGCCTCGCCATGAGCGGGCGAAGAACGGAACATGGCATGACCTGCCACCCATTCGCCTGCGATCAGATGTTTTCCGGTCAGCATTCTTTCGCCCTCCATGTCGCGCAACGCGCCTGACATGACAGCGAAGTCCGGCAAATGTCGAGAGGCGACAGCCACGCGACACGCCATCGGCGCGGACCAGCCATGCACAGCAGCAAATAACCCATGCAGGCTGTCTGATCGCCAGATATGTCAATGGATTTATTGGTGGACCCGGAGCGATTCGAACGCCCGACCCTCAGATTCGTAGTCTGATGCTCTATCCAGCTGAGCTACGGGTCCATCGTGGGGGAGCGTTTAGAGCTACCCGCCGGGGGGCGCAAGGGCAAAAATAACGGGCAAGAGAAAGATTTATCGCCATCCCGCAAAACGGCGTCGCGGGCGGGCATGGCATCCGGGCCGCAGCAAGCGGGGGTTTCACACCCCCGCACCCCCGTGGGATATTTGAACAACGGGGAAGATGCGGGTGCAAAAGAGTGGGGCGCAAAAGATGGGCCCCCCCCGGCTGCGCTATGCGTCTTCCGCCATGCCAAGGCGCTTGGGCAAGCGGATCAGGAATTCGGTGCCGTCCTCGTCGCTGCGGGCCAGATCCAGTCGCCCGCCATGGCCGCGCACCAGTTCCGCAGCGATGGCAAGGCCAAGCCCGGTCCCGCCCTTGCGTGCCCCGCCTTGAAAGGCCGAGAAGAGGTGTTCCTTGGCCTTGGGGGGCAGGCCGGGGCCGGTGTCGCCGACGCGAATCCACCAGTCCTGTTCATCCTCGCCGCCGCCGATTTCGATGGTGCCGGGCTGGCCTGTGGCCTCGATCGCCTGACGGGCATTGCGCAAGAGGTTGGTCAGGACGCGGTAAAGCTGTTCGCCATCCGCGCGGATCACCAGACTTGCGGGCACGTCGATCAGGCCGGTGACCGTGGACTCGCCCATCAAGCCCTCCGCCTCGGCCACCTCATCGACCAGCACGCGCAGCGGCAGGCGTTTGAGTTGCGGCGGCGGTTCTTCGGCCTTGCCAAAGGCGAGGGTAGATTCGCACAAGGACACCGCGCGGGAGATCGAGCTGATCAGTTTGGGCGCAGCACGGGCGGTGACCGGATCGGCGCTTTGCTCCAGCCGGTCGGCGACAAGCTGCGCCGTGGTCAGGATGTTGCGCAGGTCGTGGCTGATCTTGGCGACCGCCCCGCCCAATTGCGCCAGCCGTTCCTTTTGCCGCAGCGCGCCGGTCAATTGCACCTGCATCGATTCCAGCGCCTCTTCGGCGACGCGCAATTCGACCACCCCGGCAGAGGGGGCAATGACGCGGCGGGCATCTTCGGGCGCTTCGGCATAGGCCTGCATGTGCAAGACCACCCGCCGGATCGGACCGACCAACAGGCGTTGGACCGCAAGAAACAGCAAAAACGCCGTCACGACAGAGATAAGCGCCGACAGGAACAGTATCCGCAGGCCATATTCGACCATGGCCTTGCGCAAGGGTGCTGTTTCAACCGTGATTTCGATCAACAGGCCCGCATCCTGCACCGGGTTGCCGATGACCCGGACCACGCGGTTCTCTGGGTCTGCCAACACGCCCATCGCATCGCGGATCAACTCCCATGGTCCCGCCAGACGCAGATCAAAGGTGTCATAGATCGGCGCGGGAATGGGCGAGGACAACACCAACTGCCGCACCTCGTCGCGGCGGAGGACGACGTTGAACACCTCGGCGTTTTTCAGAAGTTCGGTTTCAAGGTCGGCGCTGATGGATTGATCCGACGCCAGCAGAGCCAAAGAGGCGATCTGCGCCTTTTCCAGTTTCAGCAGAAGATAGTCCGCCCGGAACCGGGCGATAGAGGGGACGAAGATCAGCACCTCGGCCAGCATGACAAAGGCTGCGGTCAGAAGCAGGAACCGCCCTGACAGGGTATTAAAGAACCCTCCTTTTGACCGCTTCAATGGCCGCCCCCGTTTCCCCGCCCAAACTGCGCGGATCAAGGCAACAGGCGCTGCACCAGCCGCACCCAGCCCTTCAGCGCAGGGTTATCAAACAGTTTCGGGGAAAAATAGGCACCCGCCGCACGTTTTCCCAGTTCTGACAGCGTGGGATAGGGCAAAACCACCCCCGCCAGCGCAGAAAGTTTCAGCCGCGAGGAGACGGCAAGGGTCAGGGGGGCCATGACCTCTCCGGCCTGTACGCCGACAGCGGTGGCGCCGATGATGCGCCCCTTGTGTGCGAGAATCTTTACGAAGCCCGTTGTGGCGCCTTCTGCGATGGCACGGTCATTGCCAGAATAGTCGGCACGCAGGACGGTCAGGGCGGTCCGGTAGGTCTTGCGCGCCTCGGCTTCGGTCGGACCGACTTGGGCGAGTTCAGGATCGGTGAAGGTGACGCGGGGGATGTGATCGGCGCGTAACTTGGCAGGTAGACCAAGCACAGCGCGGCGGATGACCAGCCCGGCATGATGGGCGGCAAGATGGGTGAACTGCCCCCGCCCCGCCGCATCGCCCACCGCCATCACACGGCGGTTGGTGGTAGAGGTCAGGTTATCCCCCACCGTCACGCCTTGGGCGGTAAAGGCCACTTTGGCGGCGGTCAAATCCAGCCGGTCCAGCGCGGAGGCACGACCCGCGGCGACAAGGAGGTGACTTCCGCTGACGGTGCTGCCGTCGGCCAGATGCAGGGTCACGCCGCCTTCGGCATTGATCTGCGCCACGGCCTGCCCTTCAAGGATCGTCACGCCTTCGGCACGCAAGCGGGCCACGACCAGCGCGGCAGCCTCGGGGTCTTCGCGCGACAGACAGCGCGTGGCCTCTACCACCGTGACCTCTGCCCCAAGTCGGCGATGCGCCAGCGCCATCTCAAGCCCGATGGGACCACCGCCAAGGATCAACAGATGGCGCGGGCATTCGCGCAGGGCAAAGATCGTCTCATTGGTCAGGGCGATGACGCTCTCGATGCCGGGAATCGGCGGGATCACGGCCCGCGACCCGGTGGCGATGACAAACCTGCGGGCGCGGATGGTGGTCTGGCCTGCCACCACCTCTGTCGCGCTGATGAACCGCGCCCAATCACGAATGACATGGACGCCGAGGCCTTCGAATCGCTCTTGGCTGTCATGCGGGGCGATGGTCGCGATGGTGGCAGCGACGTGATCTTTGGCGGCGGCGAAATCGACCGTTGCCTGCCCCGTCACACCAAAGCGTCCGCCCCGCGCGGCATGGGCAGCCTTGGCGGCGGCGAGCAGCGCCTTGGACGGCACGCAGCCCGCGTTCAGGCAATCGCCGCCCATTTCACCCGCCTCGATCAGCACGACACGCGCGCCCATCTGCACCGCGCCTGCCGCGACGGACAACCCGCCAGAGCCTGCGCCGATGACGCAAAGATCGGTTTCGATATGCCTCACCGTCACAACTCCTTTTTGCGCAGGCTGCGGATCAGGATCGGCAGCACGCCCAAGGCCACCAGCCCCACCACCGGCCCGGCGACATAGGGTTCAAGGAACACGCTGAAATCCGGGGTGCCGCCGGTTTCAAACACCGCGCCCAACCCTGAGCCGATAGAGGTGAGGACCAAAGCGCCGGGGATGATTCCCACCGCGGTGGTCAGGGCGAAACGGTCCAAGCGGATGTTCAAAAGTGCCGGGATCAGGTTGGCGGCAAAGAACGGCACGATGGGCGTGACACGCATCAGGAACAGCACCTCCCACTCATTGGCGGCAAGGGCTGCGCGCAGGCGGGCAACCTTGCCACCATGGGCGTCGATCTTGTCCGCCAAGGACGCGCCGAACCCGGCGCGCACCGCCAGAAACAGCAAGATCGCCCCCGATGTTGCCCCCGCCAGATTGAAGAACACGCCGGGGAACAGACCAAAAAGGAATCCGCCAGTCAGGGTCGCCACCGTTGCCCCCGGCAGGCTGAAGGTGACAAGCACGATGTATCCGACCACGAACACCGCGACGCAGGCCAGATAATGCGCGTCGCGAAAGGCCAAAAGGTCAGCGCGGTGGCGGGCCAGCGTGTCAAAGGTCAGCGCATCGCGAAAGATCACCGCCCCAAGGGCAGCACAGACCAACAGCGCCAGCGCAGGAATCATCCGCAGTCGCTGGCGGGGCTTGGGCTTGGGCTTGGTCTCGGGTGTCTGGATGTCCATGTCCGATCATGGGCCGAAAACCGCCTCTTGCACCAGCCTGCATCACGGTGCCTTGATCGCCATGCGGTCAACCGCAATGCGGGGTGCCGGGTTCAGACATCAAGGCTGGCGGATTAGTTGGCCAAAAACCCGATTGCCCGCGTTGACTTGTCGGCAAACCCCCCATAAAGAGCGGGCTTCGAATAGGAGTGGCGCTCGAATCCTCGGGGTTTCGCGCTGCGTTGTGATACGGAGAGCCGCGATGAAGCGCACTTACCAACCGTCGAACCTGGTCCGCAAGCGCCGCCACGGGTTCCGCGCCCGCATGGCGACCAAAGGTGGGCGTCTTGTCCTTGCTGCGCGTCGCGCCAAGGGCCGCAAGCGCCTGTCGGCCTGATCCCGTCTGCGGACCTGTCAGGTCCGATCAAGGGTGACGACATGACACCGCCGGAGGAACCGGGCCAAGGCATCACCGCCGAAGCGCCCGTGGCGCCACCGGCGGTTTCGCTTTTCGCGCCGGGTAAAGCTGCCGACCAGACGCTGGCCGTCCAGACCCTGCGTCATCGCAAGGATTTTCTGCGCGCGGCCTCGGCCCGGCGGCAGGGGACCGGCGGATTCCTGTTGCAGGCGCGCCATCGCGACGACACCGATCCTGTGGTGCGCGTCGGCTTTACGGCATCCAAAAAAATCGGCAATTCCGTGTTTCGCAACCGCGCCAAGCGGCGGCTGCGCGAGATTGCGCGGGCCATTCTGCCGGACATGGCCGTTCCGGGCTGGGATTATGTGCTGGTCGCCCGTCCGGGTGCCACGGTGGATCGTGACTTCGCAGCCCTTCTTGAGGATATGCGCGGCGCAATGCGTTCAGTCCACCGCGCGCCGAAATGACGCCGCTCGCCCGCGTCATCGCCTTTCCGGTACACGCCTATCGCCTGATCCTGTCGCCATGGGTCGGGCATGGTTGCCGCTATCAACCCACTTGTTCAGCCTACGCGCTTGAGGCGTTGGAGCGTCACGGCGGCCTGCGTGGCGGCTGGCTGACGATGCACCGCCTGTGCCGCTGTCATCCTTGGGGCGGGCATGGCTATGACCCGGTGCCGGGGGCGGACCCGGACTTTGACCGCTCGCGATAGGGCAAATCTTCTGCGAAGATTTTTGAGAAACGTTTTTTCTGCGAAAAAACAGGTATCTGATCCTTCGCAGAAGGATCGTTGCCAGAGTTGTCGCAGAAAGCCCGTCTACTGCTTTTCAAAGTAGATCGACACATCGCCCAAGGTGATCCCCGCCCGCCGCATGTAGGCACGGTTGAACAGGCGGTCGTCGGAAAGCTGCCACATCCAATCGTCGAAACTGACCCGCACTGTCTGCGCAGGCCCATCCGCCGCCGGAACCGGCAGGTCGATGGTGTATTGCCAGTTGAAACGGTCGCCCTTTTCCACGCCCTTGGCCACGCCGATCACACCGGGGGCGGTGCCCTCCCACGTCTCATCGCCGGTTTTCTTCAGCGTCCAGACGCGCTGTTCGGTCGATCCGTCCTCATAAATAAAGTCCTCAACCAGCTTCAGGCGGCTGCCGTCCCAATCGCCCTTGATGGTGACCACAAACTGCCGCCGCACGGTGCCGAGCACATCCTGAAACTGGCCATGCGCGGTCAGGGTGCCGTCGAAGAACTCTTCCAGCTCCAACTCCCGCGTCGACAGCGCGGCATCCTCCAGCGACGGACGCCCGACGCAGGCGGTCAGGGCAAGCAGCGATAGAACGGCAATAGCGCGCATGGGAACCTCCGGCGGATTTTCCCTTATACGCCCGCCGTGCGGCACTGGATGTATGGGGCGGTTCATGGCATATCGCACCATCCCCTTTTTGCCCGAGATGCCCATGCTGGACGACCTGGACGACATCCACCCGCTGTTCCACGGTGCCCCAACCTCGACCGAGTTCAAGAAGCTGAGAAAACGCATCGTCCGCGAGGTGCGCGACGCGATTGAGACTTATGGCATGATCGAACGCGGCGCGCGGTGGTTGGTCTGTTTGTCGGGGGGCAAGGACAGCTATACGCTGCTGGCGGTCTTGCATGAATTGCAATGGCGCGGGCTTTTGCCGGTCGATCTGCTCGCCTGCAATCTGGATCAGGGCCAGCCCGGATTTCCGGCGACGGTGCTGCCGGAGTTCCTGACGCGGATGGGCGTGCCGCATCGCATCGAATATCAGGACACCTATTCCATCGTGATGGACAAGGTGCCGCAGGGGCGCACCTATTGTGCACTGTGTTCCCGTCTGCGGCGCGGCAACCTTTATCGCATCGCGCGGGAAGAGGGCTGTTCGGCCGTCGTCCTTGGCCATCACCGCGACGACATCCTTGAGACGTTCTTCATGAACCTGTTCCACGGTGGCCGTCTTGCTGCCATGCCGCCAAAACTGCTGAACGAGGATGGCGATCTGCTGCTCTATCGCCCCTTGGCCTTTGTATCCGAGGCGGATTGCGAGAAATTCGCCCGTGGCATGAACTATCCGATCATCCCCTGTGATCTGTGTGGCAGCCAAGAGGGCTTGCAGCGCATGCAGGTCAAAAAGCTGCTGGATGAGTGGGAGACACGGTCGCCCGGTCGCCGACAGGTGATGTTCCGCGCGCTGATGAATGTGCGCCCGTCGCATCTGGCCGATCCTGCGCTGTTCGATTTTGCCGGATTGATGGCGGG
This sequence comes from Rhodobacteraceae bacterium PARR1, assembly GCA_002256185.1. Classification (GTDB taxonomy): domain Bacteria; phylum Pseudomonadota; class Alphaproteobacteria; order Rhodobacterales; family Rhodobacteraceae; genus Paragemmobacter. The sequence goes on along the minus strand of NKIT01000034.1, from coordinate 7,499 downwards.
CATGGCCGCGCCTGCGACGGAACCCACGGCATTTTCTGCAAATCCGCCTGATCTTCGGGATGGCGATTAAGAAAGCCACAAGACACCGCGCCTAATGTCACTCTCGCAGGATTGCGGGGGCACATGGACTGGGGCAGGCACAAGCGGATGGTGGCGGGGGCGGTTCTTGCGGGGGCGTCGCTGTTTGCGGGCGTTGTCGGCTTGGGTCTGCCGCTGCAACTGCTGCTGCTGGCATTGCCGCCGCTGGTCTGGCTGGGATTGCAGGCCGCGCTGGCCGCCGAACCTGACACACCACCCGCGCTGCTGCCGCCCGGCCTTGCCTGCCGCGCGATGGATGCGGTGTTTGAAGATGCAAATGCCCCCGATCCAGCCTGTCTGATCCTGCTGACGGATGACCGGATGACCCTTGACACGGCCCGGATCGCGGCAACCCTGCTTCCGGTGTTGCGCACGACCGACATGCTCTCGCCGGTTGAGGGCGGGCTTGCCGTCACACTCGCCCCGCTGGGACGTCTGGACCTTGAAGCCATGATTCCGATCGCGGTGCGCCTGCAACGCGCGGCGCTGACGATGGGCCCGGTCGCAGTGGGGTTCTGTCTGCCCGACCTTGCCCCCGCGCGCAGCGGACAGGCCATGTTGCACTGCGCCCGACTGGCCGCCGAAGAGGCGCGGCGTCATGGACCCGGCGCAATCCGCAGCTTCCGTCCCGGCATGGTGCGCGACCATATCCCGCCACCCCGTGTCGTGCTGGAAGCCGCCTTTGACGCCGGGCAGTTCATCGCGCATTTCCAGCCGCAAATCTGCGCGCGGACCGGCAGCTTGACCGGGGCCGAGGTTCTGGCACGTTGGCACCACCCCGAAGCGGGCCTTCTCTCCCCCACCGCCTTTTTGGGCGATCTGCGCCACGCAGGGCTGTCGTCCCGGCTGACGATGGCGATGCTGTCCCAATCCATGGCGCAATTGCGCCACTGGGACTCGCAGGGTTTGACCGTGCCCACGGTGGCGATCAATCTGGATGCGCAGGATCTGGCCGATCCCATGCTGCCCGACCACATTGCGTGGGAGATGGACCGTCACGACCTTCCCCCGCACCGCCTGACGGTTGAGGTGATGGAAACCGTGCTGGCCGATGGCGATCCGGTCACCGTGCGCGGGATCGACCGTCTGGCGCGCATGGGCTGCGGTGTCGATCTGGATGATTTCGGCACAGGTCAGGCCGCCATCGGCCAATTGCGCCGCCTGACGATACGCCGCATCAAGATCGACCGCAGTTTTACCGCAGGCGTGGACAGCGATGCCGACCAGCGCCGCGTGGTGATGGCGATCCTGTCGATGGCGGATCGGCTGGGACTGGACACCTTGGCCGAAGGCGTCGAATCCGCCCCTCAGGCCGAGGTGTTGTCGACCATGGGGTGTGGCCATCTTCAGGGTTGGGCCATTGGCCACCCGATGCCGGGCGCGCTATTCGCCGCATGGCTGGCCACGCACAGCGGCGACGCGGCACAAGCGGCGGCCAGATCGGGGGCGGATAGCACACAAACCCCCGCAATCTTGGCCACCGCCAGCGCAGCGCCGGTCACCCCGGTGTGACCGCACGGGGAAAACCGCTTGACCTTTCGCCCCCCCTTCTGTTGAAGCGTCCCAAACCTTTGCAAGGATGGGTGGTGGTCCAGATGGACGATCAAAACAGCATGAAGAACCTGCTTCTCACGATGGTGCTCTGCGCCGCCGTGTTCATTGGCTGGAACATCTTCTTTCCGCCGCCCGATCCGGCGCTTGATCCCGCTGCGCCCACCACGGCGCAGACAGGTGACAGTCTGCTGCCTCCGGCAACGACAACAGCCGACACTGCCGCAGCGCCCGCGACAGGTGCCGCCGCCGTGGCGCAAGCGTCCGAAAGCGGCGCAGAGACGCCCCGCATCAAGATTGACACCCCGCGTCTGGCGGGCACCATCGCGCTGAAGGGCGCGCGGATCGACGATCTGGCGCTGAAAACCTATCGCGTCACCATCGACCCGACGTCGGACACCGTGCGCCTGCTGATTCCGGCGGGCCAGCCGCATGCCTATTACACGGTGCATGGCTGGCAACCGCAGGGCGATCTGACCGCAGCCGATGTGCCGGGGTCCGAAACCCCGTGGCAGGTGCAGGGCAATGACACGCTGACGGTGGAAAAGCCTGTCACACTGACATGGGCCAACACCAAGGGCCTGACCTTCACCCGCACCATCGCCGTTGATGACCGCTTTATGTTCACCATCACCGACACGGTGCAGAACGCAGGCACGACTCCGGCGACACTGGCCCCTGTCGCGACGGTCTACCGCCATGGCAAGCCCGAAAAGCTGGAAAACTTCTTCATCTCGCATGAAGGCGTGGTCGGCCGCACCGATGGCACGCTGACGGAACTGAAGTATAAACACGTCGACGAACTGACCCCCGTGGTCGAAGAATTCGGCCCGGCAGAGGTTCTGCCCGCCACGACCGATGGCTGGATCGGCTTTTCCGACAAATACTGGATGACCGTGCTGATCCCGACGCAAGGCCAGCCTTTCACCGCTGTAGCCAGCCATATTCCCGACTACGACCTCTATCAGACCATCACCCGGCAGCCTGCCGTTACGGTGGCACCGGGAGCAACGGTCGAAAACGCCTCGCGCGTGTTTGCCGGCGCCAAGGAATGGGAAACGCTGCGCGACTATCAGAACAACGCCGCAGTTCCCGGCTTTCTTGATGCCATCGACTGGGGTTGGTTCTTCTTCTTCACCAAGCCGATCTTTACCGTCCTGCACTGGCTGCACGGCCTGATCGGCAACATGGGTCTGGCCATCATCGCGCTGACCTTCGTTCTGAAAGTCCTCGTTCTGCCGCTGGCCTATAAATCCTACGTCTCGATGGCGCGGATGAAAGAATTGCAGCCCGAACTTGAGGCGCTGAAAGAGCGCGCAGGTGACGACAAGCAGAAGATGCAGCGCGAGATGATGGCGCTGTACAAAGAGAAAAAGGTCAATCCTGCGGCGGGCTGTCTGCCTGTGCTGATCCAGATTCCGATCTTCTTCTCGCTGTACAAGGTGATCTTTGTCACCATCGAACTGCGCCACGCGCCGTTCTTTGGCTGGCTGAACGACCTGTCGGCACCCGACACATCGTCCCTGTTCAACCTGTTCGGCTTGCTGCCTTGGGCGGCCCCTGTGCACCCGTCGCTTCTGGCCACGATCTTCATCGGGGTGCTGCCGATCCTTCTGGGCATCACCATGTGGCTGCAACAGAAACTGAACCCGGCACCCGCAGATCCGATCCAGCAGCAGGTCTTTGCCTGGATGCCGTGGATTTTCATGTTCATGCTGGGCGGTTTTGCATCGGGGCTGGTGGTCTACTGGATCACCAACAACATCATCACCTTCAGCCAGCAATACCTGATCATGCGCAGCCATGGGCATAAGCCGGACATCTTTGGCAACATCCGGTCCAGCTTCAAGAAAAAGCCCGTGCCAGTGGCAGCCAACACGCCAAAGGCCCCGGTTGCCAAAGGCAAGGCCAAGAGATGACAGGGGGGCGGCTGGTCCAGATCACCCGCCATCCGATCAAGGGACACGGACGCGAAGACCTCGCGTCCGTTCGTCTTTTGGCGGGGGCCTGCCTGCCGTGGGATCGCCACTGGGCCGTCGCGCATGAGGCGGCGAAACTGACCGATGGCTGGTCGCCTTGCATGAACTTCGCACGGGGTGCCAAGGCCCCTGCCCTGATGGCGATCGAAAGCACGCTGGATGAAGGCACCGCGACCGTGACGCTGCATCACCCCGACCGCGGTGAGATCACCTTGCGCCCGGATGATCCGGCAGACCTTCCGCGCTTTCTGGACTGGCTGGAACCGCTGATCCCCGCCAGTCGCGCCCGCCCCACCCGCATCGTCAGCGCCGGGCGCGGGATGACGGACAGCGATTTTCCATCGGTAGCGATCCTGAACCGCGCTTCACTTGCGGACCTGTCGGCACGGATGGGGCATGATCTGTCCCCGCACCGCTTTCGCGGCAACCTCTGGCTTGAGGGCGCGGCGGCTTGGGCCGAATGGGATTGGATCGGCCGCGACATCCGCATCGGCGGGGCCATCTTGCGGATTCAAGAACGCATCACCCGCTGTGTGGCAACCACAGTGGACCCAAACACCGGCATCAGCGATGCCGATACCCTTGCCGCATTGGACGCGGCCTTTGGCCATCAGGACTTCGGGCTTTACGCCACCGTCGTTCAGGATGGCGACATCGCGCTTGGCGATGACTGGAGCCTGACATGATGAACTTCACCCTCGCCCCCGATCCTGAAAATGAGGCGCGCGAAAAAGGGCGGCTGTTGTTTGCGGGACCAGTCACTTTTGTCAAAGGCGTGGTCGCCATGTCGGGCCTACCCCCCGCCGACCGGCTGGAGGTTTGCTTTGCCGGGCGGTCGAACGTCGGCAAATCCAGCCTGATCAACGCGCTGACCGGGCGCAAGACGCTGGCGCGGGCGTCGAACACGCCGGGGCGGACGCAAGAGATCAACTATTTCGCCTTGGGCGAAGATCGCTACATGACCGACCTTCCCGGTTACGGCTATGCCGAAGCGCCGGTGGCCATCGTGCGCAAGTGGCAGGAGTTGCTGAAATCCTATCTGGCTGGGCGTCAGACCCTGCGCCGCGCCTTCGTGCTGATCGACACGCGGCATGGGGTGAAGGCCGTGGATGAGGAGATTTTGACCCTGCTCGACCGCTCTGCCGTGGCGTTTCAATGCGTGCTGACCAAGGCCGACAAGGTGAATGCCGAAACCCGCGCCGCGACGATCGAACAGGTCAAGACCGCGCTGGCCAAGCATCCGGCAGCCTATCCAGAGCTGGTGGTGACCAGTTCCGAAAAGGGCGACGGCATCGAAACCCTGCGCGCCATTATCGCGACGTTGGAGTGAGGCGCAGAGAACCGGCACCGGAACGTCCACAAGGACGTTTCTTCAACGGTCCTTTATCACCCAAATGAAAACGCCGCCCCGAAGGGCGGCGCTTTTGTCTCAAACACTCCGCAAACGTCAGGCCATAACCTTGTCCGGCTCTTTCGCGCCGGTCATGTAGGCCACTGCGTCCGACATGCTGTGATCCTTGGGGTTGATCACGCACAGGCGACGGCCCAGACGGTGGATGTGGATGCGGTCCGCCACTTCGAACACATGCGGCATGTTGTGGCTGATCAGGATGATCGGAATCCCGCGCGAGCGCACATCAAGGATCAACTCCAACACCCGGCGGCTTTCCTTGACGCCCAGTGCCGCCGTCGGTTCGTCAAGGATGATGACCTTGGACCCGAACGCCGCGGCGCGCGCCACAGCCACGCCCTGACGTTGGCCACCCGAGAGCGTCTCAACCGGCTGGGTGATGTCCTGAATGGTCATCAGGCCCAACTCGCTGAGCTTGTCGCGGGCGAAGGCCTCCATCCTGCTGCGGTCCATCTTGCGGAAGATTGACCCCGCGATGCCCGGTTTGCGCCATTCACGGCCAAGGAACATGTTGTCCGCAATCGACAGCGCGGGCGACATGGCAAGGTTCTGGTAAACCGTCTCAATCCCTTCGGCCCGCGCATCTTCGGGGCTGCGGAAGTCGACGGTGCGTCCGTCCAACTCGATCGTGCCGTGGTCTGGGGTCACGGCCCCCGACAGCGCCTTGATCAAAGTGGATTTGCCCGCGCCGTTGTCGCCGATCACCGCGCAAATCTCGCCCGGCATCAGGTCGAAGTCGGCCCCGTTCATGGCGACCACGGTGCCATAGCGCTTCATCAGGCCGCGCGCTTTGAGGATGGGTTGAACGTCACTCATTGCGAGGCCCTCCGCAGCCATTGGTCAAGCGACACGGCGATGATCACAAGGCAACCCGCCGCAAATTTCTGCCAGTAGTCGTCCACCCCTGCCAGCGACAGGCCGGTGATGAACACGCCCACGATCATCGCCCCAAGCACAGATCCGATGATGGACCCGCGCCCACCGAACAGTGAGGTGCCTCCGATCACCACAGCGGTGATGGACGCAAGGTTCACATCGCTGAACGCGATGGGCGACACCGACCCGACGCGCCCGATGGCAACCCAGGCGGCAAAGCCACAGATGGCCCCGGCGACGACGTAAACCGATGTCAGCACCTTGTTGACGCGGATACCCGACAGCATGGCGGCATCAGGATCATCGCCGATGGCATGGACATGGCGGCCCCAAGGCGTGTGGTTCAGCACCTACCACAGGATCGCGGCCAGAACGATCAGCTTGATCCCGCCATAGCTGATGCTGGCCCCGCCGAAGTTGAAGCCCTTGCCGAACCACAAAAGGAAGGGCGCGGTCTTTTCGATATCGACGTTACGGATGGATTCAGACTGCGAATACCACAGCTTCAAAGCGTCAAAGATCGACAGCGTGCCCAGAGTCACGATAAACGGTGGCAGGCGCATACGCGTGACCAACAGGCCGTTGACCAGCCCCATCACCCCGCCCAAAATGACCCCGATCAGGATTGCAATACCAACCGGCACACCAGCGACCACCGCCAGATTGCCCATCACCAGCGAACAGACGACCAGGATCGCACCGACGGACAGGTCGATCCCTGCCGTCAGGATGATCAATGTCTGCGCCAGCGCGACAAAGCCGGTCACTGTGACCTGCTTCAGCACCGTGGACAGCGCACCGACGCCCAAAAAGCGCGGCGCGATGATGCTGAATGCGGCAATCGACAGGATCAGCACCAGCGCCGGGATCATCGTCGGGTTCTTCCGCAGGAAATTGCGGAGCCGCGGCACGATGCTTTTGTCGTCCTTTTCAAAACTGGCAACGGCGGTGTCGGCCTTGGCCAGCGTCGCCTCGTAATCCGAGATGGTTTTCGTGGGTTCCGTCGTGCTCATCGTCCTGCGTTCCCCCCGCGCTTCGGCGCATCAACTTAGGTCTGTATAAAGAAGGGCGACCGCAAAGTCGCCCTCCCCTTCGTCATAGCGATGTCCGCAGTGGGATCAGCCCCAGCAGAGTTCGGTGCCTTTGGTGGTGTCGATCGACGGCACGCCTTCGGCGGGCTTGTCGGTCACCAGGTTCACACCGGTGTTGTAGAAGGACAGGCCTTCGGTGACGGTCGGCTTGGTGCCGTCCTTGGCATAGGCCACGATGGCCTCGATGCCTTTGGACGCCATCAGCAGCGGGTATTGCTGCGAGGTCGCGCCGATGACGCCCGACTTGACCGAGGCAACGCCCGGGCAGCCGCCATCAACCGAAACGATCAGAGCCTGACCTTCTTTGCCAGCAGCTTTCAGCGCCTGATAGGCACCTTCGGCAGCCGGTTCGTTGATCGTGTAGACCACGTTGATGTCCGGGTCTTTGGCCAGCAGCGTTTCCATCGCGCGCAGGCCGCCTTCCGGGTTCGCGTCCGACGATTCATGGCCGATGACGCGCGGATCGGTTTCCGAACCCATCACGGTCAGATCCGGAACTTCGATGCCGCAGCC
>NKIT01000254.1 GCA_002256185.1 Rhodobacteraceae bacterium PARR1 | reverse complement strand
ACTGTCGGGGATCGGGCCGGGGGCGTTGTTGCAGTCGCTTGGGATTCCGGTGCTGGTCGATAACGGCAATGTCGGCGACCATCTGAACGACCATCAGGGCATCAACTATACCTGGGCGATGAAGGTACCGACCTATAACGACGAACTGCGCCCTTGGTGGGGTAAGCTGATTGCGGGCATGAAATACGTGCTGGCGGGGGCGGGGCCGCTGGCCAAGTCGATCAACCACGGCGGCGGGTTCTTCCGCACCGACCCAAGCCAGCCACGCCCGAACATGCAGCTTTACATGCAGGCGTTTTCCACCCTGATCCCGCGCGATGGCGAACGGCCGATCCTGAACCCCGATCCGTGGTCTGGCCTGTCGCTGGGCCTGTCGAATTGCCGCCCCACCAGCCGGGGGCATATCCGCATCAACAGCGCCGATCCGCTGCGCCATCCGACCATCGTGGCCAATGCCTTCTCGACCGAGAATGACGTGACAGAGATGTTGGCGGCGGTGAAGTTCCTGCGCCATCTGGCGGCGCAACCCGCGCTGGCGCGGTTGATCAAAGAAGAGCTGCGCCCGGGGCCAGTGGTGCAGAGCGATGAGGCGCTGATCCAAGATTTCCGTGAACGCTCGGGCACGGTCTATCACCCCTCCTGCACCTGCCGGATGGGTGCTGACCCTGCCACCAGCGTGTTGGATGCGCGGTTGCGCGTGCGGGGGGTCGATGGGCTGCGGGTGATTGATGCGTCAAGCTTCCCGAACCTGATCTCCGGGAACACCAATGCGCCGTCGATCCTGATGGGGTGGAAGGGCGCGGAGATCGTGCTGGGGGATGCCCGGTAAGGGGACCGCCTTCGGGGGGCATCGAGCCCCGCTCAGGCGGGCTGGCGCGGGATGGGATTGCGCCGTGGTGTGGGTGGATGCCTTGGGGGGCTTTGCGCCCCCCAAACCCCCCGCAGGATATTTGAGCAACGGGGAAGTTGGGGGCGTTATTCGCCCCTTGGGAAGCGTTTGCTGTCTTCGAGGATGTTCAGGTCCATGTGGTTTCGCATGTACCGCTCTGACGCGGCGCGCAGGGGTTGGTGGTCCCATGGGTAGTAGGCACCGTTGCGGAGTGCTTCATAGACCACCCAGCGGCGGGCTTGGGATTCGCGCACGGCGGCGTCATAGGCGGGCAGGTTCCAACGCTCATCCGCCATGCGGCGCAGCATATGCAGCGCGTCGATATGGGCGGGATCGGTGGCGAGGTTGCGTCGTTCATCCGGGTCGGTGTCGAGGTTGAAGAGCATGTCGGGGTCGGCCAGACAGCGGATGTATTTCCATGGGCCATCGCGCAGGCAGACCAGCGGGGTGATTGAGCCTTCGGCGGCATATTCCATCGCGACCGGTGTCATGCGCGGCGTGCCGGTGGCGAGGGGGACGAGGTTTTCGCCATCGGTCCATGGCATCACCTCGGCCATGTCGATGCCGGCAAGGGCGGCAAGGGTGGGGGTGACGTCGATGGTGGAGACGGGCGTGTCGATGCGCTGTGGCGTCAGGCCGGGGGCGGCGATCATCAGGGGCACGCGGGCCGCGCCCTCAAAGAAGTTCATCTTGAACCAGAGGCCACGCTCGCCCAGCATCTCGCCATGGTCCGACAGGAACAGGATGATCGCCTCTTGGCGCGTCGCCGCAAGCGTGTCGAGGATTTCGCCGATCTTGCTGTCTACGTAAGAGATATTGGCGAAATAGCCTTGGCGGGCGCGGCGGATGTGGGTGTCGGTGATGTCAAAGGCATGGCTGTCACAGGCGTCGATCAGGCGCGTGGAATGGGGGTCGTGGGCGGCTTAGGCGATGGGCTGCGGTGGGGTCA
>NKIT01000253.1 GCA_002256185.1 Rhodobacteraceae bacterium PARR1 | reverse complement strand
ACACCCGGCCCGACCCTGCCGCCATGGTCCAGCCAAGCGTGCCATGCCCGGTGTTCAGGAACAGGTTGGCAAAGCCGGTGCGTCCCACGACCGGCGTGCCATCCGGCGTCATCGGGCGCAGACCGCACCAGAAACTTGCCTGCGACTGATCGCCTGCGCCGCCGAACAAATCCTCAACCGAATGCTCCAGCGTGGCGCGGCGCTTGGGATTCAGCGACAGGTCGAACCCGGCAATCTCGGCCATGCCACCCACGCGGATACGGTCGCCCAGACGGGTGATGGCGATCTTGTGGGTTTCATCCATGACGGTCGACACCGGCGCGCGGGCGTCATTCACCACCGGGACGGTGATCGAATAACCCTTGACCGGATAGACCGGCAGATCAATCCCCAAGGGCCGCACGAGGAAGGGCGAATAAGACCCCAGCGCCACCACGAAGGCATCCGCCGTCACCCGCCCCTCAGCCGTGCGGACGGCGACGATGCGGCCTGCGGCTTCCTCCAGCCCCACGATCCCCACGCCATAGCGGAAGGTCACGCCCGCCTTTTCGGCCAGCGCGGCCAGCCCATTGGTGAACTTGAAGCAGTCGCCAGTCTCATCCCCCGGCAGGCGCAAACCGCCCGCGATCTTGCCGCGTGCATCGGCAAGGCCCGGCTCAGCCGCCACGCAGTCATCGGCGCTGAGCACTTCAAACGGCACACCGTCGGCTTGCAGCACGGCAATATCCTTGGCCGCCGCTGCCACCTGCTTTTCGGTGCGGAAAAGCTGCAATGTGCCCTGCATGCGTTCGTCATAGTGCAGACCGGTTTCATCCCGCAGATCAGCGAGGCAATCGCGCGAATATTCCGCCAGCCGCACCATGCGCGACTTGTTCACGGCATAGGCGTCAGCGGTGCAGTTCATCAGCATCCGCGCCATCCATTTCAGCTTGGCCCAATCGGGCTTGGGCTGGATGATCAGCGGCGCATGTTCCATGAACAGCCATTTCATCGCCTTCAGCGGGATGCCCGGCGCAGCCCAAGGGGCGGAGTAGCCGGGGCTGACCTCACCGGCATTGGCGAAACTGGTTTCCAGCGCGGGGGCAGGCTGGCGGTCGATCACCGTGACCTCATGCCCGGCCTTGGCCAGATACCAAGCCGAGGTCACTCCGATCACGCCGCTTCCCAGAACCACGATCTTCATTGCCCGCGCCCTTTTGCCAAAGTTTATCCAAGAATAGCGGAACGCGCGGAAAGGTTTTGGCGAAGATGGGCAGATTCACTGGTCTAAACGCAATATTCTGCGGATAATGCGGCCTGTTGGTGATGATTTCCACCTTATCTTAGGATATGGCGCAATAAAGCCTTCCTGATTTCAGACTCGGCGGGAAACCTTGCCATCGCCCAAAAATCAGGCACTGCCCGAAGATTGCGCCGCCAATCTGCGCCCTGTGGCGGCTTGGCGGTAGTCAAACCGCCCCCGCCTGTGAAAGCGTGGCCCAAAGCCCAGCGGAACGGACCCCATGATCAAGGCCAGCATTCACCACCTGACGCAGTATAGCTATGATCGCCCGGTCCTGCTTGGCCCGCAGATCATCCGCCTGCGCCCCGCCCCGCACAGCCGCACGCGGGTGATCAGCCATTCGCTGAAGGTCAGCCCGGCCAAGCATTTCGTGAACCACCAGCAGGACATCTATGGCAACTGGCTGGCCCGCTTTGTTTTTCCCGAACCGGTGACCGAGTTCAAGATCGAGGTCGATCTTGTCGCTGACATGTCGGTCTATAACCCGTTCGACTTCTTTGTTGAGGAAAGCGCCGAGGAGTGGCCCTTCGACTACCCGCTCGATCTGCAACGCGATCTGGTG
>NKIT01000252.1 GCA_002256185.1 Rhodobacteraceae bacterium PARR1 | reverse complement strand
CGTCGGCGTTGAAGATGCGGCCCTCGATGGACATGGTGTTGATGTCGTCGGAATAGCCGTCGTTGACCCAGACCGCCATCCAGCGGCCATCGGCCAGCGCGGTGATCACCGGCGGGGATTCCCAGGGCGTGTGCTGGGTCTCGGTGTCCGAGCCTTCGATTTCGGCGGTGGAGAACACCGTCGCGCCGCTGGGTGACAGCACGGTGTAGACGGGCTCGTTGAAGCCGGGTTCGATGTTGGACCGCGCCCAGCCGACGACGATGTTGCCGCCAGTCAGTTGCGTGACGGTCAGGTTGTCGACATCGGCGCTGTCGGTGCCATCCACCGCCTGCGTGCCGATGGTGAAGTCGCCCGAGGTGAAGCTGTTCGTGGCCGGATCAAAGATGCGGCCTTGCAGGCGCATCGCGGTGGTGTCGTCGAGGATGGCGTTGTCGGACCAGACAAACAGGATGCGCCCATCGTCCAGCACGGTGGTGACTGGCGGCGACTCAAAGACCGACAGCGTGGTGGTGTTGTCGGATTGAATCTCGGTCAGCGGGGTCGAAACGGTCAGGCCGGTCGCGGTTGGCGTCAGCAGGGCAAAGACCGGACGATCCTCGCCCGCGTTGGCGGTGTTGGTGACCCAGGAGACGACCACCCGCCCGTCAGGCAGGATGTCGAGGTCCAGGTTGTCCCAATCATAGCCATCGAACCCGTCAATCGCCCCCAGCGAGGACAGGTCGATCTGGCCCGAGGCCGGCGTGCCATCGGCGTTGTAAATCCGCCCCTGCAACGTCATCGACGTCAGATCGTCATAGATCGCGTCATTCGACCAGACATACAGCGTCCGCCCATCCGCCAGCGTCAAAAGCTTCGGCGGGGACTGAAAGCCGGACTCGTTGGTGTTGATTTGTTGCGACGAGCCGCTAAAGCCGCTGCCGCCCGTTCCCGCGTCAACATCGCTGCGGTTGTCGATGTCGGTGAATACAAAGCGGTCATCGCCTGCGCCGCCTGACAGCGTGTCAGCATAGGCGCGGCCGTCGATGGTGTCATTGCCAGCCCCGGCACGCACATCGTCAGACAATCCGTCGATGCCGTCGATGCGGTCGCCCTCGGCATCGACATAGCCGTCGCCGATCAGGTCTGCGCCTGCGGTGCCGTCAACCGGACCGCCGCCATCCCCCGTCAGCGCCCTGACGTCGATGGGCCCTGATGAGAAGACGCCGGTGCTTGAACCGTCGGATTGGCCGACCCAGCCGACGGTGAAGGTGCCGTTGGTGGGGTTGTAGGTGGTGGAGACGTTGTCCCAGTCGAAGTTGTCCAGCCCCGAGAGGCCCGACCCCGATGTGGCCGAGGTGAGCGAGACCTCATCCCCGACCGGAGCGCCGGTCACGTCGAAGACGCGGTAGTTCAGCCCGGTCGCGCCACCGGAATACTGGTCGCCATCGGCATAGACCGCGACGAAATAGCCGCTGTCGCCAAGTGCCAGGATTTTCGGCGGGCCCGCCCACGGGTGGTCCGGGTCTTGCGCGATCTGCTGATCGGCGGCGAGGACCGTGCCTGTGGTGGTATCGATAACGCTGAAGACGGGCAGCGTGGTGGCACCCGTCGCATAGGTCTCGACATAGCCCACCACAACGCGGCCCGGCGCGATCTCGGTGATCGTGACATTGTCGTTGTCAAACAGATCACTGCCGTCGACCGCCGTCGTGCCGATGCGGAAATCTCCCGTCGCCGGGGTGCCGTCGGCGTTGAAGATGCGGCCCTCGATGGACATGGTGTTGATGTCGTCGGAATAGCCGTCGTTGACCCAGACCGCCATCCAGCGGCCATCGGCCAGCGCGGTGATCACCGGCGGGGATTCCCAGGG
>NKIT01000033.1 GCA_002256185.1 Rhodobacteraceae bacterium PARR1 | reverse complement strand
CGGCTTGCCGCCTGAAGCGTGCCACCCGCCGCTCCGATCAACGCGCCGCACAGATAGAAAATCTGGTCAGAGGTGTTGGACACCGGATCAAGCGGCATGCCGAACAGGCTTTCCCGCGTCAGGCCCACGCTCACCGCACAAACCGCCATCAGCACAAGGCTCGACAGCACGATCACCGGCTTTGGCCCATGACGCCGGTCCAAGCGTCCACCGATGAAACTGGCGATCACCGCCGCCACGATGCCCACAACGCCAAAAGTGCCGATATCGATGATCGACCAGCCCAGCACGCCCGACGCATAGACCCCTCCAAAGCCATAAAGCGCGTTCAGCGCATCGCGGTAGAACAGGGATGAGGTCAGATAGGCCGCAAGACTCGGCCGGAACCGAAGCGAGGCCAGCAACGCCCCAAGGCTGGACAGCGCCGCGCCCAGACGGATGGGCCGGGGCTCCACCTTGGGTTCGCGCACCCACAGGAAGAACGGCACCATGAACACCGCATACCAGATGGCGGTCAGTGGCCCCACGGCACGCGTGCCCTCACGCGCTTCGGGGTCCAGACCGAACAGGGGATCAATCCCGAACAGCGTTTTTCCCGTCGCCGCGTTTTCGGCAAACAGCCCCAGCATCAGCACCAAAGCGATGAAGCCGCCCAGATAGCCAAAGGCAAAGCCTGAACCGCTGATCGCGCCAAGGTCGTCGTGGTCCGCAAGCGACGGCATCAAGGCGTTGGTAAAGATCGTGGCGAATTCCATGCCGATAAAGCCGATGCCGAACATCACCACGGCATAAAACAGATGTTCTTCGCCGGGGGCCACCCACCACAAACCGTAAGCGCCCACGATGTAGAAAAGCGAGAATATCCAGACCCAGATCAACCGCCGCCCCGTGCCATCGGCCACAGCGCCCAGAAGCGGTGCAAGAATGGCGATCAGGATGGATGATCCGGTCAGACCCCAAGCCCAATAGGCCTGCGCCGCGGCGGCGGCTTGGTCGGCGTCCATCCCCTCGGCCATGTAATAGCCACGGGCGATTTCCGCGAAATAGGGGCCGAACACAAAGGTCAGCAGCAGCGTGTTATAGGGCTGGCTGGCCCAATCAAAGAAGAACCAACCCCAGATGCGCTTACGCGGCGATACCGACATGACCGTTCCTTGCCCCTGTCCCACCGGCTCTGCTTTGCGTGTCCGGCCTTTGTGGCCATGAAAGCCGATGGCGGGCGTGGCGGCAAGTCATCCGTCAACCGGGCTGCGACGAAACCTGCACCGTCACGACCTTGCCGCGCCCTGACAAGAGCAGCGCCACCTGCCACGGCAGCAACCGCACTTCATGCCATGCGCGCACAAGGCTTCGCCGCCAGCGCTGCCAGCGCGGCAACTGGGCGCGGGCGTTGATGATGTCCGTGGTGCCGCCAACCTCGATCGATTGCCAGACCACGGGCTGCACCAGAATGGCGGGCGCAATGGCGGCAGAAACCTCTGACACGGTGGCGTTGAACAGGAAATGGTCAACCGGCACCCGCACCCGCCCGGCATGGGCCAAAGCCGCCTCTGCCCCACGCCGCGAGATGATGTATCCCGCCGATCCGGTATGGCGCGACAGCAAAGGCCGCAGTTCACGCCCCCCCGGCGCAAAGCCGATGCTGCGGCCCAAAAGCAGGCGCGACGGGCGGTCGGCGTTGAATTTCTCGACCTTGACCAGATCGGCGCAGAGCCATGACGGATCGGCAAGCACATCGGCCAAGGCAGGATCGACCTCGACATCATCCTCAAGGATCAGGGCGTGGCTATGGGCGCTGTCCAACAGCTTGCGCCATGCCCGGAAATGACTGGCCGTGCAGGCGCGCGCGCCATCACCCAGCGCCCCAATCGGCCCCCCGCACACCGACTGTGCCAGTTCAGCAGGATCGCAGGCACGGGCGTCGCAGGCATCCACCCGCTGGAAGGCCACTGCCGCCGCCGCGAGCCGTTGCCCCACCGCATCGAGCCGGTCAGGTCGACGGGCCAGATTGATGACGTAAACCGCGATACCTGCCATCGACGCACAATCCCAACTCAGTTCCCTGACCTGTGTAGACCACGGCTTGGGGTGCAGGGAAAGGGGCACCCATTCTTTAGTCTATGACCACTATCTACAGACAGTGATCACCTATCCGGCGGCCAGGGTCGGGCATCTTCCGCGCCGATCCAGTTTTGCACCCAATCCGGCAAGGCCGGGCTGTCCTGCGCCTGTCCCAAGGCCTCTAGCGCGCGGACGGGCGGGACGATCCCCGCCTTTGAGGTGATGGCCGACCGGATCACCTGCTGGCTGGTGCAGTCATCGCCCTTCCACATGCTTTGTTCAATGTAGAGGAACCGATGATCCCAGCCGATGCAGCGCGACCGCATGGTCAGGACATCCATCCCCCGCACCCGCCGCCGATAACGCACGGTGTTTCCGGCGACCGTCATGCCCCAACCTTCGGCTTTCAGCATGCGGTGCAGCCCGGTCCGCATCCCCAAAGGCAATCGCCCCATGTCATACAGCGTCAATGTCCTGCCGTTGTTCAGTTCGACCCACGGGTCCAAGTCCCATGGCCAGCAACGATGTCGGCTGACATGGGTGCCAAGGATCGGCAAAGGCGGTGCCTTGCGATAAAGCCACAACTGATAGGCCATGCGGAAAAACGGATACATCGGCGGCCCTCCTTCGGCCCCTCTCTTGGCCATTGCCTGCCCCGCCACCGCGTCAAGGTCAAGCGCGACCGCACGTCACGCAGCCCCCTCGTTCTGCGCCTTCCCCGTTGCCCTTTTCGTGGGCAGGCATTACGTCTGCCACAATAGCTTGTGTCCGAACTTGCGAAGGCCGCGCCCCATGACCTCGATCCTTGAAATCCTGCTGATGATCCTGTCGATCGTGAAATGGATCGTCCTTGTCCACATCATCCTGAGCTGGCTGATCAACTTTCAGGTTCTGAACCTGCGCCAGCCCTTGGTTGCGCAAATCTGGTTCGGCCTGAACCAGTTGCTGGAACCGATCTACAACCGCCTGCGCCGCGTGCTGCCCAACCTTGGCGGCATCGACTTCGCGCCTTTGATCGTGCTGGTCGCGATCTATGCGGCGGAACGGGTGGTCATCAACAACCTCTACAGTTTCTGATTCTTCCCCCCTTCTTAACCCTGCGCAGGGCAGCCTTGCCCGGCGCAGCACAAGCGATTCCCGATGCCCGAACCGCATGATCTTCTTGCCTCGATCTTCGGCTTCCCCGGCTTTCGTCCGGGGCAGGAGGAAATCGTCGATGCGGTCCGCGCCGGGCGCAACACGCTGGCCATCATGCCGACGGGCGGCGGGAAATCGCTGTGCTTTCAACTGCCTGCGCTGTGCCGCGACGGGGTGACGGTGGTGATCTCTCCCCTGATTGCCCTGATGCGCGATCAGGTGCGCTCCTTGCGTGAGGCGGGGGTAGAGGCGGGTGCCCTGACCTCAGGAAACACCGAGGCCGAGACGGAAGCCGTGTTCACGGCGCTGGACGAAGGGCGGATGAAACTGCTCTACATGGCACCCGAACGGCTTGCCTCTGCTGCGACCCTGCCGATGCTGCGCCGCATCAACACCCGCCTTATTGCGGTGGATGAGGCGCATTGCGTCAGCCAATGGGGCCATGACTTCCGCCCCGATTACCTGCGCATCGGCGAATTGCGCCGCACGCTGGATGTGCCGCTTGCCGCCTTCACCGCCACGGCGGACGAAGAAACCCGCGCCGAAATCGTCACCCGCCTGTTTGATGGTGTGGCCCCTGACACCTTCCTGCGCGGTTTTGACCGTCCCAACATCCATCTTGCCTTTGCGGTCAAGGACAACCCGCGCACCCAGATCCTGACCTTCGCCGCTGCGCGCAAAGGCCAATCCGGCATCGTCTATTGCGGCACGCGGGCAAAGACGGAAACCCTGTCGCAAGCGCTGTCCCAAGCCGGTCATTCCGCCTGCCACTACCATGGCGGCATGGACCCCGACGAACGCCGCCACGTCGAAACCCGCTTCCAGCGCGAAGACGGCCTGATCGTCGTCGCCACCATCGCCTTTGGCATGGGCATCGACAAACCCGATATCCGCTGGGTCGCCCATGCCGACCTGCCCAAATCCATCGAAGGCTATTATCAGGAAATCGGCCGCGCCGGCCGCGACGGCGCCCCCGCCGAAACCCTGACGCTTTACGGCCAAGACGACATCCGCTTTCGCCGCCAGCAAATCGACGAAGGCATCGCCCCCCCAGACCGCAAGGCCGCCGACCACGCCCGCCTGAACGCCCTTTTGGGACTGGCCGAGGCGATGGGCTGCCGCCGGCAAGTCCTGCTTGGTTATTTCGGCGAAGAGGCCAAACCCTGCGGCAACTGCGACCTTTGCGACCGCCCCGCCGATGTGTTTGACGCCACCGATGCCGTGCGCAAGGCGCTTTCGGCGATCCTCAGGACCGGCGAATGGTTCGGCGCGGGCCACCTGATCGACATCCTGACCGGCAATCCCACGCCCAAGGTGCGCGAACGCGGTCACGACCAACTGCCCACCTTTGCCGTCGGGCGCGACCTTCCCAAACAGGCATGGGGCGCGGTATTCCGCCAGATGATGGGGCGTGACCTTGTCCGCCCCGACCCTGACCGCCACGGTGCCTTGCGCATGACCGATGCCGCCCGCCCCATCCTGCGCGGCGAAGAGCCGATCACCCTGCGCCGCGACACGGTGGAATCCGCCCGCCCCGCCAATGTCGTCAAGGCGCTTGTGTCGGATGAGGATGCGCCGCTGCTCTCAGCCCTGAAAGCCAAACGCCGCGCCTTGGCCGAACAGGCCAACGTCCCCGCCTATGTGATCTTCCCCGACCGGACTTTGGCCGAAATGGCCGAAAAACGTCCCCGCACGCTGGACGACATGGCGCGCATCACCGGGATTGGGGCGAAAAAGCTGGAAAGCTTCGGCGCGATCTTCCTTGCGGTGGTGAAGGCGGCAGATCAAGGCAACGCGGCGACGCGGGCCGAAGATCAATTCCACCCCGCGCGCCTGCGCCTCGCCGGTCGTCCCGAAGGTCAGGTGTTCGACCGCTTGGCCGATGTGCAACTGGAACTGTCGCGCGGGCAGGACGGCACCGGCAAATACCTGTCGGTCACCCATTCCACGCTGAAGCTCATCGCGGAACGCCGCCCCTCTACCCTCTCGGAACTGCAACGCATTCAGGGGATGGGCGACCAAAAGGTGGAACGCTTCGGCGAAGCCTTCCTTCAGGTCTTGCGCGAGGCGTAAGCGGACCTACCTCCGCCTGAAACTGGCCCTGACCTGAAACTGGTCCCGACAGGAGCAATGCCCATGCTGACCGTGATCTCCCCCGCCAAACGGCTGAATGAGGCCCCCCGCGCCCTGCCTGCGGGACTGGACGCCACAGAACCCGCCTATGGGGCCGAGGCCGCAAAACTCGCACGCATCGCCCGCGCGTTGTCGGTGGATGATCTGCGCGGGTTGATGGACATCTCGGAACCCTTGGCGCGCCTGAACCGTGACCGCTTTGCCGCGTTCAAGGCCAAGCCCGGACCCGATGCCGTCAAGCCCGCGGCCTTCTGCTTTGACGGTGACACCTATGTGGGCCTTGAGGCAAAGACGCTGGACGCCGACACCCTGCGATGGGCGCAAGACCATCTGCGCATCCTGTCGGGTCTTTACGGCCTCTTGCGCCCCTTGGACATGATCCAGCCCTACCGGCTTGAAATGGGCTCGAAACTTGCCAACCCCAAGGGACCGGACCTTTACGCTTTCTGGGGCAGGAAAATCGCAAAGGCCCTGAACGATCAGGCCGCTGCCACCGGCACCACGTTCCTGATCAACTGCGCGTCGAACGAATATTTCCACGCCGTGGACCGCAAGGCGCTGAACCTGCGCGTCATCACCCCCACCTTCCTTGAGGTGAAAGGGGCCGAGGCCAAGATCGTCTCTTTCTTCGCCAAAAAGGCCCGCGGCGCGATGGCGCGTTTCATCGCCGAACAGCGCCTGACCGATCCTGCCGACCTCGCCGCCTTCGCCACGGGCGGATATGCGCTGGACCGCGACCGCTCCACCCCGGACAATCCGGTCTTTCTGCGCGAAGCCTTGGCCGAAGCCGCCGCCTGATCCGCTTCCCCGTTGCTCAAATATCCGCCGGGGGAATCGCCGCCTGCGGCGATGGGGGCGGCACGCCCCCCATGGCTTTGGCCGGTGCCTTGCACCGGACAAAGCGCATGGCGTGCACGGGCTTGCCCGTGCGCATTCAAGCCGCAGCGTCCACCGGCAAGGGCACGGCATCGTCGGGACGAAACTCCTCCAAGGCCTCAAGGATGACCGACCGGCGCAGCGGCTTGGTCAGATGGCGGTCCATCCCGGCGGCAAGGATATCTGCCGCCTCCTCCGCCCCGGCATGAGCGGTCAGCGCAAGGATCGGCAAGCGCCCGCCCTCGGCCCGGATCGCCCGCGTGGCGGCGCGACCGTCCATTTCGGGCATCGAGATGTCCATGAAGATCATGTCGGGCTTCAACGTGCGCCACATTTCAACCGCTGCACGACCATCGGCGGCGAAATGCAGGTCCAGACCGCACTCCTTGACCATCTTGGCAAAAACCAACTGGTTGGTCCGGTTATCCTCGGCCACCAGCACCCGCATCGGGCGCGGGCCGGGGGACGGGGCGGGGGCCTCCTCGATCTCCGGACCTTGGGTCAGCGCGGCAAGGCGGCGATACAAATCCGCCCGCAGCACCGGCTTTTGCAGGACCGCTGCAAGGTCCGCCCCCGCTGGCACCGCACCGGGATTGGACGACAGCATCACCACCGGCCCGGCAAAACCCGCCGCCCGCAAGTTGCCGACCAAGGCCACCCCGTCCATTTCCGGCATGTCGTGATCGGTCAGCACCAGATCAAAGCCTGTCGCTACGGCCTCCAACGCCTCTGCCCCTGACCGCGCGAGCGCGACCTCAATCCCGAAGGGCGACAACTGCCGGTCCAAAATCGTGCGGTTGATGAAACTGTCATCCACCACCAGCACCCGCCGCAGCGTCAATGGCAGGCGGGGGCTGCGCGCCTCTTCCGCCACCGGCAGCGCGACGCGGAAACCAAAGACCGATCCGCGCCCCGGTTCACTGTCGACCCAGACCGCGCCCTCCATCCGCTCGACCAGTCGCCGTGCGATGGCAAGGCCAAGACCGGTGCCTTCAAACCGGCGGTTCGTCGCCGCCTCCACCTGGTTGAACTCACCGAAGATGTGATCCAGATGTTCCGGCGCGATGCCGATCCCGGTGTCTTCGACCGTGACGTGCACCTGCCGCCGTCCATCGTCAAGGTCCAGCCCGACGACCCGCACCAGCACATGGCCCCGGTCGGTGAATTTCACCGCGTTGCCCATCAGGTTGGTCAGAACCTGTCGCAGACGCCCCGGATCGCCGACATAGGCCGTGGGCAGGAACATGTCGAAATCAATCATCAGATCGATTCCTTTCTCTCGCGCGCGCGGTTGCAAAAGCATCGCGGTTTCGTGGATCAGCCGTTCCAGATCAAAGGGTTCAGGGCGCAGGACCATCCGCTCTGCCTCAAGCTTTGAATAATCCAGAATGTCGTTGATGATGACCAAAAGCGCCTCACCCGAGGATTTGATCGTTTCGGCGAACAGGCGCTGTTCTTCGGTCAGGGCGGTATCGCACAAGAGTTCCGCCATCCCGACGACGCCGTTCATCGGGGTGCGGATCTCATGGCTCATGTTGGCAAGGAAGGCCGATTTGGCGCGATTGGCCGCCTCTGCCGCCGCGCGGGCGGCTTCCAGCGCGGCCTGATCGGCCTTTTCATCGGTGATATCGACGCGCAGTCCCACCCGCCCGCCATCCGGCGTGGGATGGTCATGCACGCGCAGCCAGCGGCCATCGGGCAGGGATTGTTCGGTAATCCCATTGGCCGCGCGATGGGCGGCGAGGCGTTCGGCCAGCCAATCCTCTTCCCGGCCCACGGCATCGGGATGCTGTCCCGCCGCCAGACCGTGGCGCAGAATATCCTCAAACCTTGTACCGGTCCGCATCGCGGGGGCGGCGGCGGGGTAAAGGTCGCGATAGCGTTGATTGCACAGCAAAAGCCGTTCCTCCCGGTCAAAGATCACAAAGCCGTCGGGGATCGCCTCGATCGCCGCGCGCAGCCGCATTTCATGGGTGATGTCCACTGCCAGCGTTACCAGATCGCCATCACGGGCGCGGCGGTCATCCAGCCGCAGCCAGCGCCCGCGTGTCAGTTTCACGGTTTCGGACGGGATCGGGTCGGCGTCAGTGCGGGCGCACATGCGCGCGACCCAATCGGCACCCTCGTCGCCCGGATCGACGATGCCATCCGCGACCGCCCGCGCCAGCATGTCGGCATAGGCCAGACCGGGGGCCAAGCCGCCTTCGCCAAAGGGGGCCGAAAACGCGCGATTGGCGACTACAAGCCGCCCGTCCCCGTCGAACACGGCAAACCCGTCATGGATCGCGTCGATGGATTCGCGCAACCGCCGTTCAGCCATGACAGCGGTGGTATGGGCGCGGTCGAGGTCTGACAGGAATCGGCTATTCTGGCCCTTCAGCGCCTCAGCCTCGACCCGTGCCCGTGTGGCGACCTGCTTTTGTGTCTGCACCTCATCCGACAAGGCACGCGCGTGCAGCGCCAGCTTTTCATTGGCGGCGAAAAGTTCACGGCTTTTCAGTTCCAGCAGCCGTTCCGCCGCCAGCCGCGCCCGTCGTTCCCGCAAGAGACGTTCTGTCAAATCCATGCCGCACGCACCTGTTCCGGCCCATTCTTACCGCCCCAAATTGCAGGGGATCGGTAAAGGCGCGCTTAACGGTGGACGGCTTTTTGAACCTATCCTTAGGACTGCCAGAATCCTTGCCTTGTGCCGGTTCACCATGCCAAGGTCGCGTAGATTTTTCTGGCCCCCGAGGGTGCATTCCATGCGTAACTTTCTTTCCATCCTGACATTTTCGCTGCTGATTTCCGCCCTGCCCGCCACGGCGCAGCAATCGGGCCAAGGGCCCATCCCGGAACGGCGTCTGGCCCTGATCGAGGATGTCGATCTGCCCGGCGGTGACATTTCCAGCCAGTTCGACACCACCTTTGACGCCTGCCAACGCGCCTGTCTGGCCAATTCCGCCTGTCAGGCGATGACATACAACACCAAGAACGGCTCTTGCTTCATCAAGGGCGAAACCGGCGCGTCCCAACCCTTTGCCGGGGCGTGGTCGGCGCGGGTCTATGCCGCCGATCCGGCCGCACTCGCCGCAGCCCCGACGCGCAAGGCAGAGCTTTCGTTCCTGTATTCGTGGGATTTTGACGCGGCCCGCGCGCAGGCCGATGGCTTGGCAAATGAGCATGTCACCGGCGACTGGTCCGCCGAAGACCACCGCATGGCCGCCGTCGATGCCGAAGCGGCGGACGATTACGAAGGGGCGGCCCGTCTGATCGGCGCGGCACTGAACCTGACAGATGCGGCGGGCGACTGGGCCGAATATTCACGCCTGCAACTGGCCGCGTCCACGGCGATGGATGACCCCACCCCGCTGCGTGACCGCGCATTGCAGGCCGCGATTAACGGCTATTTGCGCGCCGATGCGGCGGCGGAACGGCACACCCTGCTGGTCACGATGGCGCAGGCGCTTGAGGCTGCTGGGCGCGGCAGTGAAACCGTCAAGGCGTTGCGTCTGGCGCAATCGCTGCAACCGCGCGACGACACGGCCGAATATCTGGCGACCGCCGCCGCGCAATACGGGTTCCGCATCCTTGAAACGCGGGTGGAAAGTGACCTTGCCCGTCCACGGCTTTGTGCGAATTTCTCGGAAGAACTGGCCAAGGCAGGGGTGGATTACAGCAGCTTCGTGCAACTGGACGATCCGGCGCTGACCGTCACTGCATCGGGCTATGATGTCTGCGTCGAAGGCGTCAAACATGGCGACCGCCCGACCGTGACTTTCCGTCAAGGCCTGCCTGCCGCCGACGGGCAGACGCTGCTGTCATCCGTCGATGTCACGCAATACATCCGGGACCGCAACCCCGGCCTGCGCTTTCCGGGGCGCGGCTATCTTTTGCCCAAGGGCGTGGATGCGGCCTTGCCGGTTGAGACGGTGAATACCGAAACGCTGGACCTGACGCTGTTTCGTGTGACCGATCGCAACCTGTTGCGGTCTTTCCAGAATGGCTATTTCTCGGCCCCCATCGCCGATTGGCAGGAAAGCGATTTCCGCGACCAGATCGGATCACAAGTCTGGACCGGCACGGCGACCGTGAAGATGGAGGTGAACACCGACATCACCACCCGCCTTCCGATGGCCGAGGCTTTGGCCGACCAACCCGCCGGTGTCTATGCCCTGCGCGCCGCCGTGCCGGGGGCAGACCCTTATGAGACGCCCGCTGCTTGGCAGTGGTTTGCGGTGTCGGACCTTGGGCTGACCTCACTGTCCGGGGTCGATGGTCTGCATGTCTTTGTGCGTGGTCTGGGGGATGCCGGGGCCAAGACAGGTGTCACGGTGGAATTTGTGTCCACCGCGAATGAGGTGCTGGCGACGGCGACCACCGATACCATGGGCCATGTCGTGTTTGATGCCGGTCTGGCACGCGGAACGGGTGGGGCCGCCCCCGCTTTGTTGGTGGCACGCGAAGGGGATACAGACCTTGCCTTCCTGTCGCTGACCGATCCCGAATTTGACCTGTCGGACCGTGGCGTCGAAGGCCGCGAACCCGCGCCACCCGTTGACCTGTGGCTGACGACTGACCGGGGCGCCTATCGCGCGGGCGAACAGGTGAATGTCACCGCACTCGCGCGCGATTCCGGGGCTGCAGCGGTGGAAGGCCTGCCGATGACGTGGGTGCTGTTCCGTCCCGATGGCGTGGAATCCGCGCGCGGCGTGGTGGCCGATACGGCAGGCGGTTATGTCTATGCCCTGCCCATCGCAGGCAGCGCCCCGCGCGGTGTCTGGCGTCTGGAAATGCGGGCCGAGGCTGATGGCCCCGCGCTGACCGCCAACACCTTTTTGGTCGAAGATTTCCTGCCCGAACGCATCGACTTTGCCGCCACCTTGCCGGATGCCCTCAGCTTGGGCGACATTCCGACTCTGACGGTGGATGCCAAATACCTGTTTGGTGCGCCGGGCGCTGATCTGGCGATCGAAGGCGAAACCCTGCTGCTGGCCGCCACGGAACTGCCGGGCTTTCCCGGCTATGTCTTTGGCCGTGCGGATGATCCCTTCAGCGCGGTGATGGAACCCTTTGCCCCCGCCCGCACCGATCAGGCGGGCAAGGCGTCCTTCCCCATTACCCTGCCCGATGTGACCGATCCCCTGCGCCCGCTTGAGGCGCGGATCACCGTCCGTGTCGCCGAAGGCTCTGGCCGTCCGGTGGAGCGCAAGATCACCAAATTGCTGACACCGTCGCAACCGATGGTCGGCATCAAGCCGCTGTTTGACGGCGTCGTGGCCGAAGGCGGTGAGGCGCGCTTTGCCCTGCTGGGCGCTGGTACGGATGGCAAGCCTGCGGCGATGGCGGTGAAATGGGAATTGACCAAGGTCGAGACCGATTACCAATGGTATCAATCCTATGGCTCGTGGATGTGGGAACCTGTGACCACCCGCTCAAAGGTGGCCGAAGGTGAGGCCACCTTGGGCGCAGAGTCCGTTGAAATCGCGGCACCCGTGCAATGGGGCGAATATGAACTGTCGGTGATGCGCACCGATGGGGCACCTGCCGGATCGTCAGTCACCTTCGCCGCCGGATGGTTCGCTGCCGCCGATGTGACCACAACGCCGGATATGCTGGAAATGTCGCTGGATAAGGCAGCCTATGCGGCGGGCGACACCGCCACCCTGCGCGTCGTGCCCAAGGCGGCAGGGACGGCGCTGGTCACCGTGCTGTCCAACCGTGTCGTCTCGATGCAAGCGGTGGAGGTCAAGCCCGGTGAAAACCTGATCCCGTTGACCGTCACCGATGATTGGGGTGCGGGGGTTTACGTGACCGCATCGGTCCTGCGCCCGATGGATGTGGCGGCGGGTCACAACCCCGCCCGTGCCCTCGGTCTGGCCCATGCCGCCATTGCCCCCGGCAAACGCGCGCTGACGGCCACAGTTGAGGTCGCGGCAGAGGCCGACCCGCGCGGCCCGCTGCCCGTCGCGGTCAAGGTCGATGGTGTGCAAGCGGGTGAGACGGCTTACGTCACCATCGCCGCCGTGGACCAAGGCATCCTGAACCTGACCGCCTTTGACGCGCCCGACCCGCAGGCATGGTATTTCGGCCAGCGCAAGCTGGGCGTGGGCATCCGCGATGTCTATGGCCGCTTGATTGATGGGATGAACGGCGCCGAAGGCACGGTGCGCTCTGGCGGCGATGCCGGGGCGAATGCCCGCCTGCAAGCGCCACCGCCGACCGAAGAACTCCTTGCCTATTTCTCTGGCCCGATTGAGGTGGGCGCAGATGGCTATGCACGCACCGAATTCACCCTGCCCGCCTTTAACGGACAGGTGAAGGTGATGGCCGTCGCTTGGTCGAAAACCGGGGTTGGTCAGGCATCGGCTGATGTGCTGGTGCGCGATCCGGTGGTGGTCACGGCCACGCTACCGCGCTTCCTGTCGCCGGGCGACAACAGCCGCTTGCTGCTGGAACTGACGCACGCAACCGGACCTGCCGGACAGATGGAGCTGGCGGTCACCGGAACGGGCGTGACCTTGGGAGAGGTTCCGGCTTTCGTCGATCTGGGCGAAAAGCAAAAACTTACCCTGTCCATTCCCGTCACGGCGGACAATCCCGGCATCCAGACCGTTGCCGTCACCCTGACCACGCCGGACGGAAAGGCCCTGACCAAGACGCTGACCCTGCCCGTGCAGATCAACGACCCCGAGGTTGCGCGCATCAGCCGCTTTGACCTTGCCAAGGGTCAGACCTTCACCTTCGATGCCTCGGTCTTTGCCGGGCTGGCACCGGGGGCAAAGGCCACTCTGGCGGCCGGTCCAATCGCACGGCTGAATGCGCCGGGGCTTCTGGCGTCGCTGGACCGCTACCCCTATGGCTGCACCGAACAGATGGCGTCCAAGGTCTTGCCGCTTCTGTATTTTGACGATGTGGCCGTGGCGCTGGACCTGAAGCAATCCGATGATCTCAAAACCCGCATCCAGCAAAGCATTGGTGAGATTCTGGCCAATCAAGGGGCCGAGGGCGGCTTTGGCCTTTGGGCCGCAGGCTCGGGTGATCCGTGGCTGGATGCCTTTGTCACCGATGTGCTGTCCCGCGCCAAGGCACGGGGCTATGCGGTGCCGGAACTCGGCTTCCGCATGGCGCTGGACAACCTGCGAAACCAAGTCAACTACGCCGCCGATTTTGAAAACGGCGGAGAGTCTTTGGCCTATGCCCTGATGGTGCTGGCCCGCGAAGGTGCGGCTGCGATTGGCGATCTGCGTTACTATGCCGACGTCAAGGGCGATGCCTTCGCTACCCCTACCGCGATGGCGCAACTGGGCGCGGCGCTGGCGCTCTATGGTGATCAGCAACGGGCCGATGCCATGTTCGCCCGTGCGGCGGCGCTCTTGGACGCGCAAACCGGGGCGGATGAGGAACAGCTTTACCGCGCCGATTACGGCACCACCTACCGTGACGCGGCGGCGGTGCTTTCTTTGGCGGTTGAGGCAGGCTCAAACGCCGTGGACCGCGAGGCGCTGACCGACCGCATCGCAGCGGGGGGACGGCTTTCGACGCAGGAAACCACTTGGGCCTTGCTCGCCGCCAATGCGCTGATCGATCGGGGGGCTGCGACGGGGCTGACGATTGACGGTCAACCCGCCGATGGGCCTTTGGTCAGGATGGCGGCTGCGGCGTCGGTGCAGCCTGTGGCGGTTCGGAATGACGGCGCGGATACATCGCTGACCGTCACAACCTTTGGCGTGCCGACCGATCCGCTGACAGCGGCAGGCAATGGCTATGCCATCACCCGCAGCTATCTGACGCTGGACGGTGAACCTGCCGACATAAGCTCTGTTCCCGTGGGAACGCGGCTGATCACGCTGCTGGAAGTCACCCCCTTCGCCAGTGGTGAGGCACGGTTGATGGTGTCGGACCCCCTGCCTGCGGGGTTTGAGATCGACAATCCGAACCTGATGACCTCTGGCTCTGCCCCAGCGCTGGATACCTTGGGGGTTGAAACCAACGTGACCCATGCCGAATTCCGGCAGGACCGTTTCCTTGCGGCGCTGGACCGGTCTGACGCCTCGCCCTTCCGGCTGGCCTATGTGGTGCGTGCAATCTCACCCGGCAGCTATCACCACCCTGCCCCGTCGGTCGAGGATATGTATCGCCCCGATTTCCGCGCCAACGGTGATGCGGGCCGGGTCACGGTGACGGAGTAAAGGGGGCGTCGTGATCCGCGCGCGCTGGCTTTTCGCGACGGCCCTTGTCCTTTGGACAGGGGCCTTTGCGCGCGACGGGGTCGATGAATGGATCGACGCGACGGTGCTGCCGTCACTGATTCCGCAGACATCCGTGCAGGTGCTGGACCGCGACGGGGCGCTGCTGCGGGCCTATACGGTGGCGGATGGGCGGTGGCGGTTGCCGCTCTCGACGGTCGAGACGGACCCCGGCTTTGTCGCCATGCTGCTGGCCTATGAGGATCGTCGGTTCCGCGACCACCCCGGTGTGGATGCGCGCGCCATGATGCGGGCGCTGGCACAGGCGATGTGGAACGGTCAGGTCGTGTCGGGCGGGTCCACGCTGACGATGCAGACGGCACGGTTGCTGGAGGAGTCGGGGACTGGGGCGCTGTCGGGCAAACTGCGGCAAATGCGCGTGGCGCTGGCGCTGGAACGGCGGTTGACAAAGGACCAGATCCTTGACCTTTACCTGCAACTCGCCCCTTACGGCGGCAATGTCGAAGGGCTGCGCGCGGCATCCTTGGCCTATTTCGGCAAGGAACCCCGCCGCCTGACCCCGGCGGAAGCCGCCCTGCTGGTTGCCCTGCCGCAATCGCCCGAGGCGCGGCGTCCCGACCGCCACCCCGCCGCCGCCGCCGCAGCGCGGGACCGGGTGCTGGCGCGGGCCGTGGGCGCTGGTGTACTGACAGCAGATGCAGGGGCGGTGGCGCGGTCCGAACCCGTGCCGACAGCACGCCGACCTGTGCCCGCGCTTGCCCCCCATCTGGCCGATCGCGCAAAGGCCGAACAGCCGGGGGCGCTGACACATCGGCTGACCATCGACCGCAGCCTGCAAATCGCGCTGGAAAAACTCGCCGCCGATAGCGTGGCTGCGATGGGCGAGCAGATGCAGATCGCCATCGTGGTGGCGGATCATGCCAATGGCGAAATCCTTGCCTCGGTGGGGTCTGCGGAGTTCACGGGCGACCAACGGCAGGGGTTCGTGGATATGACGCAGGCGCTGCGTTCGCCGGGATCAACGCTGAAACCGCTGGTGTATGGTTTGGCCTTTGATGAAGGCCTCGCCCATCCCGAAACGCTGATCGAGGATCGCCCGACGCGGTTCGGCACCTATGCCCCGCAGAACTTTGACCGCCAGTATCGCGGCACCATCCGCGTGCGCGAGGCATTGCAGATGTCGCTGAACATCCCCGTGGTGGCCCTGACCGAGGCATTGGGACCGGCCCGACTGCTGGCGGCACTGGACCGGGCGCGCGTGCGCTATGCCATCCCGCTGGATGATCCGGGCTTGGCAATTGCCCTTGGCGGACTGGGCGTCAGCTTGCAGGACATGGTGCAGCTTTACGCCGCCATCGCGCGGGGTGGCACCGCCCTGCCGCTGCGCTGGCGGATGGAGGGGGACAATCCGCCGGGTGCGCGGGTGCTGTCGGACATCGCGGCGTGGCAGGTGGGCGACATCCTTGCCGGTCTGCCACCCCCGCCCGGCGCACCCGAAAACCATTTGGCCTATAAGACCGGGACCAGTTACGGCCACCGCGACGCTTGGGCCATCGGCTTTGACGGGCGGCATGTGGTGGGGGTCTGGATGGGCCGCGCCGATGGGACACCTGTGCCGGGGGCCTTTGGTGCGGATGTGGCGGCACCCGTGCTGTTCCAGGCCTTCGCGCGGGTGGCGCCCAAGCTGGAACCCCAGCCCGCTCCACCGCCTGCGACGCTGCTGGTCGCCAATGCCCAACTCCCCGTGCCCTTGCAACGCTTTCGCCCGCGCGGCGCGGCCTTTGCTGCCGCCGATGCCCCCAAGCTGACCTTTCCCCCGGATGGCGCGGTGCTGGAGCCGCTGGCGGCAGGGCTGAAAGTCCGGGTCGAAGGCGGTGTCGCCCCGTTCTCATGGCTGGTGGATGGCCTGCCCGCCGTGACCGGCCTGCCCGCGCGCGAGACGCTCTTGCCCCTGTCGACGCGCGGTTTCGTCACCCTGTCGGTGATCGACGCCGAAGGGCGGTCAGCGCGGTCCACCATCCGGCTGCGGTAAGTGATCCGGCGGCGCGCGCCAAGGCGCGCAAGCCACAAGCCCTTGCCCGCGCCTCGGCGCGATCAAGGGCGCGCGGGGGGCCGTCTGCCCCCCGGGCGCGGCAACGGCCGCGACTCCCCCCGAGGATATTTGAACAACGGGGAAATCAGGGGCTGACAAACTCTTCGCGTGTGTAGCCCTGAATGAAGAGAAGGGCGGTCAGATCGCCGTGGTTGATGCGGATGTCGCATTGCGCCGCCACGACAGGTTTGGCGTGAAGGGCGACGCCCGCTCCGGCAAGCATGAGCATGCCAAGGTCATTCGCGCCGTCACCCACCGCCATCGTGTCGGCAAGCGGGATGCCGAGGCGCGCGGAAATCTCATTCAACGCATCGACCTTGGCCTGTTTGCCCAAGATCGGATCGGTGACGGTCCCGGCAAGGGCATCGCCATCGGTCACCAACGTATTGGCGCGGTTTTCGTCAAAGCCCAGACGTGCGGCGATGACGCCGGTAAAGGCCGTGAAGCCACCCGACACCAATGCAGCATAGGCCCCGTTCGCCTTCATCGTGGCCAAGAGCGCCGGCCCCCCCGGCATCAGTGTGATGCGGTCGCGGATGACGCTGTCGATGGTGGCGACAGGCAGGCCTTTCAGCAAGCCGACCCGTTCACGCAACGCGGCCTCGAAATCCAATTCCCCATTCATCGCGCGGGCGGTGATGGCGGCGACGCGGGAACCCACGCCAGCCTCATCTGCCAGTTCGTCGATGCATTCCTGCTGGATCATCGTGCTGTCCATGTCGGCCAAAAGCAGGCGCTTCTTGCGCCCCTTTGCCGGTTGGATCACCAGATCGACCTTGAGTGACTGCAAGCCTTCCCACACGTCCCAGCGATTCTCGGGCATCGTCTCCAACGGAAATTCCGCTGCGACGCCCGGATCGAGCCAGCGTGCATCGCCACCGCCCCAGGCATTGCGCAGCGATTCCACCGTGGCACGGTCAAGGATCGGGCGGGCGGGATCGGTCAGCAGGGTTGCGATGAACATGGTGGCAAGTTTCCGATAGTGGAGAAGCGCGTCGGTTTTGCGCGGACAAGCGGCGCTTTACGACGTTTTTCCGTCTTGTGCCAGAGCGGGACGCCCTGTAACCCCGTCTGTGGGACACCCTACCCCAACGTAGGGCAGCACTCTGGAAGGATGCCATGACGGACATCACCGTTCCGGCCACGCGGCCGGCCAATCCGCGTTTCTCTTCGGGCCCCTGCGCGAAAGTGCCCGGCTTTTCCCTTGATATGCTTGCAGATGCGCCGCTGGGTCGGTCGCACCGTGCCGCTGTCGGCAAGGCCAAGCTGAAAGAGGCGATCGACCTCACCCGTGAAATTCTTGGCGTTCCCGCCGATTACCGCATCGGCATCGTCCCCGGTTCCGATACCGGCGCGGTTGAGATGGCGATGTGGACCATGCTGGGTGCACGCGGCGTGGAAATGCTGGCGTGGGAGTCGTTCGGCGAAGGCTGGGTGACCGATGCCGTCAAACAGTTGAAACTGGATGCCATGGTCCGCACCGCCGCCTATGGCCAGATTGTTGACTTGGCCGAGGTCGATTTCGACAAGGACGTGGTCTTTACCTGGAACGGTACGACCTCGGGCGTGCGGGTGCCCAATGGCGATGCGATCCCCGCCACCCGCGCCGGTCTGACCATTTGCGACGCCACCTCTGCCGCCTTTGCGATGGACCTGCCGTGGGACAAGCTGGATGTGGTGACGTTCAGTTGGCAAAAGGTTCTGGGTGGCGAAGGTGCGCATGGCATGCTGATCCTCGGCCCCCGTGCTGTGGAACGCCTCGAAAGCTATAATCCTGCTTGGCCCATGCCAAAATTGTTCCGCATGACCAAAGGCGGAAAATTGGTTGAAGGCATTTTCGAGGGTGAAACGATCAACACCCCTTCGATGCTGGCCACCGAAGATTATATTGACGCGCTTACTTGGGCCAAAAGCGTCGGCGGTCTGGCTGGCTTGCACGGCCGTGCGGACGCCAATTTAGGCGCGATTGCCGAATGGGTTGAGAAGACCGCTTGGGTCGACTTTTTGGCTGCAACGCCTGAAAGCCGCTCCAACACATCGGTCTGCTTGAAAGTCGTCGATCCCCGCGTGACGGGCCTTTCGGAAGAAGGCCAAGCCGATTTTGCCAAAAAGCTCGCAGGGCTTTTGGACAAAGAAGGCGTTGCTCTAGATGCTGCTGCCTATCGGGCAGCCCCTCCGGGTCTGCGCCTCTGGTGTGGGGCGACCATCGATACAGACGATGTGATCGCTTTGACCCCATGGCTCGACTGGGCGTTTGAAACACTCGTCGCTGACCTCTAAGCTTCAAGCTTTTCTTGATTTCCTCCTCTCCCGCCAACGGGGGAGGGGGCTCCTCCCCCCATCATTTTTGTTTTGCCAGTCGCTGAGGATCGCTGATTGACCCGCGACACTTGCACGTAAGGACCAAACCCATGACCGAACCACGCGTTTTGATCTCTGATAAGATCAGCCAAGCCGCAATTGATATCTTCAAGAACCGCAATGTTGCGGTCGATTATAAGCCTGGGATGACCAAGGATGAGCTGATTGCTTGCATTGGCGACTATGACGGCTTGGCCATCCGCTCGGCCACCAAAGTCGATGCCGACGTTTTGGCTGCCGCCACCAAGCTGAAAGTGATTGGCCGGGCAGGTATCGGGGTCGACAATGTCGATATTCCAGCCGCGACTGCACGCGGCGTCATCGTGATGAACACGCCTTTCGGCAATGCGATCACCACAGCAGAACATGCCATTGCCATGTTGTTTGCAGCCTCCCGTCAGATTGGTGCGGCGGATGCTTCGACCCAAGCCGGCAAGTGGGAAAAGAACCGCTTCAATGGGGTAGAGCTCTATGCCAAGACCTTGGGCGTGATTGGCTGTGGCAATATCGGCTCCATCGTGGCCGACCGCGCCTTGGGTTTGAAGATGAAAGTCGTCGCCTATGACCCATTCCTCAGCCATGAACGTGCTGTGGAAATTGGCGTTGAAAAGGTGGAATTGGACGAGCTTTTAGCCCGCGCCGACGCCATCACCATGCACGTACCTTTGACGCCAACGACCCGCAATGTGCTGTCGGCTGAAAACCTCGCCAAAACAAAAAAGGGCGTCATCATCGTCAATTGTGCCCGCGGAGGCTTGGTCGACGAAGCAGCCTTGGCTGAGCATTTGAAGACCGGCCGCGTCGGTGCAGCAGCGTTTGACGTGTTCGCTGAAGAGCCTGCGACCAGCAATGTTCTGTTTGGCTGCCCGAACTTCACCGCCACCCCGCACTTGGGTGCCTCCACCACCGAAGCGCAGGAAAACGTCGCTCTACAAGTTGCCGAACAGATTGCGGACTATGTGTTGACAGGGGCTGTCACGAACGCGCTCAACACCGCTTCAGTCACCGCTGAAGAAGCGCCAAAGCTAAAGCCCTTTATCACCTTGTGCGAAAAGCTCGGCGCGTTTGCTGGTCAAATAGTCGATGACGGTCTGGAAGCTATTGAAGTCGAGTATGAAGGCGAAGTCACGGGCCTCAATATCAAGCCATTGACTGCATCTTTGTTGGCTGGAATTTTGAAGCCGCTTTTGGCCGATATCAATATGGTCAGTGCACCGACGATCCTGAAAGATCGTGGCACGCCGTTCAGCGAATCTAAGCGCGACCTCTCGCCCACTTATGACAGCTTGATCCGCGTGAAGGTGCAAACCGGCGGCAAGTGGCGGACGGTTGCGGGTGCCGTCATTGGCGGGCAGCCGCGTATCACTGAAGTCAAAGGCATGGCGTTTGAAGCCGCCTTCCACACCCGCATGCTGTTCATCAATAACTCCGACACCCCAGGCTTTATCGGTGCGTTGGGCACCAAGCTTGGCGCTGCAGGCATCAATATCGCCACCTTTAACTTGGGCCGTGTGGCTGAAGGCGAAGATGCGATTGCTTTGGTCGGGATCGACCAATCGGTCCCAGCGGCTTTGCAGGCAGAACTCAAAGCCCTGCCACAAGTGCGCTATGTGAAAGTGCTTGAGTTCGTCTGATCGAGTATCGCGTAGACGCCGGCGTATCCCCGTCGGCGTCACGTTCGTTAACAGTTTATGAATCAAAAGCTTAATTTAGGCCATTTTGGGCCCAATTAACCTGAAATCGTCGCGCGATCGTCATGGTACGGACACGGGACTGTCGCCAAATCGCTTTATCGCCCCGGAGCATCGCAACCGGGGTGTTGGCAAATGAGCAAAGCAAGTGCATGGAAGCGGTCATTGGAGGTTACCATGGCCCTGACCCGTCGAGCTGCCCTAACATCGGGCGCATTTGTCGCCGCTGCATGTACGGCTTCTGCTGCCGCAGCTGAGCAAGCTCTCTTTGCCCATGGCGTCGCCAGCGGCGATCCGTTGACCACCCAGGTAATTATCTGGACGCGCGTCAGCCCGCGCATTCCCGGTACAGACGTCACCGTCACATGGAAAGTGGCAACTGACTCTGCGCTTACACATGTCATCAAGCACGGTAGCCTGAAGACGGGGCCCAGCCGCGACCATACGGTGAAAGTGGACGTTACAGGCTTAAAGCCCGGTACCATCTATTATTACGGTTTCTCGGTCGGCACCGAAACCTCTACCATTGGCCGTACCCAGACGGCACCGGCTTCGGGTGGGGAGCGGTTGAATATCGCGTTGGTTTCCTGCTCCAATTTTCCTGCAGGCTGGTTCAATGCCTATCAAGCCATCGCCCGGCGCGGTGATGTCGATTTGGTTCTCCATGTTGGCGATTACATCTATGAATATGGCCCCGGCGAATATGCCACCGAATGGGGAAAAACGGTCGGTCGCGTGCCGCAACCGCCAAAGGAAATTACCACGCTGTCGGACTATCGCCAGCGCTATGCCCAATATCGCACCGATGCAGACCTTCAAGCCGCCCACGCATGTGCGCCGTGGATGGTGACGTGGGATGACCATGAGACATCGAATGACGCGTATAAGGATGGCGCGGAAAATCATAACCCCGCGACGGAGGGACCTTGGAACCTGCGCAAGGCCGCTGCCCTGCAAGCCTATTATGAGTGGATGCCCTTGCGCAATCCAGCGCCGGGCAAGTCGTTCGAAGCCATCAACCGGACCTTTGACTGGGGTGATTTGGCGACCATCGTGATGTTGGAGACGCGCGTGATGGCGCGCACCTTCCAGCTCGATTATGAAAAAGATCTCGAAGTTGGCCTGTTTGACGTCACTTCTGGCCAGCCCGTCAAAATCACGGACCCCGCGCGCCTTTCAGGGCTCGACCCACGCAATCTGCCGCCAGGCGTGATGGCGCTGCCAGATGTTGCGGGCTTTAAGGCACAGAAATTGAACGACCCTAGCCGTGAGATGCTAGGTGCCAGTCAGCAAGCTTGGTTGGCTGAAGCGCTAACCAAGTCGGTGAAGTCTGGGAAGAAGTGGCAGGTGTTGGGCAACCAAGTTATTTTGGGCCGCGTCACCTCGCCTAATTTCAACGCAGGCTTGCCGCCTAAGGTTCTCGAAGCCGTCGCCAAGGCGCGCCCTCAGACCAAGGCGTTCTTTGAGCTGTCCCAGTTCGATGTGCCGTTCAATTTGGACGCATGGGATGGTTATCCGGCAGCACGCGAACGTCTCTATGCATCTGCCAAAGCAGCAGGGGCGCGCCTCATTGTCTGCACAGGCGATACACATGCCGCGTGGGCCAACACTTTGAAGGATGCCGAGGGCGAAGTGCGTGGCGTTGAGTTCGGCGGTACTTCCGTAACCAGCCCCAGCATCGCCGATACATTCGCGAACTTTGGCTTGGAAGGTGCCGC
This sequence comes from Rhodobacteraceae bacterium PARR1, assembly GCA_002256185.1. Taxonomy (GTDB): domain Bacteria; phylum Pseudomonadota; class Alphaproteobacteria; order Rhodobacterales; family Rhodobacteraceae; genus Paragemmobacter. The sequence goes on along the minus strand of NKIT01000033.1, from coordinate 7,211 downwards.
CCTGAACGAGCTCATCACGCGCGCCAATTCCGAAGTGGAATGGCACGACGAGACCAAGCGCGGCTATACCTTGGTCAGCATCACGCCAGACCGGGTGCGTGGCGATTTCATGGAATTGGATACTGTGAAATCCAAGACCTTCCTCGTCTCAAAGGCCACTAGTTGGGAAACCACCTATGGACCTAAACCTCAAGGGCTTGTGGCGGTCTAAAAGAGCGCGTTTTGATCCGTATGGATCAAAGTTGCGCGTATACTTCAAATCGAGTTTATTCTAAATTGCTGCAACCACTTGTCAGCGGCTTCAAACAAGGCCTAGATTAGGTCATGAGCTTTGATGCATCTGCCCAGTCACTGCCGCGTCGCGCCCCAAAAATTTGGTTTGAACGACGCGAGTTTGACGTGATCATGAACCTGTATGGGCGCGGGCAAATGGCTGGTGAATGGCGCGACTATGCCATTGATGATGACGCCGATGCCGTTACTTTCTCCATCTTCCGCCGCGCCAGCGAAAATCCGCTTTATCGCATTGAGAAGCGTCCGGCTTTGGCGTCCAAACAGGGCCAATGGAGCGTTATGGGCTCCGCTGGCCAAGTGTTGAAGCGCGGCCATGAATTGGCCGCGACTTTGGATGTGTTAGAGCGCAAATTGTTGAAAGTGGTGCGGTGACGGGGCTAAAGCGCCTAACGCTTTCGACGCGCCGTCCAAGCCATCAGAAAGTTACGTCCGTCGGACAGGGTTTGGCCTTGAACGACAGAGTTGGCGCGTAGGCGCCCAGAGTGCCAGTAAGCACCAGAAAGATCGGCGGTACGGCCTGCAAACACGATCTCATTGCCCTTAATTGTGTAGCGGCCATTTTGGATCTCGCTGCCATAGAACGTGCCCTTAAAGGTACCTGCGGTGACTTCGGTGACAATAAATTCGGTCTTGCTGGGCTCGGCATTTGGGTCGCTATAGAGCGAGACATCCCAAGTGCCGATGAGGGCTGATGGCATGGGGGCCACGTCGACCTTTTCGTCGGCTTCATTGACATTGATGCTCACGCATCCGCCCAACGTGCTGGCCAAAGCGAGCGCGGCTGCCGCACCTAATTTGAAGTTCATATTGATTTCCTCAGATGAAAGTCGTCCCGCACCTGTCCTGCCAGAACCCATTGTGACGAGCCAGTTAAATGCTTGTAAGGTTCAAGGAGTGGCTAAATTCGCTTCCAATATATGGTCGTGGGGGCAAGCACGCCGTCGGGTGTCAAGGCATAGTCAGGCAAGGGCGGTAATGGGGTATAGCCCGCTTTGCGGTAGAGATGCTCAGCAGCAGAACCGGTATGAGTGTCGAGCACTAAGAGCGATTTTCCGCCGAGGCGTGCCCGGTTTTCGGCCTCGTCTAACAAACGTGCCCCTAGACCCAATTGACGGACTTTGGTGTGAACAATCATTTTTGAGATTTCGCCACGATGGGGTTGGTTCTGCGGCATGTCCAAAACGACCTGAACCGTGCCCAAGATCGCCCCCTCGATTTCAGCCACCAACAAGGCTTTGTCACCAGCCTGAACGGCCCGCGCCACATTTTCCCAATAGGCTTGCGCGCGCTCATATTCTAATGGCTTGAGAAATCCCAAAGACGCGCCACCCTCAACCGCATCGATCAAAAGCGCGCACAAATCTTCCAACTGGCGCGGATCTAAGGCCTCGGTCAGCGCCTTAATTTGCATCAGGAAAATCCGGTCCCGCCAGTCGCGAGCCCTCGGGCTGCAACATCGGCCAATGTCTGGTCCCAATAATGTTCGCGATAGTGGCCGGCAATCTCAACGGCGGTGGTGAACCACACCTCATCCTTGTGTGAGGTGATATAGCTCAACGCCCGCTCAAACGCTTTGATACGATGGCTTTGGCTAACCAGATAGGCATGGAGCGGGATGCACATAACCGTCCCGCTCTCGCCGCCTTCTTCCAGCAATTGGTCGAAATGGCGCATCAATACATCTGCATAGCGATCCGCACTCATCGCCAGCGCGCCATAGGTGATGACGTCATTGACCTCCAGCGAATAAGGCATGCTCATCAGCTTGCCCGTCTTAGTTTTGATTGGCTGAGGCTGGTCGTCTTGGAAAAGGTCGCACGTGTACCAAAAGTCATATTCGGCGATGAGGTCGAGTGTGCGTTCCGTATGGGTCAAAGCAGGGGCCAGATAGCCGCGAATGCGCTGGCCAGTGGCCGCCTGAACCGTCGCGATGGAATCTTCCAACACGGCCCGCTCTTGGGCTTCGTCCATCTCATAGGAATAACGCGTGTTATAAATGCCGTGAGAGAAAAACTCCCACTTGCGTTCCACACAGGCTTCGATGATCTCCGGGCAGTGCTGGCACATGGCGACATTGAGGGAGATGGAGCCGCGCAACTCATGCCGATCCAGCATCTCCATCAGCCGTTGATGGCCCACCCGATTGCCCCAGTCGCGCTGGGAATAGCCGACAACGTCAGGCGACGGCTTGGGCCAGCCCGGTCTCTTTGGGTTCACCGGCGGCATGAACTCATAATATTCGATATTGGGCGCGATCCAGAAAGCGAGCTTCTTCTGTTCAGGCCAAATGATTTTCGGCCGGTTCAGATAGGGCCAGTCGTCGTAGAGATTAGGTTCAGCTTGCATAGGCAAAGTTTGCGCGAGCTATTGGGTGAAGGCAAGGGGGCTCTGATTAACGTGTTCAGCCATCAGGTCGACTAAACTTGCAAACCGACGGAATTCAAGTATTGTAGTCAGATATGACTACTTTTTGTGAGCTGTGATGCAGACGATCAATCTTAAAGATGCCAAGGCAGGTTTTTCGAGTTTAGTCGACGATGCCATGAAAGGTGACTTTGTGACGATTACCCGTCATGGCAAGCCCGTTGCTGCTCTTGTCTCTATTGAGGCAGGCGAAATTGCCCGTAAGGTATTGGAACGTAAGCGTTCTGGCTTGATTGCCTATCTGCAGGCAATGCCGACCGATCTTCCTGACAGAAACGCCAGCCCATCGCGAGATGTGGTCCTTTGAGCGGCTATCTACTTGATACAAATATCATTTCAATGCTGTCACCGTCGCGGCGGAATGCATCGCCTCAGTTCTTGGCTTGGCTCGACCAGATGGACGCCGATGGCAAGCTCTTTCTGTCCGTGGTGACGATCCACGAGATTGAGAAAGGAATCGCGCTCCTTGAACAAAAGGGAGCAGACGTAAAGGCCGCCGAACTCAGACGCTGGCTCTTCGGCCTTGTGGCCAATTATGAAGACCGCATTCTCGCGATCAATGTGGCAACAGCAGCTATTGGCGGGCAACTTGAGGCAAGGGCCACAGTGTCAGGGCATAATTCAGGCATGGCGGATGCAGCGATTGCAGGTATCGCCAAAGTCCATGATCTGACGGTTATCACTCAAAACACTAAGCACTTTGTTCCCTTCGGGGTAGATGTGCGCGCCCCGGATAATGCGCTTTAGGCTACTTGCACGCATTCTTGTGGGGATGACAGCCGATCCAACCCAGCCCTATAGTGCTCGTCGAACAGCAAGCTGGGAGACTAAAGTATGCCCCAATCAGGTCAAAACTCACGCCGTACGGTTTTAGGCGCTTTGGGGGCAAGTGCGGCGGTGCCGTTTCTGCCCAGCGTCTTATCGGCCAAAGGGCAGACGGGCCCCGATGCCATTTTCGCGAAAGTCGCGGCCGAATGGCTCGACCAGTCGATGCGCTTGAGCCCTGTCTCGGCGACTTGGACTGGCGATCATCGGTTCGACCATTTGTTGAATGATTATACGCCTGCCGGCCGTGCCGCCTCGCTGAACTTTGCAAAGTCCATCCTAACACGTCTGCAAGCGCTCGAGCCCAGCACACTTTCGCGCGCCAATCAGGTCGATCGGGCGATGCTTATCAACGCACTTGAGGCGCAAATCTGGACGACTGAGACCTTGGAAGATTGGGCGTGGAACCCCTTGCTGTGGCAAGATGCGGCTGGCAGTGCGCTTTATACATTGGTGGCGCGCGATTTCGCACCATTGCCCCAGCGGTTGAACAATGTGACCGCGCGCTTGAAACTTCTGCCCGGCTTTTTGGCCACTGCGCGCGAAAACCTCGTGCCCGCGCGCGTGCCGACCCCGCATGCCGTGACCTATGCCGCGCAGAATCAGGGTCTGAAGTCCATCATTACAGATATGGTTGTCCCCGCAATGGACGCCTTGACCCAACCCGACCGCGATGCGCTTTTAAATGTGATCGCGGCGTTCTGGGGTGCCGTTGATGGCCACCAAAGCTGGATCGATCAGACTTTGGTGCCCGCAGCCAAGGCCGACTTTCGAGCGGGTGCTGCCCGGTTCGACAAACAATTGACCTACACCCTTCTATCGCCCCTTTCACGGCAAGAGATTCGCCGCCGCGCAGAACAAGCGGTGCGCGATGTGCGGGCCGACATGTATGCGGTCTCCGTCAAAGCCTTGGCTGGCCGGGCTGATACTCCGCCATTACCGGCTGCGCCAACACCCGCCGAGCAGCAAAAAGCCATTCGCGCCGCCCTTGATCTGGCTGCAGCAGATCGGCCCGCGCGCGATAAATTGGTGGAAGTGGCAACAGAGGCGACAGAAATCGCCAGCAAATTTGTGGCGCAAAAGGATTTGATCACCCTACCTGAAGGCCCAGTCCGCATCATCCTGATGCCGGAATTCCAGCGCGGCTTTTCGGTTGCCTATTGCGACAGCCCAGGGCCGCTGGAAAAGCATTTGGATACTTTCTATGCGGTCTCTCCAATTCCAGATGATTGGACGGAAGAGCAAGCGATCTCGTTTACTCGCGAATACAATCGCCGTGGCATTCAAGATATTGCCGTGCATGAAGCCATGCCCGGCCATTATGTCCAGATTTTCCACGCCAATTCCTACCCATCCATCCTGCGCGCCGTCTTAAGCTCGGGTAGCTTCGTCGAGGGCTGGGCGGTTTATGCTGAGACCGTGATGGTCGAAGAAGGCTTTATGGCCGACGATCCGCTTTATTGCTTGACCCAATTGAAGGTCCTCCTGCGCACCATCACCAATGCCATTATCGACCAAGGCATTCATGTCGACGGCTGGAGTGAAGCCCAAGTCATGACCTTCCTGACCGAAACGGCGTTTCAGGAAGAGCGCGAAGCCGCCGGCAAGTGGCGTCGCGCCCAATTATCCGTCACCCAACTTTCCACCTATTTCGTCGGCTTCTCCGAACATATGGAAGCGCGTGCCGCCGCCAAAGCTAAACAGGGCGCGGCGTTCAAGCGGAAGGCCTATCATGATGGGATATTAGGCTTTGGCTCACCCCCGGTGCGCTATGCACGGGCGCTGTTGTTGGATGAGGCGATTGGGTGAGGGGTGATTAGGCAGGAGATGGCCATGGACCGCGCAGCACGAGCTGCGCATCGGTACGCGGCGACTTGCGCAGCTCGTGCTGCGCGGTCCTATTAGCGCGCGCGCCCAGCAAACCAGGCATCAATCTCGGCCACACCCACCACATCGGCATATTTCAATAACAAGTCCGTCAAATTGGCGAAGTGATAGCTTTCGTGCTTATCGGCGACGCATTCTTCTGGCACGATGGTGCGATAGCCGTGGCTGAGGCTGTCGACCGCTGTGGCGCGCACGCAACCCGATGTTGAGCCACCGGTGATGACGAGGGTGTCGACCTTATGCCAGACCAGATAGCTTGCGAGCTGGGTCTCAAAAAAGGCCGATGGCATGCGCTTAGTATAGGTAAGGTCAACCGAATGATCGATCTCGCAACGCGGGTCGAACTGGTGCCGCTCGCTGTCATATTTGATCTTTTGCAAGCTGTCGGGCGTATTGGTCCGCGTGCCCCAAACGCCAGCATCTCCGGCATCGGGCTTATAGGCCACCCGGGTCCAGATGACGGGCATGCCAGCGGCCCGTGCTAAGGCGCTGATGCGATTGGTATGCTCAATCTGGCGTGGATCGGTCACGTAAGAGGTGTTGGGGAACAGGTCAGGCCGCGTATAGGCCTGTTGGAAGTCGATATTGACGATGGCGAGCTTGTTGCCAATGCCAAACTTGGCGCGGTTGGGATTGGCTTTAACGCGGGCATACATTTGCCGTGCAGTCAGATCCTCACACACCATGGTCGGTTCAAAGGAAAGCGGGGGCTGGGCCATGGAATGCTCCTCTCGTTAAGGTCAGACGTTTTTGACCGCGCGCGCGACCGAAGGCTGCGGGAAGCCAGCGTCGCCAAAGGTCGCGGCAATGGCTTTATGTGTGTCATACAATACCTGCCAATAATGGTCATTATGGCAGAAGGGGCGGACCAAAAGCTTGGGCCCAGATTCGGTAAACTCAATGATCTCAATCACAGGGGCGGGGTCTGCAATGACATTGGGAATGGCGGATACGGCCTTGAGCAGCATAGCCATGGCTTCATCAGGGCTGACGCTGGCGGCCAACTGCACGCGCAAGTCCACCGCCCGATAAGGATTGGCGGAATAGTTTTGAATGATAGCGGTGGAGACCGCATTATTACCAATAATGGTGCGCACATTTTCCAGCGTGTTGATCGCCGTCGCAAACATGCCGATCTCGGTGACGGTGCCGGTCACGCCTGCTGCTGTGATGAAATCGCCGACTTTGAACGGCTTGAACAGGATCAGAAAGACACCCGCCGCAAAGTTAGATAACAGGCCCGACCAAGCCGCCCCAACCGCCAGACCAGCTGCGGCCACCAGTGCTGCCAAGCTGGTCGTCTCAATGCCAAAGACATTGAGGATGGCGATGACCAGAAAGATATTGAGGCCGATGGTGACGATGGAGCCGATCCACGTCTTGATCGTGCGGTCCATCGTATTGTGGAGGAGGGCGCGCGTGATGGCCCGACCGATCAGGCCAATCACCCAGCGACCGATAAACCACAGGGCGATCGCGCCCATAGCCTTCAAGCCGAGATTAACGGCGGTTTCCATGCCAGTTTTGATCAATGTCGGCAAAATGTCGGTTTCAAACTGGGTCATGAGGGCGGGGTCCTAGCCATTTCGCCGATCTAGTGAACGTCCTAGACCAATTTCGGGGTTTTGGCTGGAGGGTCAAGCGGGCGCGACAGAGACCTGCCGCGCCCACCTGTCTAGACTATTTCTTGGACCCGAACAGGCCGCCCAACGCATTCTTGGCCATATCGGTCAGGTCATTGACGGGATTGCCGTCGCCGTCCTTGTCGAGGCCGGCGCCCA
>NKIT01000251.1:1184-1853 GCA_002256185.1 Rhodobacteraceae bacterium PARR1 | reverse complement strand
ACGACCGAGATTTACACCCATGTGCTGGATGACCACCTGAAAGCGCTGGTACTGGAGCATCACCCCTTGGCCCAAAACCCTATCTTCCAGAAAGGCTGATCCGTGCTGACCCGCCTTGCCCGCCTGTTCCGCCCCCGTGTCACCACGTCCGATGGGGCGCAAAGCGACATCATGGACGCCATCACCACCGGCCATTCGGCGGGCGGAGTGGAAACCGAACACCGCAATCGCCTGCTGGGGGCGTTGGACCTGCATCAACGCACGGTCGAGGAAATCATGCGCCACCGGCGCGAGATCGAGATGATCGCCGCCGACATTGTCGAAGTAAACGTCAATCCCGTTCGGCGCGGCTGCGCTCAGCTGTTCCAGCAGATTGCCCGCCTTGTAATCGACACAGGCATCGGCACCGAGCGAGCGGACCCATTCGCACTTGGCAGCGCCCCCGGCCGAGCCGATGACCGTCATGCCCTTTTTCTTTGCGATCTGGACAACCGCTGAGCCAACCGCGCCGGCAGCGGCGGAGACGAAAACAATATCGCCGGGCTTGGCCGATGCCGTCTTCATCAGGCCCATATAGGCGGTCGCGCCTGTCAGGCCGAGATTGTGGAGGAAGGTCTGAATGGGGATGTTGAGCGGGGGCAGTTTTTGCGGATCCGTCGGCGCACCGCC
>NKIT01000251.1:0-1174 GCA_002256185.1 Rhodobacteraceae bacterium PARR1 | reverse complement strand
GGCGTGCTGCATGCCAAAGACCTGCTGCGCGAAGTGCATCGCCTGCTGCGCGGTGAGTCGGGGTCGATTGCCGGTCTGGATGTGGCGCGGGTGGCGATGAAGCCCTATTTCATCCCGGAAACCACCTCGCTGGACGATCAGATGCGGGAATTCCTGAAACGGCGCACGCATTTTGCACTGGTGGTCGATGAATACGGCGGCTTGCAGGGGCTGATCACGCTGGAGGACATCCTTGAGGAGATCGTCGGCGAAATCCGCGACGAATTCGACAAGGGCGAGCGGGAACCGCTGTTCCTGCCCGGCCCGGCGGGGGATTACCTGATCGACGGCGCGATGACGATCCGCGACCTGAACCGCGCGATGGATTGGGCGTTGCCGGATGACGAGGCGAACACGCTGGCCGGTCTGGTGATCCACGAATCACAGACCATCCCGAATGAGGGTCAGGTGTTCCACTTCCACGGCTACCGGTTCGAGGTTGTGGAACGCCGCGAAAACCGCCTGACCCGGTTGCGCGTCACGCCCCTGCGGACGTGACGCCACGGGCTTAGCGTTTACGGAACAAAGACCCGAGGATGCCGCGCACCACGGCCTGCCCGGTCTTGCTGCCGATCTGGCGGGCAAAACTTTTGGCAAACACCTCTGTCACGCTGTCGCTGCGTGATCCACTGCTGCTGCGCGGGCGCTCCACCGGCGCGGCCCCGCCCCGCCCGCCATCATAGCGGCGGGCATGGGTCAGACCGTCATCCGCGCCCGACCCGCCACGCTGCCAAGGGGATGTGGGTTCGGCGGGCGCGGGTTGATCCTGCGCCGCCCCGTTCGCCTCTGCCGCCGCCTGATCGGCGCGACGGCGCAAAATCTCATAGGCGCTGTCACGGTCGAGGGCCGTGTCATACTTGCCCTTGACCGGCGAGGATGCCAGCAACTGCGCCCTGAGCGCGGGGTCAATCGGGCCGATCTGGCTGCTGGGCGGACGGATCAAGGTCCGCTCCACAATCCCCGGTATGCCCTTGTTTTCAAGGAAGGATGTCACAGCCTCACCCGTTCCAACATCGCGGATGGCGTCTTCGGTCGCAAAGCGGGGATTGGGGCGATAGGTTTCGGACGCCTGTTTGAGGTCTTTCTGATCCTTGGCGGTAAAAGCGCGAAGGGCGTGCTGCACACGGTTGCCCAA
>NKIT01000032.1:4473-29702 GCA_002256185.1 Rhodobacteraceae bacterium PARR1 | reverse complement strand
CAACTGTTGGGAGGCCGTCTAGTTCCGCCATTCCCTGCCAGAGTTGACCGAGATGGCCGACCGCGCCGCCGCCTTGGGGGCAGAACGCTTTGTGCTGGATGATGGCTGGTTCGGACGGCGCGACGATGACACCACAAGCCTTGGCGACTGGGCGGTGGACCTCCGCAAATGGCCCGATGGTCTGCACCCATTGATTGCCCATATCCACAAACTGGGCATGAGTTTCGGCCTGTGGTTCGAGCCTGAGATGGTCAATCCCGACTCTGACCTGATGCGTGCCCATCCCGATTGGCGGCTGGGGCCTGCGGATCAGGTGACGGGGCGCAACCAGATGGTGCTGGACCTTGGCCGCGCAGAGGTGCGGGATCATCTTTTCACGGTGATTTCCGCCCTGCTGGACGAATACCCCATCGACTACATCAAATGGGACCACAACCGCCTGTTGCCGGTGGTGGATGCGGCCCAGACGCGCGGGGCCTATGACCTGTTCACCCGCCTGCGCGCCGCCCATCCGGGGGTGGAGATTGAAAGCTGCGCCTCTGGTGGCGGGCGGATCGACGCAGGAATACTGGCGCTCACACAGCGGGTCTGGCTGTCCGACAGCAATGACGCGCTGGAACGCCTGCGCATGCAGCATGATGCCGCGCTGTTCCTGCCCTCGGCGGTTACCGGCAGCCATGTCGGCCCGCGCAAATCCCACACCTCGGGCCGGGAACTGCCGATGTCGTTCCGCGCTTGGGTGGCTGCGCAGCGGCACATGGGGTTCGAGATGGACCTGCGCGAATTGACCGATGCCGAATCCGCCACGCTGTCGCGCGTGACAGCATGGTATCGCGCCAATCGCGACTGGATGATGGCAGGCACGATCCTGCGCCTGACCTCTGACGATCCGACGGTGACGGCTGAGGTGCAGATTGCCGCCGATGGTGGGCGGTTCGTCGCCTTTGCAGGTCAAGCCGCAGCGCCCGCGCAGCAATTGCCGCGCCCGCTGCGCCTGACGGGTCTGGACCCTGCCGCCCTTTACCGCGTTCACCTGATCAACCCCGAGGATGCACCGCCGCAAAGCCGGGGGCAGGTTGCGTTGAAGTTCGGCGATCTGACCCTGACAGGGGCGGTTTTGATGGGGCGCGGGGTGAACCTGCCGGTGGCATGGCCCGCGACGATGTGGGTGATCGAAGGGACAAGGCTGTGATACAAGAACCGAAACAGGGCGCGATGCGCCCGTCCACAGGGCTTGGATCATGAAGACTGACTGGATCGCCGTCGATTGGGGCACCTCGAACCTGCGGGCGTGGGCGCTGGGGGACGGGGCAATCCTTGACCATGCCGCCTCGCCCGAAGGCATGGGCACACTGTCGCGCGATGATTTTGAACCCGCGCTGTTGCGCCTGATCAACGGCTGGCTGCCACGCGGCAAGGTGACCGATGTCATCGCCTGCGGCATGGTCGGCAGCCGTCAGGGCTGGGTCGAGGCGCCTTATCGCGCCGTCCCCTGCACGCCCTTGGACCATGGCGAGTTGATGCGGGTGCCGACGCGCGACGCGCGCCTGTCGCTGCGGATCGTGCCAGGATTGAAGCAAGCCGCCCCCGCCGATGTGATGCGGGGCGAGGAAACCCAGATTGCCGGGGCCTTGGCTTTGCGACCCGGCTTTGACGGTGTGCTCTGCCTGCCCGGCACCCACAGCAAATGGGTCCACGTCAGCGCCGGTGAGGTGGTCAGCTTCCAGACCTTCATGACTGGCGAGATGTTCTCGCTTCTGTCCACCCAATCCGTCCTGCGCCACGGCATGGGCGGCGAAGGCTGGGATGACGCCGCCTTTGACCTTGGCCTGTCCGAGGCATTGTCGCGTCCGGATCGGATCGGGGCAAAGCTGTTTTCTTTGCGTGCCGAAGGGTTGCTGAACGGCCTGTCGCCCATCGCCGCGCGTGCGCGATTGTCGGGCCTGCTGATCGGTGTCGAATTGGCGGCGGCCAAGCCTTTTTGGCTGGGCCAGCCGGTCGCCCTGATCGGGTCCGAAGGTCTGTCGCGCGCCTATGCCCGCGCATTGACGGCACAGGGCGCACAGCCTGCCGTCCTGTCCGCAACCGATTGCACGCTGGCCGGTCTTGCCGCCGCCCGCAACAAGGTGACCGCATGACCGCCCATCGCAACATCATCGCCATCCTGCGCGGCATCACCCCCCCCGATGCCGTCCCGGTAGCCGAGGCGCTGATTGCCGCAGGCATCACACGGATCGAGGTGCCGCTGAACTCTCCGCATCCCGTCACGTCGATTGCCGCCATGGCCAAGGCCTTTGGTCACCATGCCCAGATCGGCGCGGGCACCGTGCTGACCGTGCAGGACGTGGCAGAGGTGGCGGATGCGGGTGGCACGCTGATCGTTTCCCCCAACGCCGATGCCGATGTGATCCGCGCCACCAAGGCGCGCGGTCTGGCGTCCTGGCCCGGTGTCATGACGCCGACGGAATGTTTCGCGGCGCTGAAAGCCGGGGCGGACGGGTTGAAGATATTCCCGGCCAGCCTGATCGGCCCGGATGGGGTCAAGGCGATCCGCGCCGTCTTGCCCAAGGACTGTCAGGTTTATGCTGTGGGCGGGGCCGGGGCCGACAATTTCCGCGACTGGATCAAGGCGGGCGCAAACGGGTTCGGCATCGGCACAGCACTTTACACGCAGGGCCTGCCGGTGGCCGAGGTTGCCGCCCGCGCCGCCCGCATCGTTGCCGCCTATGATGAGGCTTTGGCATGATCTTCGACCCCACGCCCTGCGAATTGGGCGAAGGCGCGCTGTGGCATCCGGGGCGGCAGGCGCTGTTCTGGTTCGATATCCTGCACAAGCGGCTGCACATGAAGGATACGGCGGGGCTGACTGTCTGGGACATGCCCGAACTGACCTCTGCCGCTGCGATCCTGTCGCAAGACGCGCTGCTTTTGGCGTCAGAATCCGCCGTGTGGCGGTTTGATATTGCGACTGGCTCGCAATCACGCCTTGTTGCGCTGGATGCGGAGGATCCCGGCACCCGGTCCAATGATGGCCGCGCCGATCGGCAGGGCGGGTTCTGGATAGGCACCATGGGCAAACGTGGACCAAACGATCCGGGTCGCGGCGCGATCTGGCGTTATCACAAGGGCGAACTTCGCAAGCTGTTCCCCGGTCTGACCATCCCGAATTCGATCTGCTTTTCCCCCGGTGGGGGATACGCGCATTTTTCGGACACGGTGACGCAAAAGGTCTGGCGCGTGGCGCTGGATGCGGACGGCTGGCCGAAGGGCGAGCCTGCGCTTTACCTCGACCTCACCGCGCAGGGCCTTTACCCCGATGGCGCGGTGATGGCGGCGGATGGCACATTCTGGAACGCGCAATGGGGCGTGGGACGGGTGGCCGCCTATGCGCCCGATGGCACTTTTCTGCGCGCGGTTTCGTTTGAAGGATCGGCACAAACCTCTTGCCCGGCCTTTGGTGGGCCAGAGATGACCACGCTTTATTGCACCTCGGCGGTGGAAGGCATGGATGATGCCGCCCGCGCCGCCAACCCCAACGCCGGAAAGACCTTTGCCGCCCTTGGTGTGACCCAAGGGCTGCCCGAACCTGTGGTGATCCTGTGAAACGCACACTTGGCGTCTGCTACTATCCCGAACATTGGCCGGAAACCCAATGGGCCGAAGATGCCGCCCGCATGGCCGGTCTTGGCCTGACATGGGTGCGGATTGGGGAGTTTGCCTGGAGCCGGATGGAACCCGAACCGGGGCGGTTCGACTGGGATTGGCTGGACCGCGCGATTGATACGCTGGGGCGCGCGGGGCTGAAGGTGGTGCTGGGCACCCCCACCGCCACCCCGCCGCGCTGGATGCTGGACAAGCATCCCGATATGCTGGCGGTGGACGAACAGGGGCGGACTCGCGGCTTTGGCTCGCGCCGCCATTACTGCTTTTCGCATCGCGGCTACCGGGGCGAATGTGCGGCCATCGTGACGCGCATGGCGGAACGCTATGGCAAGAACCCCTATGTTGCCGTATGGCAGACTGACAACGAATATGCCTGCCATAACACGGTTCTGTCCTATTCCGACGCCGCGCTGCATGCCTTCCGCGATTGGCTGGCGCAGAAGTATCAATCGCCACAGGCACTGAACCGGGCATGGGGCAATGTGTTCTGGTCGATGGAATACGCCTCCTTCAACGACATCGGCCTGCCCAACCTGACCGTGACCGAGGCGAACCCCGCCCATGTCATGGACTTCCGCCGCTTTGCCAGTGATGAGGTCGCCGCCTTCAACCGCGTGCAAACCGACATCCTGCGCAAGCATTCGGTTGCGCCCATCGCGCATAACTACATGGGCCGGGTGACGGATTTCGACCATTTCGCCACCGGGGCGGATTTGGATATTGCCAGTTGGGACGCCTATCCCATCGGCTTTCTGTCGGACCGGTCCGAGGCCTCGCCCGAACACAAGCGCCGTTTTCTGCGGCAGGGTGATCCGGATTTTCAGGCCTTCCACCACGACCTTTACCGTGCTGTGGGCCGGGGCCGCTGGTGGATCATGGAACAGCAACCCGGCCCGGTGAATTGGGCACCCTATAACCCCGATCCGCTGCCCGGCATGGCCCGGCTTTGGGCGTGGGAGGCGTTTGCCCACGGGGCCGAGGCGGTGTGTTACTTCCGCTGGCGTCAGGCCCCCTTTGCGCAGGAAACCATGCACGCCGGGCTTTTGCGCCCCGACAGCGCCGCAGCGCCCGCGTTCCATGAGGCGGGACAGGTGGCAGGCGAACTGGCATCCATGCCGGATGTGGACGCAGGCCGCGCCGATGTGGCGCTGGTCTTTGACTATGCCAGCGCTTGGGCATGGGAGACGCAGCCGCAGGGTCGGGATTTCGATTACTTCCGGTTGGTCTTTTCCCAATACCGCGCCCTGCGCCGCTTGGGTCTGAACGTCGATATCCTGCCGCCCGATGTGGCGGATTTGTCGGGGTATAAGCTGGTGCTGGCACCGGGCGTGGCGACGCTGTCGGATGCTTTGCTTGGGGCGTTGGCCAGCCACAAGGGCGCGGCGTTGCTCGGCCCCCGTACCAATGCCAAGACGGTAGATTTTTCGACCCCCGTCCCGCTGCCGCCGAACCTGCCGGGGATGGACGCCGTGGTGATGCGCGTCGAAAGCCTGCCGCCGGATGCGCCTGTGCCGCTGGTCCAAGGCGGGGCCTTCACCGGTTGGCGCGAAAAGCTGGAAGGCGGGGCCGAGGTGGTCGAGATGACCGAGGACGGCTTCCCTGCTGTCCTGCGGGCAGGCGGTCTGCACTATCTGGCCGGTTGGGCCGATGACACCGCGCTGGACCGCATCCTGTCGGGCCTCTGCGCCGCGCAGGGGATCGGGGTGCAGTCGATGCCCGTCGGGCTGCGGACCCGTGCCACGGCGACGCATCGCTACTGGTTCAATTACAATCCCGAAGCGGTTCAGGTGGAGGGTGTCACCATCCCCGCCGCCGGGGTGCATTGGCGCGCCATCTGACGCACGCCACGAATTTTCTGCGAAAATTCAGTGCTCTGTCACAGGACAGCGCCTGATTTTTCGCAGAAAGGTCGTTGGCGCGGCTTACAGCGAAACGCGCAAATCTCCTGTGACGTCCAGCAGCGCAAAGCCCAAGGGACCGAGCGTCACTGCGCCCGCCGTGACGCGCGCCGCCTGCGACGGGCCGCTCATGCCGCCCACCCCATCCAGCGTCAGCGTCACCGCGGTGTCGGACAGGTTGAACAAACACAACAGAGCATCGCCCCGCACAAAGGCGAGCACAGGTTCTTCAATGTCAATAAATCGCGTCCCCCGCCCGCTCAGCGCCGAGGCTTTGCGATAGGCCAGCATCGCGCGGTAAAACTCCATCACCGACCCCGCTACCCCATCTTGTGCCGCCACGTTGCGGGCGCGTTGGGGGGCTTTGACCGGCAGCCATGGTTTCACGTTTGAGAAACCGCCAAATTCGGACCCATCCCAGACCATCGGCGTGCGGCAGCCATCGCGGCCTTTGTATTCCGGCCAGAACTTGAACCCCGGCGGGTCGGTCAATTCCTCATAGAGGATGTCGGTCTCTGTCTGGCCCAACTCCTCGCCTTGATAGAGGCAGATCGAACCTTCGAACGACAACAGCATCGCGCAGGCCAGTTTCGCCACATCGTCAACAGGGCCGTAATTTTCCCAACGCGAGGCATGGCGGATCACGTCATGGTTGGAAAAGGCCCACATCGGCCAGCCATCGGGGGCACCTTTGAAGAACCCCTCGATTTTGGAGCGGAAATGCTCGGCCGTGAATTCGGGGCCCAGAAGGTCAAAGGAATAGGCCATGTGCAGCCGTGCGCCGCTGGTGTAATCGGCCATGATCTGCACCGCGCGCCATGGGGCATCGCCGACCTCGCCAACCATGGTGCGGTCGTCGTATTCGTCCAAAAGTGCGCGAATCCGTTCCAGCCAACCCAGATTTTCGGGCCGGGTCTTGGAGTAGAGATGATCCTGCATTTCATAGGGATTGACCGCCGGAAGGTTTTCCTTGCGTCCGGGCACTGGACCATTGTCGCGCAACTGCGCGTCATGGAAGTAGTAGTTCACCGTATCCAGACGGAAGCCATCCACCCCGCGATCCAGCCAGAAGCGCAGCACCGACAGCGCCCAATCCTGCACCGCAGGGTTATGGAAGTTCAGATCCGGCTGACTGGTCAGGAAGTTGTGCAGGTAATACTGCCGCCGCCGCGTGTCCCATTCCCAAGCGGGGCCGCCAAAGACCGACACCCAGTTGTTCGGCGGCGTGCCATCGGGCTTGGCGTCGGCCCAGACATACCAATCGGCGCGGGGATTGTCGCGGCTGGCGCGGCTTTCGGCAAAGAACGGGTGGCGGTCAGACGAATGGCTGATTACCTGATCAATGATCACCTTCAGGCCAAGGTCATGGGCGGTGGCAACCAGCGTGTCGAAATCCGCCAAGCTGCCGAACAGCGGGTCAATGTCGCAATAGTCAGACACGTCATAGCCCATGTCGGCCTGCGGGCTTTTGAAGATGGGCGACAGCCACACCGCATCCACCCCCAACCGCGCCAGATGCGGCAGGCGGGCGGTGATGCCGGGCAAATCGCCGATCCCGTCCCCCGAGGCGTCCTGAAACGACCTTGGATAGACCTGATACGTCACCGATCCGCGCCACCATTCACCGCTCATGCCCGTCCCCCTGCTGTCTGGCGGTAACGCTAACGGAGCCCGGCGCGGGTGCAAGCCGAAAGGTCCGGCCGAAAGGTCCGGGTTGTTCGATCCGGCACTGCGGCTGGCAATGTACCCGTCACAAATCCGCATTTGACCGGCAGGATTTCCGGGCGCAGAAGAAGGCCTTGCCTCAGGAGCGCGCCATGCCCACCGCCGACAAGACCCCGCTTGTGACACCGATCCTGATCGCGGGGTGCGTGGTGTTGATGCTGTCCTTTGCCATCCGCGCCAGTTTCGGGATGTTCCAAATCCCGATTGCGACGGAATTCGGCTGGCCGAGGGCTGAGTTTTCGCTCGCGATTGCCATCCAGAACCTTGCCTGGGGCATCGGGCAGCCGCTGTTCGGGGCCTTTGCCGAACGCATGGGCGACCGTCGCGCCATTCTGCTGGGGGCTGTGTTTTATGCGGTGGGGTTGATCGGATCGTCTTTTGCCGTCACTCCCGGCGCGCATCAACTGCTGGCGGTGATCGTGGGCTTCGGCATCGCGGGCACGGGCTTTGGCGTCATCCTTGCCATCGTGGGCCGTGCGACCAGTGCCGAGAACCGCTCCATGGCCTTGGGCATTGCCACGGCCGCCGGGTCGGCGGGGCAGGTGATCGGCGCACCCTTTGCCGAGGTGCTGCTGCAATCCTATCCGTGGCAGACGGTTTTTGTGATCTTTGCGGTGATCATCCTTTTGGCGATGCTGGCGCTGCCTTTCCTGACCAGCCCGCCCGCCGCGACGAAGAAAGAGCTGCAAGAAAGCCTTGGCACCGTCTTTCTGCGCGCGTTGAAAGACCCCAGCTATACGATGATCTTTCTGGGCTTTTTCTCTTGCGGCTATCAGCTTGCCTTCATCACCGCGCATTTCCCGGCCTTTGTGACCGAACTTTGTGGCCCCATTGATCCGTCGGGAATGATTGCGGGCATGGGGATCACCACCACATCGGGGCTTGGGGCGTTGTCGATTTCTCTGATCGGGCTGTTCAACATCGTCGGCACGATCACGGCGGGTTGGCTGGGCAAGCGCTACACCAAGAAATACCTGCTGGCGGCGGTCTACACAGGGCGCACCATCGCGGCGGCGGTGTTCATCCTGATGCCGATCACGCCCGAATCCGTGCTGATCTTTTCCGCCGTCATGGGGGCGCTGTGGCTGGCCACCGTGCCACTGACCAGCGGGCTGATCGCGCATCTTTACGGTCTGCGCTATATGGGCACGCTTTATGGATTTGTCTTCCTGTCGCATCAGATCGGCGGCTTCTTGGGCGTCTGGCTGGGCGGCAAGATGTATGACCTGACCGGCGGCTATACCATGGTCTGGTGGATTGGCGTCGGCGTGGGCGCGTTCTCGGCGCTTGTGCATCTGCCCGTGCGTGAGAACCGTCCCACGCTGACTGCGGCTGCTTAGGTCTTCTGCGGGCCGTGTGGCCTGCATTTGATGGAATATGGTGCCAGTTCAATCCCGCTTCGCCCCGGTCTGGCAAGCGCCCAAAGTTTGAGCACCTTGCCCTTGTCGCGGCGCTTTGCGACTGTGGCGGGCAAAGGGGACCACCATGCGCGCCGGTATCGTCTGTCTTGTCCTTGGCTATGTCTTAAGCCAGTTCTACCGGGCCTTTCTGGCCGTCCTGACGCCGGTGCTGAAGGCAGAGCTTGGGGCGACGGCAGAAGACCTCGCCGCCGCCTCTGGGCTGTGGTTTCTGGCATTCGCCCTGATGCAGATCCCGGTGGGCGAGGCCTTGGACCGTGTCGGGCCACGCCGGACCACGGCTGTCTTGCTCGGTATTGGTGGGGCGGGGGGTGCTGCGGTTTTTGCCATGGCGGGCGGGCCGGGGGCGATCAAGCTGGCGATGGTGCTGATCGGCATCGGCTGCGCGCCTGTGCTGATGGCGGCCTATTACATCTTTGCGCGGGTCTATCCTCCGGCGGTGTTCGGCACTTTGGCCGGGGCGGTGATCGGATTCGGGTCACTGGGCAACATCGCCTCGTCCCTGCCCCTGTCAGCGGCGGTCGATCTGATCGGCTGGCGCGGCACGCTTTGGGCGATGGCGGTGCTGACGTTGGTCGTGGCAGGCACGATTGCACTGGTGGTGCGTGATCCGGAACGGGTGGCGGGCGCCGGCAAAGGGTCCGTCTTGGATGTGCTGCGCATCCCCGCACTGTGGCCGGTATTGGCGATGATGGCGGTGGCCTATGCCCCCGCCGCCGGGGTGCGCGGGCTGTGGACAGGGCCGTATTTCACCGATGTGTTTGGCGCGGATGCGACGGCGATTGGCCGCGTAACGCTGGCGATGGGGGTGGCGATGGTGCTGGGCAACTTCGCCTACGGGCCTCTGGACCGCATCCTTGGCACCCGCAAGTGGCTGGTGTTTGGTGGCAATGCGCTGATGGCGTTGTGCCTGATGGGGCTGTTCTTGTGGCCCGATGCCGGGGGATGGGTGACGCTGGCGCTGCTGTGCGGGGTGGGGTTCTTCGGGTCATCCTTCCCGATGGTGGTGGCCCATGGCCGCGCCTTCATGCCGCCGCATCTGGTGGGGCGGGGGGTGACGCTGGTCAACCTGTTCGGCATCGGATCGGCGGGCCTGTTGCAGATCGTCACGGGGCGGTTGCATGGCGCCTTGGCCGATCCGGCGCAGGCCTCTGCCCCCTATGCGGGACTGTTCGGCCTTTACGCTGTTCTGGTGGTGCTGGGGCTGACGATCTACCTGTGGTCGCGCGACAGCCTGAAGTGACTTTCGCGTTGCTTTGGCGGAATCCGCTTTTCCCGACAGTGGCGTTGCGGTAACACGCCCCGGTCTTTCGATAGGGGAGAGACGGGTCAAAGGAGAGAACCCTGATGGGCTACAAGGTCGTTGTCGTCGGTGCCACGGGCAACGTTGGCAAAGAGATGCTGAACATCCTCGCCGAGCGCGAGTTTCCGGTCGATGCAATCGCGGCGCTGGCGTCGCGCAAATCGCTGGGCACTGAAGTCAGCTTTGGCGACCGAACTTTGAAGACCCTGGACCTCGACACCTTCGACTTTACCGGCTGGGATATCGCGCTGTTCGCCATCGGGTCGGACGCGACGAAAATCTATGCACCCAAGGCGGCGGCGTCGGGCTGCGTTGTTATCGATAACTCGTCGCTCTATCGCTATGATCCGGACATTCCTCTGATCGTGCCCGAAGTGAACGCCGATGACGTGGTTCGCTACAAGAACAAGATGATCATCGCCAACCCCAACTGCTCGACCGCGCAGATGGTGGTGGCGCTGAAGCCGCTGCATGACCGCGCCCGCATCAAGCGCGTGGTGGTGTCGACCTATCAGTCGGTGTCGGGCACCGGCAAAGAAGCGATGGATGAGCTGTGGAACCAGACCAAGGGCATGTATGTCCCCGGTCAGGAAGTGGCCCCCAAGGTCTATCCCAAGCAGATCGCCTTTAACGTGATCCCGCATATCGACGTGTTCCTTGACTCCGGTGAGACCAAGGAAGAATGGAAGATGGTGGCCGAGACGAAGAAGATTCTCGATCCCAAGATCAAGGTGACCGCCACTTGCGTGCGTGTGCCGGTGTTCGTGGGCCATTCGGAATCGATCAACATCGAGACCGAGGACTTCCTTGATTGGCAAGAGGCGCAGGACATCCTGCGCGAAGCCCCCGGCGTGCTGGTGATCGACAAGCGCGAACCCGGTGGCTACATGACCCCGGTGGAATGTGTGGGCGAATACGCCACCTATGTCAGCCGCATCCGTCAGGACAGCACCATCGACAACGGTCTGAACCTGTGGTGCGTGTCCGACAACCTGCGCAAGGGTGCTGCGCTGAACGCGGTGCAGATCGCCGAAGTGCTGGGAAGCCGCTGCCTGAAAAAGGGCTGAGCGGTTTCAGGAATGAGTTAAGGAAAGACCTCGCTGAACGGCGGGGTCTTTTTGTTTATGGGCGTGGGGGGCGTGGCCACAGCAACAGTCGCGCGGGGCAAGTGACCCGCGCGCATCGCAACCGATCAGCATGCCCGCCCATGCTGCCCCAGCACTGGCCGCGCCCGCCCGCCCGCCGAGTCAGACGGGGCGGGCGCGATAAATCGCTCCCGCCCGGTCGTGCGCGCCCCGTGCTTCAAGCGTCAAGATGGCTGAAAACCCCTTGCTGCTTCGTCGCCTCAGCAGCAATCGGACCGTCGGAAACGTCCTTGGGGACGTTTCCGCGTCGATCCTCTTGGCTGCCCACAGTATAGGACAACCCCCGCCCTCCCATCCCCCCTTTCCGCAATCCCCACTTTGCGCCTAACCTTCGCCCATTCCTTTTCCCGGAGTTTGCATTGATGCGTTTCCTTTCCCCCCTCGCCGTTCTCCTCCTCTCCACCGCCGCGTTTGCGGATACGCTGACTGCGCCGTCGACCATCACCGCTGTGACGGTCTATGCCGATGCCGCGCAGGTGACGCGGACCGTCACCCTCGACCTGCCCGCAGGTCGCCACAGCCTGACCGTCACCGATCTACCTTGGGCCACCGCGCCTTTGGGCGTGCAATTGACCGCGCCAGAGGGGGTGGCAACCGGCGCGTTGTCGCTGCGGGCGGGGCGGTTGACCCCCGCCGACGCGCCAAAGACCGCCGCACAGCAGGCGGCGGAAACCGCGCTGGACACAGCCCGCGCCGCATTGGTGCAGGCGCAGGCCGACCGCGACGGTGCGCAAGCGTTGGTCGATGCCGCCCTTGCCCGTGCGGATTTCCTGAACCGCGTCACCGCGGATGTCGGCCCGGACATCGGACCGGCGCAGGTCGTTGCCATGGCCGACACCATCGCCACGGAAACCCTCGCCGCCAAACGCGCCGCCGCCGATGCCGGCGCTGCCTTGCCCGCCGCAGACCGGGCTGTGACCGATGCGCAAGACGCCGTGACGGCGGCCGAAGAGGCGCTTTCCGCCGTGACCCCCGACGCCACCGAAGGCCAGCAACTGACCGTCGCGCTTGACGTCACCAAGGCTGGTCCCACCACCCTGACGCTGACCCATCTGGTCGAAGGTGCCTATTGGCGTCCGGCTTACGGGCTGACGCTGGCGCGTGGTGACGTGCCCGCGCTGACGCTGGACCGGGGGGCATTCGTCACCCAAGACACGGGCGAGGATTGGCGCGGCGTTGACCTGACCCTGTCCACCGCGCAACTGAACCAGCAGATGACCCCGTCAGAACCTTGGCCGAAACTGCGCCGCATCGGGCCACCCGACGCGCCCGAGGCCCGCACCTTTGCCGATGACGCCGCGATGCCAGAGGCCGTGATGGCCGCGCCGATGATGGCCGAGGCGACCGCATCCGATGACCTTGTGCTGTACCACTTCCCTGCCGCCGTCGATGTGGCGACCGGGGTTGAGGATTTGCGCATCGCGCTGGACCGCATCTCCCTTGCGCCCGAGGTTGAGGCGCGGGCAATCCCCGCCATCGACCAGACCGCGTTCCAAGTGGCCCGCTTCACCAACCCGACGGATGAGATTTTGTTGCCCGGTCAGGCACTGCTGACCCGCGATGGCGCGGTGATCGGGACCACCGATCTGGACCGCCTCGCCCCCGGACAGGAAACCGAAGTGGGCTTTGGCCCCATCGAAGGGCTGCGCCTGACGGCCATTCAACCCACACGCGCCGAAGGTGACAGCGGCATCATCGTCAAATCCAACCGGCAGGAAACGACCGTGGTCTATACGGTCGAAAACCTGACCACGCGGGATTGGACGGTGCGGTTGCTGGATACGGTGTCCTATTCCGAACAGGATGATCTGACGGTCGATGTGACCGCCGATCCGGCACCGACCGAGACCGATGTCGACGATCAGCGCGGGCTGTGGGCTTGGTCGTTGCCCGTGCCTGCGGGAGAAACAGCCAAAGTGACGGTGACCGAATCCCTTGGCTGGCCCAGCGACATGGTGCTGCAACCCTGACCTGTGGGTGGCGGCGCGGTCGGCAAAAAGGCGCGCTTTCACCGCCGCTTCGCCGCCAAGCCGCCACAAACCCGCCGGAATGCTACAGCAATAGGAATGGGTCACATATCCTGACCTCTGGACTGCGCCACGTCCGAGTGTCGGTCATTATCCGTTTGGCAAGGGGCTGCACTCCCCTTGGCGGATTGGCCACACCGCCCCTGTCCGTCATGTCATGGATATGCGCCTTGGGGGTAGTTTGATGTTCCGTTTCCTGATTGCACCATTCCAGAAAGCCAACGGCTCTGCCGCCGATACGCCCGCCTCGGCGGATGTGGCACGTCTGGAATTTGAACGCCTGTTCCGCGAGGATCTGGCCGCGCATAGCCAAAGCATCGCCCAAGCGCGCGCAGCGCTGCGCAGGCCTGATCCGATGCATGCCTGACCCTTGTCGACCCGCCTGACCGCCGGATCAGACGGCGGAAAAGCCGCCCTTGGTGGGATCAAACTGTTCCAGCCCGCCTTCGCCGGTGTCGGTCCACAACCCGTGCAGCGTCAGACGGTCATCGTCCACCGCCTCGCGCACAAAGGGAAAGGTCATCAGGTTTTCCAGACTGACCAGCACCGCCTCTTTTTCCAAGGCGCGCAGACGATCCACCTCGGCCACGTCGCGCACCCGTTCGAAACCGGGGCGCAGGATGTCCATCCAGCGGCCGACGAAGCTGGATTTTTCTTCTAGCGCGGGGGCAAGACCGGAACACATGTCATGGCAGCCCTTGACCCCGCCACAGTTGGAATGCCCCAGCACCACGATATGCGCCACACCCAGCGAGGTGACCGCATATTCCACCGCCGCCGAGGTGCCGTGATATTCGCCATCCGGGTTATAGGGCGGCACAAGGTTGGCCACGTTGCGGTGGATGAAAAACTCCCCCTCATCCGCCCCGAAGATCGACGTGACGTGGACGCGTGAATCACAACAGGAAATCACCATCGCGCGGGGATGCTGTCCAGCGGCAGCCAGACGCCGATACCACGCCTTGTTGTCCTGATAAGTGGTCGCCTTCCAGCCTTGAAACCGGCTGATCAGATAGGCGGGCAGCGGGCGGGCCTGTTGCAAGGGCGGCCTCCATCTTCTGGTCGTCGTCTAGTCGTCCTTGGCGACTTACGCAAAAGGCCGGGAAAATTCGAGCGTTTATTTGCCGGGGCAGAAAGGATTCGTTCAACTGCATCGGAAAGCATCAGCGCCGGGTGTGAAACGAATGGGGTGTAGCCATGCCGCCGAAACCGGCCGCAGGGGTCGTGGTCTTGATGCCACGCGAAAAGGTGCGCGAAGACATTGAACCTTTGGTGACGATGTATCGCAATTTGGGCTCGGATTCGGCGGCGGCGGTGGTCAACCGCAGCATCTCGGATCTGGGAATGGAACTGGCAGGAATTGCTGACCGGATGATCCTGCATGATCTGGCGCAAGTGACCCAACCCTTGGCGCGGGTGCAGGGGCTGGCGGAAAGTCTGGGCTTTGTGACCTTGGCGGTTGTGTCTGCCGATTTGCGGCTGTGTCTGAACCGGGGTGATCCCACCGCCATCGCGGCGGTTTGGGCGCGGCTGTGTCGGGTGGCGGAAAAGGCACTGGCGGGGTGACGGTACCTCCTCTTGCGCTTGTCCGCTGCCCGTCGCAGGTTGCAGAGCGCCCTTGCAAGAAAGCCTGCCCGCCATGACGAATCCACCGACCTTTGCCGATGCCGCTGCGGCCCTGCCGCTGCACATCGTGGCCCCCGATGCGCTGCCCGCATGGCTGGACGGGTTGCCAGAGGCATGGCGCGGCTGGCTGACGGCCACGGGATTTGCGGCGGGCTTGGGGGAAACCTGCCTGCTGCCCGGTCCCGATGGCCAACCCGCGGCCGCCGTCGCAGGGCTTGGCACCGACACCGCCCGCCGCCGCATGCGCTTTGGCCTTGCCAAGGCAGCCGCTGCACTGCCGGGCCGCGACTGGCGCATCGAAGGCGATCTGACCCCCGCACAAAAGGATGAGGCTGCCTTGGCCTTCCTGCTGTCGGCTTATCGCTTTGACCGCTACCGCGCCAGCAAGACGCCGACCGTCCCGGCGCGTCTGGTCTGCCCCAACGGCTGCGATGCCGCCCGCCTGCTGGCGATGGCCCACGCAGAGTTTCTGACGCGTGACCTGATCAACACCCCCGCCGCCGATCTGGGGCCCGACGCACTGGAGGCCGCGTTTCTGGCGCTGGCCGACCGGTTCGGCGCCGAAGCGCAGGTGATCCGGGGCGAAGACCTTTTGGCGCAAAACTTTCCGATGATCCATGCCGTGGGCCGCGCCTCGGATCGTGCGCCGCGCCTGATGCACTTCCGCTGGGGCAGCACTGGCCCACGCCTGACGCTGGTGGGCAAGGGCGTGTGCTTTGACACGGGCGGGCTGAACATCAAGCCGACCGGCGGCATGAACCTGATGAAAAAGGACATGGGCGGGGCGGCCACCGTGATGGGGCTGGCGCAGATGGTCATGGCGCTGAACCTGCCCGTGCAGTTGCGCGTGATCGTGCCCGCAGTGGAAAACGCGATCTCTGGCAATGCGATGCGCCCCAAGGACATCCTCACCTCCCGCAAGGGCCTGACGGTTGAGGTGAATGACACCGATGCCGAAGGGCGTCTGATCCTTGCCGATGCGCTTGCCTTTGCGGTCGAGGAACCCTGCGATGCGCTGATCTCCATGGCCACGCTGACAGGTGCTGCACGCGTGGCGGTGGGGCCGGACCTTGCCCCTTTCTACACCGATGACGACGCCATTGCCGCCGCCTTGGCAAAGGGCGCGAAGGCTGGCTTTGATCCGGTCTGGCGCATGCCCTTCCACGATGCCTATGACCCGGTGATCGAACCCGGCATTGCCGATCTGGACAACTCGCCGGGCTTTGGCTTTGCCGGATCGATCACGGCGGCCCTGTTTCTGCGGCGCTTTGTGGGCGAGGCACGATATCTGCATTTTGACATCTACGGCCACAGCCCCAGCGATGCCCCCGCCCGGCCCAAAGGCGGGGTGGGGCAGGGCGCGCGGGCCGTGCTGAACGCGCTGCCCGACATCCTCGGTCTCTGACATGGATCGCCGCCTGACCCCATTTTCGGGCCGTGTGGCATTGGACAGCCTGCGCGGCCATTTGGACGCCCCGGCCTTCACGGTTGGCGAACCCGCCGCCATTGCCCTGCCTTTGGCGGACCTCATGACCCGCCCCGATGGCGCGCGCGACCGGCAATTGACGCTGGGCGCTGCGCTGACCGTGGTGGACCGTCAGGACGGCTGGGCCTTCGTGCAGGCGACGAAAGACGGCTATTGCGGCTGGTTGCCCGACGCGGCCATCGGTCCGACAATCACCCCGACGCATTGGGTTGTCGCCCCCGCCAGCCACGCTTATGCCGCGCCAAAGGTGCAGGCGCCGGACCGCTTCGCCCTGCCGATGGGTGCATCCCTCACGGTCACCGCGACCGAAGGCGCTTTCGCGGCCACGCAAGCAGGTTATGTCCCTCTCGCTCACCTGCGCCCCATCGACGCGCATTTCGACGACCCGGCAGAGGTGGCGCTAACCCTCCTTGGATCGCCCTACCTCTGGGGTGGCAATTCCCATGCGGGCCTTGATTGCTCCGGCCTCGTGCAAATCGCCTTTCACGCCTGCGGGCGCGACTGCCCCGGCGACAGTGACCTGCAACAGGCCTTGGGTGAAGCGCTTACCGAGGACGCCCCCTTGCGCCGGAATGACCTGATCTTCTGGAAAGGCCATGTCGCCCTGATGCTGGACGCCACGCACCTGATCCATGCCAATGGCCACAGCATGTCCGTTGCCATCGATTCACTGGACGCCGCGACGAACCGCATCGCCGCCCAAGGTGGCGGTCCTGTCACCGCCCGCCGTCGCCCCTGATCCCTTCCCCGTTGCTTAAATATCCTCGGGGGGGCGGCGCTTGCGCCGTGGGGGGCAGACGGCCCCCCCTCTGCCCTGACAGCGGCCTTGGCCGATGGCAGGGCGCATCGCTGATGCGCGGGCCATGCCCGCGCTTGCATCAAGATCACTCTCCCAAATCACTCCACGGGGCGGATGAGCTTGCGCTCCAGCACCTTCAGCACGGCGGCAAGCTCGTGCCCGCGCCGCAGCACCTGACCATCTGCCCCGACCACGGCATAGATCCCCTGCTTGGCGCGCAGCTTTGGCCGTTTCTCGATCCGGTAGAGCGGGAATTCCGCCGTGCGCCGGAAGACAGAAAACACCGCCACCTCACGCAGGGCGGCAATCGCATAGTCGCGCCATTCCCCCATGGCGACCATCCGACCGTAAAGCGCAAGGATCGCCTGCAACTCACGCCGGTCAAAGCTCACCTGTTCAGAGGTCTGATCATTGAAGGGCAGGCCGATGGGTGTGATGGGCGGGGGCTGCATGGTCATCCCCGAAGTCTAGGGCAGGGTCGCGCGGCAAATCAAGCCAAAGGCGTAAGCCCGCGCAGCGCCGAAACCATACCCGAAACATGAAAACCCTTGCCCCGATGCCCGCAAAATTCCTTGGCCTCACCGCAATTCGGCCCTGTTGCGCGGGCAAAAAGACTGCATGTCACGTGGCGCGGTGACGGGGTTCTTCGCCCCCAACCTTAGTCCCGTTGCCGCGTTACGTGACATGACCGGGGGCTGTGCTGCCAAGCACGGCCCTTTTCCTTTTGTTCAGCCCGGAAAAGCCGCCGCTGTGCGAATCTCGCCGGTCTCGTACCCGCGCCAGTTCTTTTGCACCGGGTTCAACCGCTTGACCGCCGCCGGATGGGCGGGGTCCAGCACGCCCAGACGCACCAGCAGGGCCGCCACCGCAGCCTCGGATGCGCGGCTGGCACCGTCGGTGATCTTCAGCGCAATCCCCATCCGCCGGTCCGGGATGATAGCGATGAACACACCCTCGGCCCCGGTCTTGATCGCCACCCGGCCCCCCATGGCGCGCATCAACTCGGTGCAGGCGCGGCCCTCGCCTGCCACCATCTCCGGGTAAGTCGCCATCGCTTGCGCCAGACGCTGCATCGCGCTTTCCCGCGCGCCGCTGCCCGATGCCGCTGCAAAGCGCGCCATCGCGCGGGCGAGGCCGTGGACAGAGGTGGCGAAATTCGGGGCGGAACAGCCGTCGATGCCCCAACCGGCAATCGCCTCTCCGGTCACCTCTTCAAAGGCCGCGCGGGCGGCGTGCTGTACGGGGTGATCCATCTCGACATAATCCGCCCCGCCGCCCAGATGGCGGTTCAGCGTGACAAATCCTGCATGTTTGCCCGAACAGTTGTTGTGCAACTGGCAGGGGCGTTCCTGCCCAAGGATCAGGCGATTGCGCTCATCGCGGTCATAGGGTTCGTGCGACCCGCAACGCAAATCCGCCTCAGCCGCGCCGATGCCCGCCAGCCAGTCGCGCACCGCGCCCACATGCAACGCCGCCCCTTCGTGGCTGGCGCAGGACAGGGCGAGTTGCCGGTCCGTCAGTCCAAACGCATCGGCCGCCCCGCTTTCCACCAAAGGCAGCGCTTGCAGCATCTTGCACGATGATCGCGGAAAGATCACCGCCGTCGGATCGCCCCAGCTTTCCACGATGCCGCCCGTGTCATCACAGATCACGGCATGGCCCGTATGGGTGCTTTCCAACAGCCCTCCGCGCCACAATTCGGCCATCGGCACCGGCTTTGACATGGTCTTCTCCCTCACAGTTGCGCGATTTTCCGCGCGAATGGGCCCATGGGGGTCTTTCACCGTCAGGGCTTTGTGCGTAATAACGGTAGAGAGTTGAACAAGATCGCGCCAGCCTTTGCGCCCGTTCCGGGGGTGACGGCAGAACCCGGCAGCCGGGCGGGCAGCGATCATGAGGCGCGACAGTCTGGAGGCTATCCCATGAAGTCCATGTTCGGGCGTGTTCTGCTGGCCGGGGCCTTTGCCGCCGCCGCAGGTTCCGCGATGGCGCAGGAATCCACCAATGTGGTGGACGTGAAATCGGATTGGAGCGTGTTTACAGACGAAAATCCCAAGGAATGCTGGGGTGTGACCGCGCCGAAATCCACCGCCGCCACCCGCGACGGCACCGAAGTGACGGTGCGCCGGGGTGAGATTCAGTTGTTCGTCACCTTCCGCCCCGGTGCCGGTGCGGCGGGTGAGGTGAGCTATACCGGCGGCTATCCCTTTGCCGAAAAATCGACCGTGACCGTGGCCATTGACGGGACGGTCTATGAGTTGTTCACCAGCGAAGAATGGGCTTGGCCCGCAACGCCCGATGCGGATGCCCAACTGCTCGCGGCGATGAAAAAGGGGGCTGAGGCTGTGGTGACCGCGCGGTCGGGTCGTGGCACCCAGACCGCCGACACATTCAGCCTGCGCGGCTTTACCGCTGCCATGGCCGAGGCGGAAAAGCGCTGCCAGTAAGCGCTTTGCATCCCTGATCACAGTGGCCGCCCCCGCCGGGCGGCCTTTTTCGTTCTGCCTGTTTCGTTTTCCGCTCGAATCCCTTATATCAAGCGCTTCATCGCTTCAGGACGCCGCCCATGACCCTTTCCGCGCCGATCACGCAGGATGTGCTGACCCTTCCGCGCAAGCTGCCCGAAGGCGGCAAGACCAATCTTGTCGGCCTGACCCGCGACCAGTTGCGCGCGGCGCTGATTGCGGCAGGCACGCCCGAAAAGCAGGTCAAGATGCGACTGGGGCAGGTCTGGCAATGGGTCTACCACTTCGGCATCCGCGAATTTGCGCAGATGACCAACCTGTCCAAGGATTACCGCGCCCTGTTGGCCGAGAATTTCGTGATTGAACTGCCTGAGGTTGTGACGCGCCAAATCTCGGCCGATGGCACGCGCAAATATCTGGTCCGTATCGCGGGCGGGCATGAGGTCGAGACGGTCTATATCCCCGAAGAAACCCGTGGGACGCTGTGCATTTCCAGCCAAGTGGGCTGCACGCTGACCTGTTCCTTCTGCCACACCGGCACGCAAAAACTGGTCCGCAACCTGACAGCGGGTGAGATTGTCGGGCAGGTGATGCTGGCGCGTGACGATCTGGGCGAATGGCCGGTGGCGGGCGCACCCAAGGAAGAGACGCGGATGGTGTCCAACGTCGTGCTGATGGGCATGGGCGAGCCGCTGTATAATTTTGAAAACGTCCGCGACGCGATGCAGGTGGTGATGGATGGCGAAGGCATTTCCCTGTCGCGCCGCCGCATCACGCTGTCCACCTCTGGCATTGTGCCGGAAATCGCCCGCGCGGCCGAGGAGATCGGCTGTCTTTTGGCGGTCAGTTTCCACGCCACCACCGATGCCGTGCGTGACACGCTGGTGCCTGTGAACAAGAAGTGGAACATCAAGACCCTGCTGGACACGCTGCGGGACTATCCGCGCCTGTCCAATTCGGAACGCATCACCTTTGAATATGTGATGCTGAAGGATGTGAACGACAGCGACGCCGACGCCCGCCGTCTGGTCAAGCTGATCGCGGGGATTCCGGCCAAGATCAACCTGATCCCCTTCAACGAATGGCCCGGCGCACCCTATCAACGCTCGGATTGGGAGCGGATCGAGGCCTTTGCCGACATCGTCTACAAAGCCGGATACGCCAGCCCCATCCGCACCCCGCGCGGCGAGGACATCATGGCCGCTTGCGGTCAGTTGAAATCCGCGACGGAACGCGCACGGAAATCGTCGAAAGAGATCGCGGCGGAAGCGGGGCTTTAGGGCTTGGCAACGTTGCCAAAGGGGCGCGCCCCGATGCTTTGGGCATCGGGGCCATCCGTAGCGTTGCGTCATTGCAAGACTGCTTCCCCCTTGCGCGCCTCTCCCCTACACTCGCCCCATGCGCGCAGTCCTGTTGTCCTTGCTCCTCGCCTTTCCCGCCCTTGCCGATCCGGCATTGAACGGGGAAACTCCCGCTGACGCAGCGATGGGGGGGCATATGGCCTATACGGGAACCGAGGCCGGCTTTCAGGACTGGCTGACCGCCTTTCGCCCCCGTGCATTGGCGGCGGGCATCGCGCCGGCCACGCTGGATGCCTTGGACGCGCTTAGGTTTGATCCCGCCGTGGTGGACAAAGACCGCAACCAAAGCGAGTTCACCAAGCCGATCTGGACCTACCTTGACAGCGCCGCATCCGACGACCGTATCGCCGCAGGCGTCAAGGCGCTGGCGCGTCACCGCGCGCTCTTTGACCGGCTAGAGGCTGCTTACGGTGTGGACCGCGAAATCATCGCAGCCATCTGGGGGCTGGAATCCGCCTATGGCACTTTCCGGGGTGACATTCCGACGCTGCAAGCGCTGGCCAGCCTCGCCTATGACGGGCGGCGCGGCGCGTTCTTTGAGGCGCAGGTGATTGAGGCGTTGAAGATCGTGCAGGACCGGCATGTGTCGGTTGCCGATATGCGCGGGTCGTGGGCGGGGGCGATGGGGCATACGCAGTTCATGCCCTCGTCGTTCTGGACATTCGCGGTGGATTTTGACGGCGACGGGCGGCGCGATATCTGGGGCGATGATCCGACGGATGCGCTGGCCTCTGCCGCCGCCTATCTGTCGAAATCCGGCTGGACCAAGGGGATGCCTTGGGGGGTAGAGGTTACGCTGCCCGATGGGTTTGACTATGCCCAGACGTCCGAGCGTGTGAAGAAACCTGTTGCCGACTGGCAGGCGATGGGGGTGCGGCTGGCGGACGGTGGGGCTTTGCCGGATCACGGCCCGGCCTCGGTCCTGTTGCCTGCAGGGCATCGGGGGGCGGCTTTCCTGATTTTCGCGAATTTTCAGGTGATCGAAACCTACAACAAGGCCGACGCCTATGTGATCGGCGTTGGCCATCTGGCGGACCGTTTGCGCGGCGGTCCCCCGATTCGCGCCGCGTGGCCGCGCGAGGACCGCGCCTTGACCCGCGATGAACGGGTGGAGTTGCAGCGCCTGCTGACCGCTGCGGGCTTTGATGCGGGCGGGGTCGATGGCCTGATGGGGCCAAAGACCATCGCCGCCGTGAAGGCATGGCAGATGGCGCAGGGGCTGGTGCCGGATGGCTATGCCAATCCGGCGTTGTTGGGGCGGTTGCGGTAGGATGGACCTGCGCGCGGCGGTTCCAGAAGATGTGGATATGCTGGCGCGGTTGCATGTGACCAGTTGGGCCGAGACCTACCCCGGTCTGCTGCCGGATGCAGAGATTGCGCGCTTTGACCTTGCCTTTCGCCAAGCGCAATGGGCGCGCATCCTGCAACCTGATCCGTCAAAGCGTGTGTTTCTGGTGCCGGAGGCCGGGTTCGCTGTGATGGGTCCGCAGCGGGAAGCGGCTTTTGCGGCTGAGTATCCCGAGGAACTCTATTCCCTTTACGTCCTTCAGTCGGCACAGCGGCGGGGGATTGGCCGCGCTTTGCTGTCGGCGGTGCGTAGTGCCGCCGCGTTTTCGGCCTCTGTCGTGGTGGGCAACGTGCGGGCAGAGCGGTTCTATTCGGCGCAGGGTGGGGTGGAATTGTTCCGAACGTCGGAAATGATTGGTGCCGCACAGATCGAGGAAGTTGCCTTGGGTTTTGCGGCACGCCCGGCTGGAATCCTGCCGCTGCTTTAGGCGATACCCAAAGGCGCGACGCGTTGAGTTGGACCGTGGCCCAAAGCCACGGTCCGCGCACGCCCCGCCCCACCGGGGCGTGCGCATGAAGCGCCCACCCCGGCAGGTCGCGCGCGGACCTATCGGCGGTTGGGGAAAACTGTCCCCCAGACAGTTTTCCCCAACCTTGCACGCTTTGCCCATTCTATAGCCAGCAAACGGACCTAACGCGCCTGACGCGCGGAAGACTCCCCTTTCCTTCAAATGTTCCTATAATGTTCTCAATCTGTCACCCCGACTCCCCCGGCCCGCATGTTCGTCGAACTTTCTGCCACCACCAACTTCACCTTCCTCTTCGGGGCCTCGCATCCCGAAGAGATGATGGCGCGTGCGGCAGAGATGGGGCTTTCCGCCCTTGCCGTGGCGGATGTGAATTCCGTGGCGGGCATCGTGCGCGCCCATACGCGGGCGAAAGAGATGGCGCGCGATGGGGGACCGGTGATCCGGCTGATCCCGGCGGCGCGGATCGTGCTGGCCTCGGGCTATACCGCCACCGTCCTGCCGCGCGATCGGCAGGCTTGGGCGCGGCTCAGCCGCTTGCTCAGCGTTGGTCGTCTGCGCGTGCCGAAGGGGCAGTGTGAGCTGCATCCGCAAGACCTGATCGACTGGGGGCAGGGGATGGAAATGCTGATCCACCCCCCCGGACGGGGGCAAAGGCCAGCTTGGGAGGGCATCACCCGCCGCCTGACCGATGCTTTCCCCGGCCAATGCAGCCTCTTGATGGCGCCGCGCTATGACGGGCAGGACGCCGCGCGCTTTGCCCGGCTTGCGCGTCTGGCCGACGCCTTTACCCTGCCCACGGTCGCCTCCGCCCTGCCGATGATGCACCACGGATCGCGCCGCCGCATGGCCGATGTGCTGACCGCCATACGTGAGGGCTGCACGGTGGATGCCCTTGGCCGCCGCGCCTTGCCCCATGCCGAACAGCGCCTGCGATCCGAGCCTGAGATGCTGCGCCTGTTCCGGGGACATGAGGATGCCGTGCACCGCAGCGGCGAGATTGCCGCCCGCGCAGCATTCGGTCTGGCGGAATTGCGCTATGACTACCCGTCGGAATTGCTGGGGGACGAAACCGCACCCCAACGCTTGTCGCGTCTGGCCTATGCGGGGCTGGCGTGGCGTTACCCGCAAGGTGCCCCTGACCGCGTGAAAGCGCAGATGGCGCATGAACTGACCCTGATCAGCAAGCTGCGCTATGAGCCTTATTTCCTGACCGTGCATGACATCGTTGATTTCGCCCGCCAACGCGGCATCCTGTGCCAAGGGCGCGGTTCGGCGGCGAATTCGGTGGTGTGCTATTGCCTTGGCGTGACATCGGTCAGTCCGGAAATCGGAACGATGGTCTTTGAACGCTTCGTGTCAGAGGCGCGGAATGAGCCGCCCGACATCGACGTGGATTTCGAACATGAGCGCCGGGAAGAGGTGATCCAGCACATCTACGCCCGCTATGGCCGCCACCGCGCGGGCCTGTGCGCCACAGTCATCCACTATCGCGGCAAACGCGCGGTGCGCGAGGTGGGCCGCGCCATGGGCCTGTCCGAGGATACTTTGGGCGCCATGTCATCGCAAATCTGGGGATGGGGCGGGGCCGGGCAGATCACGGATGAACGCCTGCGCGAAATCGGGCTTGATCCGGCAGACCGCCGCCTGCGGCTGGCCTTGCAGTTGATCGACGAAATTCAGGGATTTCCAAGGCACCTGTCCCAGCATGTCGGCGGCTTCATCATCACCGAAGGGCGGCTGGACGAGCTTTGCCCCATCGAGAACGCCACGATGGAGGATCGCACCGTCATTCCATGGGACAAGGATGACATCGACAGTCTGGGCATCCTGAAGGTCGATATCCTTGCCCTTGGCATGCTGTCCTGCATCCGCCGCGCCTTTGACCTTTTGGACCGGCACCACAGCGTGCGCCATGACCTTGCCACCCTGCCCGCCGAAGACCCCGCCACCTATGACATGCTCTGCCGGGCCGACAGTCTGGGGGTGTTTCAGGTGGAAAGCCGGGCGCAGATGAACTTTCTGCCCCGGATGCGGCCGCGCAGCTTTTACGACCTTGTGATTCAGGTGGCCATCATCCGACCGGGGCCCATTCAGGGCGACATGGTCCACCCCTATCTGCGGCGGCGCAATGGCGAGGAGCAGGTGAGCTTTCCGTCAGACGCCTTGGGCCGGGTCTTGGGCAAAACCCTCGGCGTGCCGTTGTTTCAGGAACAGGCGATGCAGATCGCCATCATCGGCGCGGGGTTTACGCCTACTGAGGCGGATCGTCTGCGACGCTCGCTTGCCACCTTCAAGAAACATGGGTCCGTCAGCGAATTCCATGACCGTTTCCTGCAAGGCATGCGCGCCAATGGCTATGACGAGGATTTCGCGCAGCGCTGCTTTGCCCAGATCGAAGGCTTTGGCAGCTATGGTTTTCCCGAAAGCCACGCCGCCAGCTTTGCCCTGCTGGTCTATGCCAGCGCATGGATCACACGCCCCCATCCCGGCATCGTT